>JAIXPK010000095.1 GCA_027486335.1 Verrucomicrobiaceae bacterium | reverse complement strand
GCCCTCCCGCCACGCAGCACCCCAAGAATCGCCTCCGCAATCGCCCGCATCCCGCGATCCCCCGGATGCCCCGCCACCCCCGCATGCTTGATCTCCCGCTCCGATCCCGCCGCATTCGCTGGATCCCGCCCTAACGCGGAAATATCCAGAAACTCCGCCCCCGCCATCTCCGCCGCCCGCCGCATCGCCCCGTCCTTCGCCTCATCCGGCCAGAAACAACTCCGCACCACCACCCGCGCCCCGCCCTCACGCCCCGCCACCCGCAGCAATCCCCCGCACGCCCTCTCAAACGCCGCCACCTTCTCCGCACTGTCCAGCGCCCCCGCATTCTCCCCGATCGCCACCACCACCGTCTCCGCCCCGAACGCCAACTCCTCCCGCAGCACCGCCGCCGCATCCCACGTCTCATACCCACGCTCGAAATCCGCAATGTTCCTCACCCTAACCTCCGGCACCCGCCCGCTCTCCGCCGCCACCGCCGCCGTCACCAGATGCACATAATCCTTCTCATCACTGCTCGCCGCCATCCCCCGATTCGCCTCCCACCCAATCTCCGGCGCAGGCCCGTGCAACGTTATACTGTTCCCCAGAAACAGGATCTTCCTCTCCTTCACCGCCGGCTTCACCGCCTTCATCAATCCCTCCATCACCCCCTGCAGCTCCGCATCACCCAGCGGCCGCCCGAAAATCAGAAACCTCCCAATCTGCCCGTCAAACGACTCATGCCCTGGATGCTGAATCGCATCCCGCTCCTGCCCGATCGCCATTCGCGACGGATTCGCCGCCGCGTTCACCGGCAATTCTACCCCAGCCACCACCATCCCGCCATCCAGAAACAACTCCGCCCTCACCATTCCCGTCCCCGACCCTAACCGCCCCGCCACCACATGATACCGCCCCACCTCCAGCTTCGGCCCCGCAATCTTCGGATTGTTCCCGTCAAATCGCCCGAAACTCAGCCCGTTCCGCGGCCCCCACCACACAGTGTTGTCATCGTCAAAACATCCCCACACGCCCTCATACATCCCCTCATTCCGCAGGTTCCCGAAAAACGAATTCACATCCTTCAACCCCTCCCGCTGCTCATGCACCCGCAGCAACGCCACCCACGTGCACCCACTCCCGCGCACCAACCCATCAAACGCATCCTCATCCATGCACACCAGTTCCTGCTGACGGAAATCAAGAATCGCTCTCCCCATCTCATCCTTCATCAAAGTCGGCCGCCCGCTCCCCGCCTCACCTCGCCCCTCATCCCGCATCACAAAATCCTGCCCCGCACTCCCCGCCACCTGATTCCGCCACTTCACCACCCGCCCCCCATCCACCGCCGTCACCCCGCGCCGCGCATCAAGATCCAGCACCAGGCCGCCCGGCATCACCTCCACCTCCCGCTCCAGCCAAACCCCCACCTTCTCCACCCATCGCGCCGCATGCTCCCGCAACCCAGGCCCGCTGAAATGCACGCCCTTCCCCCCATTCTCACGCATCATCCCCTTGATCGCATCACTGTCCGGCCCCTCCAGCGCCACCCCGTCCCGCCACAATGCCGCCTGCGCCGCCCGAATCTCCGCCGACGCCTCGTCCCCCGGCACATGATAACTCACCTGCGCCACAAACCACGGCACGTCCCACCCAACCGCACGCCGCGTCTCCCCAATCAACCGCCCCATCATCGCCCGATACAATTCCCCCGGCAGGGTCCGGCTCGCATCCGCCTGATTCGCATCGCTCTCCCCCTGATGCCACAACACCGCCCGGCATCCCCGCAACCCTAACGCCTTCACCCGACCCGTAAAACTCCGGAACGCCTCGCCCTTGCTCTCCCATTGCCCATCCTCACGCTTCCTCACCCGTCCCTCAATCGTCGGCGGATTCGGAAACACGTCCCCCTCCGGCAGCCACTCCCTCACACTCGTCGCCCCAATCCCGCACGCCACCAACCCCACCGGCACCCCAAACCTCCTCACCATCGCATCCCCAAAACCCGGCAGAAAACTCCCGCCTCCACCACTCGCCCCTGGCTGCGGATCATCCGCCACCCGCCACCGCCCACCCTCATCACACGCTGCCACCTTCCCACTCTCACTCCGCTGCCGCTCCTCCCCGTGATTCGCCGAATTCGACTGCCCAGCCACCACAAACACCTCACCCACACCCACATGCGCCACCTCCACCCGCGCTCCATCCTTCGCCGTCACCTCCAATCGGTACCACCCACCAGCAGGCACCCGCAACGTCGCCGCAAACCCGTCCGCCTCCGGCACCACCCGACTCTCCACCACCGGCTCACTCTCACCCTCCCGGAAAAATTTCGCCTCCACCGCCTCCGTCCCCGACACCCGCCCGAATAACTCCACCGTCCCAAACCCGCTCCCGTCCCGCTGCACCACCTGATAATCCCTCGGCGACTCCACCACCACCTCCGCACGCGCCCACCCTGCAGCACAGCAGACCCCAGCAAGAAAAACAAAACGCAGCACGGATTTCATAATTGGCTCCCATCCAGACGGTCGCCAACCCACGCCTTTGTCACACCTTCACCGCCACACAACCACACAACTCCCTGCCCACATGGCCACTCCGCGCCCCAGACGCACAAAAAACCGGCCGCCATCCGCAGACAGCAGCCGGTTTCCTTGAAATCTTAACCCGAACTCAGGCCACCGCCGCCACAGCCTTCGCCGCACGCGCCTTGATCCGGTTCGCCTTGTTCTTGTGAATCACCCCGCGGTTCGCAGCCTTGTCAGCAGCCGACGACAACGCCGCCACCTTCGGAGCCGCTGCCTTGGCATCCTTCGCCGCCACAGCTTCTCCCACTGCACGCCGCGTGTTCTTCACGCGGGTCTTCATCGACTTGTTGCGAAGCGTGCGGACTTCCGTCTGACGCACGCGCTTTTCGGCGGACTTGTTATTGGCCATGGTATTCTTGGAAAGGGATGGGTTGAAAGGGGGCGGACCATAATGCCCACCGCTCGGCTGTCAAGCCGTGGTACAAACTGCCTGCGAACTTCCGGAAATCACCTGATACGTGTGAATCGCAGGATTCACAATGTCTCGAACAAAACGCCCAGCCAAGGCCACCGTCTCCGGCGACCCAGCCGCGTCAAATACATACAGCCGCCGGTTGATCCGCAGGCTCTCAATCCGAAACCCAGCCCCCGCATCCCCTCGATGATGCGCCAGGATCGTCTCCTTCTCCAAATCCAGCGCCCCACCCTTCATCCCGTAATCCAGAATGAAACTGCTCCCCTCAAACAACGGCGTCCCACCCACACGCAATTCATGACTCACCGAATCCGCCAGCACCTTCGCCAGAAACGCCGTCAGCGCTCCCTCATCCCCCGTAAATTCAACCAGATAACGACGCGTCTCACGCACCGTCAGCTCCCGAGGCAATGGCGTGTACAGAAGACGGTTCGCGTCCCCCGCATGGTCAAATCGACCCGTGACTTCAGCGACCAGCGAGCGCATTTTCAACACGTTGCAGAACTTCAGAATACCCTTCGATCAAGTCACCAAGATCCTGCCGGAACCGATCCTTGTCCAGCTTGTTCCCAGTCACCGAATCCCACAACCGGCACGTGTCCGGGCTGATCTCGTCCGCCAGCACAATGTTGTGCTTGTCCGGAAACAACCGCCCGTACTCCAGCTTGAAATCCACCAGCGTCAGCCCCGCCTTCGCAAAGAACGCCGACAGCGACCTGTTAATCTTCAACGCACTCCGCTTGATCTTCTCCAGCTCATCACCACGCGCCAGATTCAACTCCCGGATGTGCTCGTCGTTCACCATCGGATCACCCAGCTCGTCACTCTTGTAGCAGAACTCAATGATCGGCTGCCGCAACCGCTGCCCCTCAGGCAACCCAGTCCGCTTCTTCAGGCTCCCAGCCACAATGTTCCGCACCACCACTTCAATCGGAATGATCTCCACCCGCTTCACAATCAAGGTGTCCGGCCCGTCATCACGCACAAAATGCGTCGAAACACCTTCCTTCTCCAGCAATTGATACAAATGCAGGCTCAGGGTCTTGTTCAGCCGCCCCTTCTCCGCAAAGGTGCTCTTCTTCTCGCCGTTGAACGCCGTCGCATCATCCTTGAACTTCATGAGCAACTCGCTCGGGTTCTCAGTCGTGAACAGCTTCTTGGCCTTTCCTTCGTAAATCAGATCCATCTCGGGTCGGGGAAAATCGTTGGTTGAACCCTTGCCACTAGGGGGGTGCCAGCCATGAGTCAAGGGCGATGACCTCCAGCGCCCGACACCCGCTCCAATCCGCCGCCCGCTTCCTCATGGAAAAATCATGGCCGCTGCTCCGCCCGCTCGCCTTCTCCATGGAAGCAGAACAGGCCCACCACGTCACCCTCGCCGCCCTCAATTCCGCCGTCCGCTGCGGTCTCCCCAAACTCCTCCCGCCCACCCCAGAAGCCGCCCCGCTCTCCCTCTGGGGGCTCCGCTTCCCTAACCGCGTCGGGCTCGCCGCAGGTCTCGACAAATCAGGCTCCTCCATCGACGGCTTCGCCGCCCTCGGCTTCGGCTTCATCGAAATCGGCACCCTAACCCCCCG
>JAIXPK010000295.1 GCA_027486335.1 Verrucomicrobiaceae bacterium | reverse complement strand
TCGCCGCGGCGCACCCCGACAAGGTTGCAGAGCTGGCGAAGACCCTGACGCCGAGCCGCTGGCAGGCCGCCCGCGCGCCAGTCGTCACGGCAGGGTGATGGGTTGCTGACACGGTTACGCCGCATCTTCCATCACCTCATCATTCAGCGCCCCGGAATCAGGCAACCCATCCGTCGAGTCCATCAGCATCTTCATAGACCCACACTCTGCCCAGTCCGCAATCCCCAGACCATGGGGCCTTCACCCCAGGTGAATCACAGCACAACATCCTCAAACCCTAAAGAGTGAGGAACGAATCAAGCTGCTCTTCAGCATAGCGGCTTGTCGGGCATCGAATACTCATCCATACAAAATAGGCCTTCCCACACAGAGCCATCGCAATGATGGCGATGCTCCATCGCAGAAACCGCCTTCTGGTGTGATTGATGGAATTAGGCATCAAAGTTGCCAGAAAGACCCGGATCACCGGGCCGGCGAATCCGGTTCCGGCGAATCACCTTGTTTGGAAGCATTGTTTATTGACTTTAATATGGCTTTATGCCCGACTATCAATGCGATTAGTATTGACAGTTTAAACAGAATAAGAAATACTGAGGTTGAATAAAATTCAATGAAATCACTCATGCCAAACAAAAGAAACGATACGCATTGCCCAATTACGATAGATCTATCTGAACGACTCCAATAATTTTTTATAGTCTTCGGGATATATAAAATCCATATAACTCCCTCTATTATATTAAATGGTTTATAAATCCAATTATACGACTGCATATACTCTGCCGTCGTATCCAACAATTTATAATCGAGAAAATAGTAAATATCCACAAAACCCCTATTTTTTTGCTATATTCGCATAATTATTTAAACTTCCTGACATCTGGTTTGGCGTTGAGATTTAGAGTGGCCATACGATTAGACACTTCTCTTTGGATGATCTTTCCTTTTACAATCTTGATCTTGGCGGTGTAGTCGCTCCAACCAGCATTACCTCCTGAAATCGTTACATACATTGCCCCGTTGACGCTTGCTATCTCAGGGACGCACCAGTAAGGATCGCCAAGATCCTCAAGTAAACCAACTGGAATTACGATATCCTTTCCATCAATACTTAGTTTGAGTCCTGAAACAATAACATCTGGCTGAAAAGTCTTACTGTCTCCACCATAAAATGAGATTTCTTTTGTTTTTCCCCCGGGTTGGAACTTAGCAAGCTCCATTCGTATAAAAAAGGAGTGCTTCCCTGTGAGCTTGCCTTCCGCCTCAATTATGGCGGAATTGATAAACTGCTGTTGGTCCGGCAAACCCGCGTGGGCTAAACGCGACAGAATAAAGACCGCTAAAACGACGAGACGCACATTATCTTCGAACAGGTTCATATTTCACCATATCTGGTGGAATATCCATTTGCAAACGGGGCGTTCGGCCGGGTGTCCTTTTCTTCCAACTGCCTGAAATTCAATGAATATGACTGCTTTTCGCTCCCAAAATCCGAACCAACAGAATCGGCAACGACTTCCCACAGTGATTTAGCTTTCCTGATGATAAAGGCGGAGCCTACACCGAGGCCACAAAGATCTAATTGCCTGTCCGCCGCGTATGCGGCCCCAATACACTCCATGCGCGCATACAGATCAAGGTGAGAGTCCTGCGTGGTCTCTCGACAAAGTATTGGCAAGAATGAATTCGGTTCCAATTTGAGGGCGCGGGCGACCCGCCGGTTGCCACACGTGCTGAACCGCAAGGAGGCTGTAGCGGCCATCAATTGCCCCTTGCCAGCGGGTGACGCCGCATCGGAATAGCGCACCACGGCGTGATCCCGGGATGAAACCAATTCCACGGCAGACCGCTCGCCGATAAGCGTCACGCCCGGGTTTGAGAATATGGCTTCGTTCTCACTCTTCGTCGCCCACCAGCCCATAAATCCCAACGGTATCCGGCACATAACGCGAGCCGCTGCCAACTGCGATAGCTTCCAGCTCACGAATCGCGCTGGAACTGAGGTGTTGCCATTCCGCTTCGCATCCAATCCAGACGACGTTCGTCTCCGGATGCAGTTCACCGAGAAAACGAGCGTATCTAAGTTCAGCTTCAAGGTCGGTGCCGTCGCGAACTCCGCGCACCACGTCTGATAGGAATTTGCTTTTCGCGGGTGGCGTCGCCGGCGGGATGGGGAGAGAGGGGGTCTGAAATCACCAAACATCGATTGAGAGTCAAACCGCTTCTGAAAATTCCGACTCATTCGCAACGACATCTGACTTGCCAGGCTTTCAAAGGATGAACGTGCGGGGCGCGCTAGTGCGCACTGGCGACCCCGCGGGGATCCCGGAGAAAAACCATTAACTCCGGAAAAGGAGGAAGACTCAAGACGAGAAGCGGCAAGACATAAGACACAAGAGCCACGAGAAGAGGAAGACGCTTCGGGGATCGTGGAATGTGGAGGAAACGACACTTCTTTTCGGCACTCCGTCGGTCAGTCCGGCATCACGACGAAACGGACGAAGAGTTTGTCCTCGCCGGGTTCGAGCGGCAGCAGGGTGTATGAAACCGAGCTGGCGGTGTTTGCGAGTTTCGGATCGCCAATGTCAACAGGAGTCCAGTTCAAGAGGTCAGGCGAAGTTTGCACGACGAACTGTTTGTCGGCACCATACTCGGTGCTCGGAATGTTGCCGCCATTGCGCCAAGTCACCGTGTTGTCGATGAGGCCCGGAAGGGTGGCTTGTCCGGTCGCATTCATGAAGTAAGCGATGCCGTTTTGCACCCCGTCGTTATTGTAGTCTTCACCCGGGGTTTGCCCGCCCGCAGGAGCCCAGTTGGCAAATCCGCCACCACCGCTCGTCACGCTGATATTGCTGATGTTGTCGAGCCATGGCCTGTCGCTCACATTGCTGAATCGAAGAGTGAGAGCGCCCGAGTTCGCAATGGTCTTCGTCATTGTGTAGCTCTGCCAGGTGCCAGGCGCCAATCCGGTCGTGTCAAAGGTTTCGGTGTACGGGATACCGTCGACCAGGAACGTGGCAGCCATTAATCCCCCGACTCGGCCGTTTTCTCTCCCGCCATAGAATGTCACCGCAAGGGTATCTCCCGAGTTAACGGAGACTCCCAGATTCTGATAGAATGTATTTCCGGGATCCGTTAAGTTGGCATACCAGATACCGGCGTCCGTGCGAGTCGCAAATCGAGCATTATCATTGGTCTGCGCGTAAGTAAGACTCGCATTCCAAACGGCGGCGGCTGTAGCCCATGGTCCACCCAGCGATTGTCCTATCGTCTCGAAGCTCGGGTTCTGCACGATGATGTCTGGCGTGACGGTGATCGCCATCGTGGCATCCGCACTGAAAAGAGCCGCATCGCGCACCTGGAAATTGAACGGTTCGGACCCGGTGTAGTCAGTGACTGGAGTGTAGGTGAGGTTCCCGGCCGTGATATCGGCCACGGCTACCACCTGGTCCAGGGTTATGGGGGTACCAGACAGATTCAGTGTGCCCTTGGTCGGGTTCGGGAGCGAAGTCACTTTGATCGCTTGCAAGGTGCCACCGCCATCGATATCCGAGAATGGGAACTCCGCAGCTGTGAACGTCTTCACGGTGTTTTTTCTCAGGATCACCGATCCGCCAGTGGAGGTGGGCGCCTGGTTCACATCCGTAACATTCACCGTCATCAACGCGTGGGAGCTCAAAAGGGTGTTCGCATTCTGAACCTTGATCCCCATGGTGGTGTAAGGCGAACCGAACCCTCCCAACGGCGACAGGTAAGATAGGGTGCCGATGTCGGCCACCGCAACCGTGAGCGGAAGAGAGCCACTCACTACGGGAGTTCCGCTCAATTTCAATGTGCCCAGCGCCGGAAGCGTGGTAATCTGCACGGCAGCGAGCGCGACAGAACCGGGATCGGCATAGCCAAAATTGCTTGCCGTCAGTGCAATTTCCGTGTTCTCATCCGCCGCTAGCGTGGCATTGGTTGAGGTCGGGTTCGGCCTGGTTGAGATGAACCGGATGATCACGATGCCGGAGCCGCCTGAGCCAGCGGCGCCGTCTTGGTTCTGGCGTTGTCCACCACCACCTCCACCCGTATTGGCTGCCCCGGAGGCAGGAGAGCTAGGGTTGCCTCCATTTCCGCCGCCACCCAATCCGCCCAAACCGCCGTTGCCATTGAAGTTTCCGCTGCCGCCGCCACCGGCATAAAATTTCGCGATGCCCGAGATGGAACTTGAGAGTCCTGCACCACCAGCGGCACCTGCCCCTTGGCCATTCCCATTCGTGCCGGCTGCCCCGGCACCGCCACCACCCCCGGGCGCAAAGGGGCCGCCCCAACTGAGAACAGTCCCGCCAGCACTCCCTTGAAGGCCGGTGCCAGAGGCTCCGAGACGACCCACACCACCACTTCCGCCACCACCGGAACCGCCAACGGTCGGCTCCGTGAAGCCAGCGGGGTTAGGATAGTTGGAGCCGCCGCCGCCGCCGCCGACAGCCATGACACCAGCAAAGACCGAGTTTTTTCCGTTGGTTCCCCGATAAGGAGAAGTGTTTGCTCTACCGCCCGCTCCCCCAGCACCGACGGTAACGGTATATGCCGTGGAGTCAGTAACGGTGATTGTGCCGGTCACAAAACCGCCTGCTCCGCCGCCGCCGCCCGTGCCGCCGCCGCCGCCGCCGCCGCCGGCAACGATCAGATAATCGACGCTGCCGCCACCAGTCACGTTAAACGTACCGCTGCCAGTAAATGTATGGACGTCATAGGTGATTCCACCGTCAGTGTAGCTTGTGATTGTGCCGCCAGTAGCGGCAACTTGGGCATGCGCCGACGGAAGTGAGGCGCTGAG
>JAIXPK010000432.1 GCA_027486335.1 Verrucomicrobiaceae bacterium | reverse complement strand
CGCACCCGCCCTTGGCGGTCCGTTTTCAAAATCACTGATTCCGCGTTCATAGATGTCATATGGAATACCTATGACATTTACGCTATCTCTTGAATAGAGGTCGCCCGCGTGACGCTTACGCGCCAACGCGGCATGACCACCGCGCTCAAGCTGCTCTTCGATGAATGCTGCAGCCCCAAACTGCCCCTGATCTGCCGGGAATGGGGCATCAGTCTACCTGACTCAGTCAGCATCATGTCGCGAAGTCCTTGCTTGCGTGCACAGCACTCGTTATCAGTAATGGAAGACACAACAAGGCCACCCAGACGGATGGCCTTGTGACGCTAGGATAGGGTGTGTGTGGCGAACCACGCAGTTTCGTCAGACGCGCGTCTCACGAAACTGTATAATTTGCCCGCAATTTTTAATTTTCGGGTCTCTACTGCATAAACAGCAGGGCACTCACCAGCGCAAATCCAGTATACCCATTCAGTAGGACAGCGAAAGTTCTTTTTTTTGCAGATAAATGCTGTTCGAAACCGTGCTTCGCCAGTCAAAAAACCAAGTTTCGCGACAAAACTCATTGACAAAAGCGTTGACTTCATCAATTCTTGGGTTTGGGGTTCCCAGATCTACAATCACTCGTTTCGCAATCACCTTCTTTGATGAGTGGGGCACCCAAGGGCAACTCATCAAGTCCAAAGATAGACACATGAGTTCGGTGTCGGCAAGGAGATTCTCAACCGCGTCAATACGGGCCACAGCCTCGTTGAGTATTTCACTCTGTAATTGCCGATACTCCACTCGATCTCCAACAAAATAAAGAATCGATACGCATAGGAAATAATCTATTCCCTTCTGATCACTCCTCAGCGGCGATGTCAAGAAGCGAACAAACGACTCCGGAATCCGCCAATAGTGCTTTATGCCACGAATGCACACAAGAAAATTTGCCATTTCGAGTCGGCAAGAATCTTGAGTCTCAACAACTTGCTTCAGGACAGACAAAGATTCACGAAGAATAACATCTTCAACATCGCTCACGATTACTTCTGGAAGTGATTTCAATGACTCCGCCAAATCGGACACAATCCTTCCTGTGATCAAATTTGAGAAGATACATTTCTGCGAGAGTTGAGCTGATAGATAACCCCCAAGGAATACCCTTCATTTGAAAATTCGCTGTAAACTCTGCAATTTTCGCAATTGCATCAATCTCAGCGGAAGTCAGAAACCCATCAGCGCGAAGTTGCTCCAGAATAACTTCAAAATTCACACTGCAAAAGAACCTTCTGATGTCGGTTCTGACGATCCTTAAATGCGTGTCCGCTCTCATTAATTCTCGGACCTGTCTGACTACATCGTTACGGTTAGTGTGCCGGACGTTGTAGGCCGCAGTAAGGCGGCGATTTAGATGGCGTATGTATAATTTATCCTCAAAGCGGGATGGTTTAAAGAGGAGATCTTTACTGGTGGCACTTGGTCGAAAGGGACGGCTGATTTCGACAGAATAGTTCGCCGCATTCAACATCTCCCTTGCAGCCGTCAACCTTTCTAAAAAAATTGAATCAATGTTTGAGCCAAGATTATACTCCTGTACATCTTGCCTGCGCATCAGATAGCGGAGATAACCTTGGGTGAATGAAACCGCCATAACAGTTATATAGATAGAGAACTCTTCATAAATTGACCGGGCAACCAGACGATGCACCCAACGGCGTCCGCATCAATGAGGGCGCGACAGACCTCATCGTTGCTACCGATCGATTGGTCGGCATCCTGCCACCTGCGACACCGAGAACAGCATTACTCCGAGGGAAGAAGTGGCAGGGGAAGTTCTGCACCCAAGTAAAGCCGACATACCCCCACCGCGAGACGCCGGAGTGATGAACATCGCCGTGATTACCCTTCGGGAAGCCGGCGCCTTCACTTCACCCTGGATGACCGCTTCCCTCCAGAGACTCGCATCAAAACCAAAGTTGGCGATGGAGCCTTTCTTCTCGGGCGAATTGAAGCGGGCGGGCATAGTTCAAATGGTACGCTTTGTTGGTTCCATCTCCTATAACCAGCAGCCGCCCCCTGTCAGCCAATTTCCTCCCGATTCCTGCGCCCTTGGCATCTTCCTCGCCAAAAACCCCTCCCGGCGCAGGGTCCCCCTTGCTCTGGCAATGAGATTCATCGCCCGTCCCTCTTCCCTGTGGCCAGATAACGCAGCCAACCATGCATCCAGGCCGGAGCCAGCGCCAGTTCCTTCAGCAGGGTACGGCGGTCTTTCTCCGGCAGGTCGTGATGCAGCCGCGCCAACCGGACCTCCGTAATGTGTCCGCGGCCCAGCGATTTCAGCGCTGCCACCACCAAGCCCGTCGGCCGCGCAGACATCGCCATTTGGCGGCATCCTCCCGGGCGCAGCTCAATCGGCAGATTCTTGATCTTCATTTTGCGAGCTCGCCCGTTGGTCAGGTAGATCATTTTTGCCGGCACCTGCTCCGAGAGACCCAGCAGATTCGCAGCCTCAGCTCCAGTGGGCCTTAGCTCAATCCCCTGCCGCGCCGCCATCGCTCGCACCGCCGACTCCGGATCCGGCGACAAGGTCCCAAACCACGGGTGGCTGCGCGGAATGTCGTAAAGCCCACGCCCGCACCGCCGGATCGTTCCCGCCTTCACAAGCCGCGACAGCGCCTGGTCCACTCCCGCACGCGTCCCGAAATCCAGAAACTGCACCGGCGTGAACACCGCACCACCCTTCCCCGCTCTCATGCGGCGAAGCACCTTGGCATCAACACT
>JAIXPK010000311.1 GCA_027486335.1 Verrucomicrobiaceae bacterium | reverse complement strand
GGGGGGGGGGGGGGGGGGGGGGGGGGGGGGGGGGGGGGGGGGGGGGGGGGGGTTTTGGGGGGGGGGGGGGGGGGGGGGGGGGGGGGGGGGGGAGGGGATTCCTGGGAAATGTCCGTCAGAAATGGTTTGGGGCAACCGGAACGGTGGCGAGGCGCGGAGGGAAGGGGATGGTTGGGGTTGGGTTAAAAAAGAAACGCCCGGTCGGCGCGGGTGAGGCGCGGACCGGGCGTTAGGGAGAGGGTGGTTGGGTCAGCCGACGATGGGGGCGAGGTTATCCTTGCACCATTGGCCGTTCTGGATGGTGACGCCGTCCGGGTCGTCGACGGCGACGTGGGCTTCATCTTCGCAGATGATCCAGCCGGAGTAGTTGCGGAGGACGAGCCACTCGGTGATTTTATGGAAGTCGAGTTTCCCGGTGCCCATCTGGGCCCATGGTTCCGGGCCGTCGCCGGAGAAGTCCTTGTAGTGGATGTGGTTGACGAGGTGGGCCCATTTATTGAGCGTGGCGATGACGTCCATGCCGCCGCGGATGATGTGGCCGACGTCGGGGGTCCAGCCGGTTACTTTGGGGTCGAGGCTGCTGAGGACGACGTCGTAGTCTTCCTGAGTGCGGACGATGGAGGCGGGCGGGCTATTAGGGTGATAGGAGCACTTGAGGCCCTGATCGGCGGCGCGTTTGGAGACGTTATTGACGTTGCGTGCGACGTTGAGGCGGCGGCGCTGGAGGTCTTTGGAGCGGCCGCTGGGGAGGGTGACGGTGCCGAGCATGGCACCTGGGAAGTGTTTGAGGAGATTGATGGTGAAGTCTGCGGCGGCGCGTTCGTTGGGGGCTTCTTCTTCGCCGTCCCATGCGCAGACGAGGGCGAGGCCAGCGAGTTTCATGTTGTGGGCGTCGAGGGCGTCTTTGAGGCGGATGGGGTCGCAGAAGTCGCCGAGCCAGTATTTGCCGCAGCCGAGGGCGCTTTCTGAGATTTCGAGGACCATGGGCTCGATGCCTGTGAAGCCGGCCTGAGCGGCGACCTTGATCATGTGGTCGAGCTTATTGTCGTAGCCCTTGCCGGTGCCCTGCATGAACCATGTGTAGACTTCGGAGCCGAACTGGATGTTTCCCATGGGGTGGTGGAGTTGAGTGGAGTGGATGATGAGGGGATGGAAGGCGGCCGGGAGTCGGCGTGCCGTGGAGGATTTAGCGTGGGGAGCCTGGCGCGACAAGTCTGGAAATTGACCGTGGGCGCGGCGGGTCAGAGATTGGCGAGTTCCGGCATTTCCTCGATGAGGGCCTGCCAGTTGATGGAGGTGCCGGGGGTGGCGGGGGAGATGAGGATGAGGACCGGGGCGGGGCCGCCTTGACCGAAGGAGAGACGGCGTGCGGCGGACTGGAGCCAGACTTTGGCGGGGGAGCCGTGGCGGGATTCGCCGTCTGAGAACCAGAAGACGGCTTCCGAGGTGAGGGAATCCTTTTTGAGTTCGAGGCGGCAGGCGGTGCCGCCGGGGACGGCGAAGGAGTGGCGTGCGGTGGAGAGCCAGCCCGAGCCGCGGAGGCAGTATTCGGGGTCGTGCATGGCGTGCCGGTTTCTGGTGCCGTCGATGATGGAGATGAGGACGCGCTGGGTGGGAGTCTGGCAGAGACGTTTGATGCAGCGAGCGGCGCCGATGATGGGGATTTCAGCGGGGTCGAGGGGGACCTCGCGGCTGGCGTAGCGAGCGCCTTTGAGTGGGAAGGCGTTGAGTCTGGCGGAGGCGTCGGTGAGAGGGATGAAGGAGGCGGCTGCCATGGTGAGGGCAGTGAGGGCGACGCCGTAGAGGAGGATCCTGCGGGATGAGGATGGGGTGGGTGCTGGAGCCGGGGACTGGGGATCTGGGGCGGTCATGGGAGGGGGCGGGGCGGGGGCGGCTTTACGGGAGAAGGCAGGAGAAGAGCGAGAGCGCCGAGGGAGGCGAGGGCGAGGCGGATGGCGGTGGTGGCGGGCCATGTGGCGGTGAGCCAGCCGGAGGCGGGCATCCATGCGAAGGCGGCGACTAGCCAGAGGGCGAGGCGCAGGTGTGGAGCGTGGCAGAGAGCTGCGAGGGCGAGGGCGAGCGCGGCGTGAGCGAGGGCGTGGATGGAGAGGAGGGCGCTGGCGGCGAGGGAGAGGAGTGCGAGGGCGACGAGGGCTGAGGAGCGGGACGGGTGGCTGGCGGGGAATTTGAGCCGCTTGGAGAGGAGGAGGACGGGCGGGGCGATCCAGATGAGGAAGGAGAGGACGGAGAATCGTTCCAGCGGGGCGTGGAGGAAGGCTTCCGAGAGGGAGGGGGCGGCGGCGAGGGTGGCGAGCGCGAGGGTGAGGCCTGCCGGGCTGGTGAGGGCGCGGATCATGGCGGCGGTGTGGGGCTCGTGGTGGTGATGGTGATGGTGCGATGGGTTGGGGAGGCCCATGAGCGGAAGAGAGCGAGGCACGCGCCGAAGATGGCTGCGAGGACGGCCCAGCCGGAGACATTGTGGAACCAGCCTGTAGCGAAGGCGTGGCCGGAGCTGAGGGTGACGGCGGAGAGGAGGAGGACGCGGAGCGTGTTGCCGAGCCATGCGGCGGCGGCGAGGATGGGGAGGGCGAGCCAGAAGCGGCGGGAGCGGCCGAGTTCGAGGAGAGCGGCGGCGGTGCCAGCGAGGAGCATGGCCTGGAGCGAGCCGAGGCCTGCGCAGGCGGCTTCGACGGATAGCGGTTCGCCCTGGATGGAGAGTTGGGTGCCTTCCCGGGTGAGGGCGAAGCCTGCGGCGGAGAATGAGAGTTCAGCGATCCATGCGGCGGAGAGGCGGAAGTACCAGCCGAGACCGCCTGCGCCGACGAGCCATGGGAAGCCGAGGAGCGGGAGGAGGAGGAGCCGCCTTGGGGGGATGGAGGAGAGACTGTGGAGGATGCCGGAGGCGGCAACGGCGAGAACCCAGCCGAGACCGCTGAGGAACGGGAGGCTGAGGGATTCGCCGAGGGCGACGGCGGCGACGGCAGCGCCGAGAATGGGCCATGAGCAGGGGCGCTGGCGATCAAGCGACCATGGCTGGCCGAGATGCCATGCGAGCGGGAAGGCGATGAGGAGTGGGGCGGCGTCTGCGAGGGACATGTCGCCTTGCTGGACGGCGCGCCACCAGAGAACGGCACCGGAGGTGACGAGCGCGGCGGCGGCGATGGCGTCCCGGCCGTTCATTTAGGGGGTGCGGCGGGGAGATGGAGCTGGTTGGCGCGGGACTGCATGACGTCCGGGAGCAGTTCGCGGAGGTCCATGGAGGCTTCCTTGGCGGCGTCGTGGTTGCCGGATTTGACGGCTTCTCGGAGGACCCATGTGGCACCTTCTGGGGAACCGGCGGCGGCGGCTTCCTTGTAGAGGGTGGTGGCCTCAGCGGTTTTGCCGGTGGCGAGGGCGAGTTTGGCGGCGATTTCCTTGCCGGGGAGGGATTCGGCGAAGCCGGGGGAAGAGGCGAGGGTGGCGGCGGCGGTGGGGAAGTCGCGTTTTTCGAGCGAGGCGAGGCAGAGGAGCCATGCGGCGCGGCGGCCTGCGTCGGAGTTGTCGGTGGCGGTGGCGGCGAGGCGTTTGAGGCCGTCGGGGATATTGCCGCTGGCGATGAGGCATTCTGCGGCGAGGCCGTTGAGGAGAGGGGAGGAGGAGTTTCTGAGAAGATCTGCTGCTGCGGCGGGCCCCCGGTTGAGCCGGTGGCACATGGCGACGGTGTAGGTCATGTCGTCTGGGAGCCCTTCCATGGAATCCCATGGGTGGAGACGGAGGGCGGCTTCGCGCCAGCCGCCGACGGCGAAGGTGAGGGCGATGGCGGCGGGGTGGCGAGCGACGGCGAGGACGGCGGGGTTGTCGGTGGAGGTGGAGGCGCGGGCTGCGGCGGTGAGGATTCTGAGTTGTTCGAACCATGCCGGGCTGGCGCTGCCGCGAGAGAGCTGGGGCCAGACGATGTTTTCGAGGGATCGTTCGGCGCGGAGAGCGAGGACGGTGCGGAGTGCGGCGGAGAGTTCCGGGGCCATGTTGGCGGCCATGGCTGGCTGGGCGGCGAGGGAGGTGGAGGCGTCGGATTCGTTACCGGACTGGAAGAGGTCGAGGAGATTGAGCCACCAGACCTCGCCGTGCATGCGGAGTGCGTCGGTGTGGGTGGCGTCGGTGGAGGCGATCCAGTGACCTGGGGGAGCGAGTTCCATGGCGTCGAGGGCGACGCTCCATGCGCCTCCTTTATTCTGCCAGTGGATGGGGGAACCGGAGGCGAGTGTGGGATTGACGACCCGAGCCCAGAAGCGGCCTTTGACTTCCATGAAGCCTGCGGAGCGGTCTTCGGTGACGTCGAGCCATGTGGGGATGGCGTGGTCGAAGTCGCCGCAGCGGATGTAGAATTGGGCGAGCTGGTCTCTGCGGAGGGCGTTGTCTGGTTCGGAGACGAGGGCGGCGACGTATTCGACGCGGGCGTCTGGCCAGCGGCCGAGGGATTCCATGATCTGGCCGCGGAAGGAGCGGACGTCGGCGTTTTTTGGGTCGAGGGAGTAGGCGTTTTCGAGTTGCTGCCATGCGGCGGTCATGTCGTCCGGGGCCATGAGGATGGCGAGGCGCATGAGCCGCTGGGCTTCGTCTGCGGGGTTCCAGCCTTTAGCGGCGTCGAGGAGGATGCGGGCGTCTGGGCCTTTGGCGTTGGCGATGAGGCCATCGACTTCGGCGAGCGTCCATGCGTTTGGCTGGGTTGACTTGCCGCGCCATGCGGCGGCGAGGGAGGCTGCGGGTTCTAATGCTCCGCGGACGGAGAGGGCGCGGTGGACGAGGAGTGCGGCGGGTTCGTGAGCGATGATGCGGTCTGGTTCGCGTTCCCAGATGGCGAGGAGCCTTGGGGTTTGCATCGCTCTGGTGGCAGCGGAGACCTCGAGGTCCTGAGCGGATTGGGAGGCGCGGGTGGCTGGGCCGGCGCGGTCGAGAGCGGCGAGGGCTTCCGCTGGTTTGCCCTGATCGAGGGCGGTGCGAGCTTCGTCTAGGGCGATGGAGGCGCTGCGTTGCATGGCGGTGGAGCGCCACCATTTGAATGCTCCGAAGGCGGAGGCACCGATCGCGAGAGCGAGGGCAAACCAGAGCGGAAGTCGCCGGATTTTCATGCTGTGGCCGTGGTACGGCGGGTGCGGCGCTGGAAGGCGAGGCCGAGGAGGCCGAGGAGGGTGGTGGCCATGGCTGGTTCCGGGGTAGAGGTCAGGTTGCGGATGTTGGCTGCGCCGATATCGACGGCGAAGAGGAGGTCATTGAAGTCGCGGTCGCCGCCGCCCCAGAGGTCTTCGAAGCCGATGATGAGGAAGGGGCTGTTGGCCATGGCGTAGGCGAAGGCGACGACGTGGTTGATGCCGTCCTTATTGACCGACTGGTCTGTGGAGAAGACATTGGAACCGCCGCTGGCGCCATTGGAGATGAGGAAGAAGTCGAGGACAGTGCCTGCGTCCATGCGGCCGAGGTTGACGAAGTCGCCTGGGAGGAGGGGAGCGGAGTTGGTGCGTTTCGGGTCCTTGGCTGGGTCGTAGGAGGAGACGGTGCTGGAGGCGTTGGGGAAGATGAGTTGGGGATCACCTTTGGAGACGCCGGTGCCGGTGGTGTTGAAGCCGAGGGAGTTGTTGTAGCCTGCGCCTTCGCCGATGAAGTAGACGCGGACGTCGGATTTTTCCTGGAGCTTGAGTTTGGAGGGGTCGAGGAGGAGGCGGGAGTCGTTGACGGCGACTTTTTCTTTGAGGCTTTCCTGGAGGAACTTGTTGAGGTCTGGGAGGGCTTCTTTCTGGAAGGCAGCGGAGCGGTCATCGGAGCCGGCGGCCATGACAGGGGCGACGATGTCAAGTTTGAAGGGGCGGGCGGAGGACTGGACTGGGGACTCTTTGCCGGCGAAGTCGTTTTTGGCGTCGTCGTTGTTTTCGGCCTTGGCTTCTGCGGCCTTGGCTTGTTCGGCTTGTGCCTTGGCTTGTTCGGCGAGTTTTTCGGCTTGTGCTTTCTGAGCTTCGGCTTGTGCCTTGGCTTGTTCGGCGAGTTTTTCGGCGGCGGCCTTTTGGGCTTCTGCGGCGGCCTTAGCGGCTGCGGCGTTTGCGTTGGCGTTGGCATTCTGAGCGGCGGCTGGTGAGGCGGCGGCGAAGAGTGCGGCGGCGGCGAGGCCGAGGGTGAGGTTCAGTTTGAGTGATACAGGTTGTTTGGTCATGTGAGCAAAGTGGGGCAGGGAAACGCGGTGAAAATCCCCTCAGTTGGGTGGAACATCATCTTCTGCCGGCGTCGAGGTAGCGGAGGACGGCTTCGGTGCGGGTGCGGACCTGGAGCTTGCGGTAGATCTGTTTGAGATAGTCGCGGAGGGTTTCGTAGCTGATATTGAGTTCTGCGGCGGCTTCCTTGGGGACGAGGCCTTTGGCGAGACGGTCGAGGATCTGGCGTTCGCGAGGTGTTAGGGATGGCAGGGGGATGGCTGGTCTGGAGGGCATGGCTGGGCCCTTGCGGAAGGCTTTGATGACCATGGTGGCGACATCGGGGCTGAGAGGGGAGCCGCCGGACCTTGCAGCGCGGAGGCCTGCGATGATTTCGTTAGGCGGAGCGCCTTTGACGATATAGCCGTTAGCGCCGGCGCGGAGGGCGGAGAAGACGCGTTCGGCCTCGTTGTGAACTGTCAGGACGACGAGGGCGGTGGCTGGGAGCATGGCGGAGAGTGCGCGGAGGCAGTCTTCGCCGGAGATGCCAGGGAGTTCGAGGTCGACGATGACGACATCGGGGGAGAGTTCGGCGAGTTCTGGGAGGGCGTCTTCGCCGGTGGACCATGAGCCGGCGAGGATGAAGTCGGTCTGTTTGGAGACCAGCTTTTCGAGCATGGTTTTTGTGAAGCGGTCATCTTCGATGATGCCGATGCGGAGAGGGGTTGAGTCGGGCATGGGGTTAAGGGACTTGGTGGTGTTATTCGCCGCTGAGGTCGGCCCAGACGGACCGATTGGTGGAGACGTCTACTGAGCCGTCGTCCCAGAGGTGGAGGATGATGCGGGAGCCGCTGTTTGGGGAGATTGGTGGGCCGTCCCAGTTCCATGAGGATGTGCCGGGGATGTCCGGGGTGCGGAGGGAGACGGGAGATGGGGCGGTGTCGGCCGGGAAGACCCAGCGGTAGGATGCTTCGGGATCGAGGGGTGGTATGGTGAACGACTGACCGCCGACGAAGAGGGAGAGGGCTGGGAGGTGATCCTGGCATTCGTTGACGATTATGATGCGGGCCTGCTGGCCACGATGCCATGCGGTGGCGGCGACGGCGAGTGAAAAAGCGATGAAGGCTGGGATGGCGAGTCTGGCGAGCCTGCGGAGACGTGGCTGGGGTGGGGAGGCGGGGAATCTTTTGGAGGGAGGAAGGACGCCATCGCCTGCGAAGGCCGGGGTGGGGAGCGGCTGGGCTGGTTTTTCGGGGTTGTGAGCGGCGGGGTTCACGGAGTCAGGATTGGGCCCATGGTGGAGGCGGGAAGGCGGGATTGGTGGAAGGGGCAGGGTGTGGGGTGAGGAAGGCGGTGGGGGCTGGCCATGGGGAGGGGATGGGGGTGGCGGAGGGCGGGATGGGGGCTGGTGTGTCAGGGGAAGGGGAGGGAGAAGGGACGGGAGAAGGGGAAGGAGAGGGGTTTCTGCGGAGGATTTCGAGGCGAGCGGTGAGGCCGAGGATGATGAGCCAGAGCATGAGGTTGCGTGGTTGTGTGAGGACGCGTTCGTAGGCGCTCTGGGTGTAGTTGAGGGCGCAGCCTATGGCGATGCCGAGGGAGAGACAGCGTTCGAAGCTATGGGGGAAGGAGAGGAAGGCGCGGAGGTTGCGGTAGAGGCCTACGGTGATGAGGAGGACCCATGATACGAGGCCGGGGTAGCCGTTTTCGCCGATGAGGAGGTAGTAGTGGCTTTCGACTGGGGCGTTGGGTTTTTCTTCATCGACCGTCATGCCGCGGCCGCGGGTCCAGTTGTAGACGACATCTGCGTAGGGGTAGGGGGTATTGATGCAGAGGGCGTAGTTGTTCCAGCCGATGCCGAGGGGGTGTGCTTTTTGCATCTGGCGGGCGGCTTCGTTGAGGACGATGCGGAGTTCAGAGCTGGCGGTGTTGCCGCGGTCGCCGAAGCGGGAGACGATGGTATCGAGGGTGAGGAGGAGGCCGAGGGCTCCGACTGCGGACATGGAGGCGAGCATGCCGATGCGGCGGCTGGTGGGTTTTTCGAGGAGACTGATGAGAGCGACGAAGACTGTGCCGCCGGCGAACATGACGAGGGCGGCGCGGGAGAGAGCGCTTTGGACGAGGATGGCGCAGGCGATGAAGCCGGCGGTGCACCAGTTTCGGCCGCGGAAGGCGGGGCCGAGGGAGGCTGCGAGGAACGGCATGGCGATCATGACCGAGTACATGGCGAGCGGGTTCTGGTGTTCGAAGGTGCCGCGGACCTGGTAGATGCCGCCGAGGTATTTCATTTTGAGGCCGACGAATGCCTGCCAGCACATGGTGAAGCCCATGATGCTGAGGAAGAACTGCATGTCTTCGGGGGAGCGGAGCCAGTGGAAGGAGGCGATGGCGATGAGTGCGAAGAAGGCCATTTTGTGGATGGCCATGAGGGAGTAGTCCGGGCGCGGGGCGCTGACGATGGAGAGGGAGCAGGTGATGACGAAGATGGCGTAGAGGGCCATGCCTGGGGGGAACCAGCGGAAGTTGGCGCGGTCGCGGAGCCATGCGGCGGTGATGAGGGCGATGGCGCAGATGTGATTGAAGTAGAAGTGGTAGCCCTTGGCGTGGCCGCGGTATTTTTCGACGGAGGCGAGGGTGAGGCCCCAATTGCCTGCGGCGAAGAGACCGTTGACGGTCATGAAGCACATGAGGCCGAAGAGACGGCGCTGGGCGACGGGTCGGTCTTTGATGGCAACGCCGAGGGCGGGCCCGAGTCCGAAGAAGAGGGGCAGGATGGCGGCCAGCTTGATCCAGTCGATGGCGGTCACGGTGCTTGGCGAGCTTTCGGGACTTGATTGCGTGTAGAACTAGTTGATATCTAGGACTGTGTCGAATGAGTAAATCAGTAATGAGAAAACAGGAGATTCGGGAGCGTCCGTGGGCTGGGCGGCTGGCGCCGCCTATTGTGATGATGGGCGTGCCGTTTGATCAGGTGAGTGTGGAGCAGACGCTTGGGATTGTGAGGGAGATGATAGAGGAGGGGAGGCCGCACCTGCTGGCGACGGCGAATGTGGATTTTCTGGCGCAAGTGCAGGAGGATGAGGGGTTGAGGCGGATACTGGTGGATGCGGATCTGGTGGTGTGTGACGGGACGCCGCTGGTGTGGATGTCGCGGTTGCTGGGGGATGCGCTGCCGGAGCGTGTGGCTGGGAGTGATCTGGTGCCGTTGCTGCTGGATCTGGCGGCTGGGCAGGGGTATCGGGTGTATTTTCTGGGTGGGCGGGATGAAGTGCTGGGGACGGCCCTGGAGAAGATCCGGGAGCGGTGGCCGGCGCTGGAGGTGGCTGGGATGTATTCGCCGCCGTTTGCGCCATTGGAGCAGATGGATCACGGGGACATCTGCCGGAGGATTCGGGAGGCGCGGGCGGATATGTTGTTTGTGTCGTTCGGGTGTCCGAAGCAGGAGAAGTGGCTGGCGAGGAATTACCGTGAGGCAGGAGTACCGGTGGCTGTGGGGGTGGGAGCGACGATTGATTTTCTGGCTGGGGCGGTGAAGCGTGCGCCGGTGTGGATGCGGAAGACAGGGTTGGAGTGGTTTTACCGGGTGATGCAGGAGCCGAGGCGGCTGGCTGGGCGGTATTGGAAGGATATTCGGGTGGTGGGGCCTGGGTTGGTGAGGCAGTTTCTGACGATGCGGCCGAGGAGCGGGGTGGTGTCGGTGGGCCGCGTTGGCGAAGAGGTTGGGAAGGGCGAGAAGGGGACGATGGTGCTGGTGCTGCCGGAGCGGCTGGATGCGCTGGCGGCGCGGGATGGAGGGTTGTGGGCTGAGGCGGAGGCTGGTGCGGGGTCGACGCTGATTGCGGATGCGCGGGCGACGGTGTTTGTGGACAGCACGGGGACTGGGCGGTTGATCCGGTTTGTGCGGATGGCGCGGGAGCGAGGTGGGGCGTTTATTCTGGCTGGGCCGACGTTGGAGTTGCTGAAGACGCTGGATCTGATGAAGTTGCGTGGGTTTTTCACGATCGCGGCGGATATGGAATCGGCGGTGGTGCTGGCGGAGAAAATGAACCAGGGACGGGCATGAAAGTGGGACTGACGGCGACGATGATTCAGGGGGGGAAGAGCGGTGTGGCGCAGTATGTGTTTTCGCTGGTGCGGGAGCTGGTGCGAGGTGGGCGTGTGGACTTGACGGTGTTTGCGCTGGAGGATGAGATGGGATTGTTCGAGTATGCGGCTGGGGGGTGTCGGGTGGTGCCGGTGCCGCGGCGTGCGGCTCCGCCGGTGAAGAACATTTTGTGGCACCAGTTGGAATTGCCGCGGTTGGCTGGGGAGCTGAAGCTGGATGTGCTGCATGTGCCGAGTTACCGGCGGCTGGTGAGGCGGGCTCCGTGTCCTACGGTGGGGACGATTCATGATCTTGCGCCGTTTCATGTGAGGGGGAAGTACGATGTGGCGCGGATGTTTTACGGGAGGGTGGTGGTGAAGGGCCTGGCGCGGCGGCAGAAGGAGATCATTGCGGTGAGCCGGTGTACGGCGCGGGACATTGAGCGGTTTTTCGGGATTCCGGAGAGTCGGCAGCATGTGATTCACAATGGGATTGATCACGAGCGGTTCCGGCCTGGGGATGCGGGGATGGACCGGGAGGAAGTGGCGCGGCGGCACGGGTTGGAGCGGCCCTATTTTCTGTATGTGTCGCGGCTGGAGCATCCTGCGAAGAACCATGTGCGGCTGATTGAGGCGTTTGCGGCGTTCAAGAGGGCGACGGGGTCGGATTGGCTGCTGGCGCTGGGGGGAGGGGACTGGCATGGGGCAGAGGCGATTCGGGCGGCGGCAGCGGCGGCGGATTGTGCCGGGGACATCCGGTTTCTGGGGTTTGTGCCGGACGCGGGGTTGCCGGCGTTGTATCGCGGGGCGGAGGCGATGGTGTATCCGAGTTTGTTTGAGGGGTTTGGGTTGCCGCCGGTGGAGGCGATGGCGTGCGGGACGCCGGTGATCAGCAGTGCGCGGGGTGCGCTGGAGGAAGTGATCGGGGATGCGGCGCTGGTGGTGGATCCTGAGAGTGTGGAGGGGATGGCGCGGGCGCTGGGTGAGTTCGCTGGATCCGGGGAGTTGGCTGGGAAGATGCGGGAGCGTGGGTTGGCGAATGCGGCGCGGTTTGACTGGGGTCTGACGGCGGAGCAGGTGGAGGCGGTTTATCGGAAGGCTGTGGGCGGGTGACGTGGTTTAGGCTGGGGAAAAGCTGAGACAAAAGGGGGATGGCGTGGCGCTGAATTGGGTGTAGGAAAGAAACCACCGAACCCCACTGAAACATGTCTGCGAACACCCCTCCGCCCGCTTCTTCGTGGAAGCAGTGGTTTACGACGCATGGTCAGCGATTGCTGCTGTTTGCGCGGCAGCAGACGAGGACCGAGCAGGATGCTGAGGATGTGCTGCAGGAGGCGATGGTGCGGCTGTGGAAGAGCGGGATGATTGACACTGCAGAGGATGGGGCGAATGAGCCGTGTCTGGCGGGAGCGTTTACGCAGATCCGGCGATCGGCGATTGATCAGGCGCGGAAGAACATCCGGAGAGCGAACCGGGAGACGCGGGCGATGGAGATGGATGAGCCTGGGCACATTGTGTGGTTTCAGGATTCGCTGGAGCAGGACGAGCGGTCGCAGCAGATTGAGAAGGCGATTCAGACCCTGCCTGACTATTACAAGGAAGTGATCATATTGAAGATCTGGGGAGATCTGACGTTCGAGCAGATTGCGGAGACGCTGGATATTCCGATGAACACGGCTGCGAGCCGGTACCGCTATGCGCTGGAGCGCCTGCGCCGCACCCTAACCCCTGCAAAGCTGTCATGAAATCCGAGTTTCCCGAACCGATGGACGCCGGACTGCTCCAGATTGAGCGCGAGCTGCGTTCGCTTTCGCCGATTGCTCCGGAGCGGGCGTTGAGTGAGATGCTGGCCCGGCAGGTGGCTAGCGAGTCAGAAGTGCCTGTGCCGGCGCGAGTGAACCGGGTGGTGGCTGGGCCGTTTCCGTGGCGGCGGGTGGGAGTGCCGACGGCTGCGGCGGCTGCGGCTGCGGCGTTTGTGCTGCCATCGGCGGAGCGGTCGGTGGATAAGGGGTCGGTGGCGGGCGGGATCCGTTCTGCTGAGGAAGCGCGTCCGGGCCATGCGCCGATCTCGTGGGTGCCGATGCCGCCGCGGAGTGAGTATCGGCTGGTGGATGGGTCTGGGGTGCTGCTGATCAACGAGCCTGCGCCGATGATGGAGTATCAACTGGAACAGACGGAACATCATGAGTGGCGGAATCCGCGGGATAATTCGCTGATTCGGATGAGCATTCCGCGGCAGCAGCGGGTTTTGCTGCCGGCGTCGTACCGCTGAGATTTTTTCCCTGAAAGATTGTTATGGTTGCCCCGACTTCAGTGTGGTGGCGGCTTCGTGTCGCCGCAGGATGGCTTCAGTGCACGGCCCTGATGACAGTGGCTGGTGGTGCCGGGGCAGATGGGACTGCGGCTGGCGAGAAGGTGCCGGTGGCTCCGGTGCTGGAGTCGCGGGTGGCGCTGGGATTGCTGCTGGCTCCGGTGCGTTCTGATGTGCGTGCGCAGACGCCGCTGGAGGAAGGGATCGGGCTGATGGTGGCGCGGGTGCTGCCGGGGAGTCCGGCGGAAGCGGCAGGGTTGCTGGCGAATGATCTGCTATTCCGGTGTGACGATAAGGATGTGATTTCGGATGAGGACATCCGGCGTGCGGTGACGCCACGGAAGGCTGGGGATGAGGTGAAGCTGACGTGGTTGCGTCGGGGGAAGGAGATGTCGGCGGCGGTGAAGCTGGCGGCGATGGAGATTCCGGTGGCTTCGGAGGCGGCGTCGGTGGATTCGCCGGAGCACCGGCGGCGGCTTGAGGAGTTGTTCGGGCGGTTGTCCGGGGATGCGGCGGCGACGGCGGCGGTGCACCGGATGCTGATCGGGGAGCGTGGGGCGGGCGGGAAGCCCGGGCCGCTAGCGGCTGGGGAGTTGGAGCGGGAGGGATCTTGGGCGGTGAAGGAGGATGATAGCGGGAAGCTGAAGATTTATGGATCTGGAGGAGGGCAGATGGTGGAGGTGCATGACCGGGCGGGGACGCTGCAGTTTCGCGGGCCGTGCGGGACGGAGGCGGAGGTGGCGAAGATTCCGGAGCCGTGGCGGGCGAAGGTGGTGAAGTTCCGGGAGGATTTGAAGGCGGTGGGGGCGACGAACCCGTGAGGGGAGAAGTGAGAAGTGAGAAGTGAGAAGTGGGATTGGCGGGTTGGGAGAGCGCGGGTACGGAGCCTCGCGTGCCCGGGCTTGTGGGGAGGGCGGGTAGGCGTGCTCCGCACGCAGAGAGAGCTGTGATTCTCCCAGCAGTCCAGAGCCTGCGGCGCGCTGGTTCGGAGAGGGC
>JAIXPK010000540.1 GCA_027486335.1 Verrucomicrobiaceae bacterium | reverse complement strand
TTCAGTCGAGCGGGAGTTTTGGGTTGCTGTTGAGTCCGCTGATAGTGATCTGGGCGGCGACGCGTGGGTTGGATGCGGGGCGGGCTGCGTCGCGGTTGTTTGCGGTGGGGGCGGTGGCGCTGCTGGTGGCGGCGGCGACGCCGTGGTTGCCGGTGTTTGTGGGTGGGTGTCTGGCGGCGTTTGTGTGTGTGGCTGGGGCGGCGCCGTTTTTTGCGGGGATTTATGAGGCGAATTACCGTGCGGACCGACGGGGGGATTTGTTTTCGCGGAATGTGATGGTGAGGATTGCGGGGAGTATTCTGTTTGCGTGGGGGGCTGGGTGGTTACTGGACCGGCATGAGGGGGCGTGGCCGGTGGTGATGGTGACGTATGCGGTGGCTTTGGGGGTGGGGGCGGCGTGTCTGCGGCGGTGTCCGGCGGTGGTGGTGAGCGCGGGACCGGGGACGCATCCGTTGCGGGCGTTCCGGGTGGTGGGGGAGGATCCGGTGTTCCGGTGGACTTTGGTGAGCTGGATGCTGATGGGGTTTGCGAATCTGACGATGTTTCCGCTGCGGGTGGAGTATCTGTCGAATCGGCGGTACGGGTTGGATTTGAGCGCGGAGGAAGTGGCGCTGCTGACTAGTGTGATTCCGAATGTGGCGCGGCTGTGTTTTACGAGGGCGTGGGGGCGGTTGTTTGACCGGATGAATTTTCTGACCTTGCGGGCGCTGCTGAACACCGGGTTCATGCTGGGGATTCTGTCGTTTTTCACGGGCGGGGGAATGACTGGTCTGGTGGTGGGGGCGTTGCTGTTCGGGGTGAGCAATGCGGGGGCGGATGTGGCGTGGACCTTGTGGGTGACGAAGTTTGCGCCGCCGGGTCGGGTGACGGAGTACATGGCGGTGCACACCTTTCTGACCGGGTTGCGCGGGGTGGTGGCTCCGTTTGCGGCGTTTTATCTGGCGCTGCATGCGGGGATTGCGACGACGGCGGTGGTGATGGCGGGGATGATCCTGGTGGCGTCGCTGATTCTGCCGCGGGGGAAGTCGCGCGCGGCGGGTAGCAGTTGAATTTGCGAATGGCACTTGCAATCCGCGTGGTTTTCCGCAGAGTGATGGGCCGGTGGTGAGCCATCGGTATTTTCGGGCTGTGGCGCAGCCTGGTAGCGCGCTTGCATGGGGTGCAAGAGGCCGTGGGTTCGAATCCCGCCAGCCCGACCATTACCCCTCCACTTCGGGAAATTGCCCGGTGGAGGGGTTTTTTTTGGGGTGATGAGTGGGAATCGGGAGATGTATCAGGCTCGGGATGTTTTTGGTTGTCGCCTGGCCCTGTGCGCTGCACTCGTCTGCTATGAAACTGACGGCACTGGAATTATGCGCGGGTGGTGGTGGGCAGGCGATTGGGCTGCATCGTGCGGGATTCGAATGTGTGGGGGCTGTCGAGCTTGATCGGTTTGCCTGTGAGACTTTGCGCCGGAATTCGATCTCCGAGCGTGTGATTGAGCAAGACCTGCGGTCATTTTGCGGCACGCCATTTGGGGGCGTCGATCTTGTTGCGGGAGGCGTTCCGTGCCCGCCCTTTTCGAAGGCGGGAAAACAACTTGGCAAGGATGACACACGAGACCTGTTCCCCGAGGCGTTGAGGGTTGTCCGGGAGGTGATGCCTCGTGCGGTGATGCTGGAAAATGTACCCGGATTTGCGGAAGCGAGATTTCAGGGCTATCGTAGGGAATTGCAGGATTCATTGGCCGCACTCGGCTATTCGACAGATTGGCGGATTCTTCATGCGTCTGACTTTGACGTACCCCAGCTGCGTCCCCGGTTTCTGATGGTGGGGCTTAGGCCTGAGGATATGGATCGGTTCCGCTGGCCATTAGGCAGAAAACGGCCGCCAACAGTTGGGCAAGCGCTTGAAGATCTTATGGGCGGCAATGGTTGGGACGGAGCGGCGGCGTGGGCACGGGCAGCTAATCGCATTGCGCCGACTGTGGTTGGCGGTTCGAAGCTGCACGGCGGGCCGGATTTGGGTCCAACGCGAGCGAAGCGGCAGTGGCGGGAACTTTGTGTGGACGGATTGGGAATTGCCAATGAGGCGCCGGGAAAAGATACACCGGCGGATCACGTTCCCAGGCTCACTGTGCGAATGGTGGCACGACTGCAGAGCTTCCCGGACTCGTGGGAATTTGCCGGGGGCAAGACCGCTCAGTACAGGCAGGTCGGGAATGCATTTCCGCCGAAGGTTGCGCAGGCTGTTTCGAGTGCCATCAAGCGCGCCTTCCGAGACTCGAGCGACGACGACGATAGTGATCTGTTTTGCTATGAATCCCGCTTGTGCGAAGCGTCAGGGAATTTGATTGTTCCAAGGGGTGGCTTAGTCACATCAATCAACTAATGAGTACAAGCCTTGTTTCTAGTGCCCGATGGGCCTTTCATCAGCAGCTCGCGAAATCGACTCTGACGATTGATTCAGAGGGGGTGGCATCGAATGCGGACAAGGCGCAGGCGGCTAGTCGTTCGATTGCATTAGCATTGGCTGAGGTGCTTGGGGCCACTCGGGGCGAGAAGCTTGCCGGGCAGACGGCGGGCAAGAATTTTGAAGCCAGCGTTGCGGACTTCATCGAGGCGACTTTCCCGAAATTGACGGCGGTTCGTCCTGGTGAATGGCTTGTTTGGAGGCTCTCCCAGGCGGGTCGGGTCGGAATTGCGGACACTGAGCAGTTTCGGCATCTGCTTGAGGTGAAAAGACTTTCGGACCAGTATCCTGAATTGCGGGTGGCGTTGGGGTCTGACTACCTCATCACCCCGGATATTCTGGTGGTGCGGAATCCGGAGCCGGATGAATCGATCAACAGGTTGGGGATTATCGCTGACGGCGAAAGTGCGCGAAGGACGCCGCTGCGGATGGTGAATAACAGCCAACCACTGGCTCACGCGAGTGTTTCCTGCAAATGGACGATGAGGAGCGATCGTGCACAGAATTCACGATCGGAGGCCTTGAACCTGATCCGGAACCGCAAAGGGCGATTGCCGCATATCGTCGTTGTTACAGGTGAGCCGACTCCGACCCGGATTTCGTCGCTGGCGCTGGGAACCGGGGACATTGATTGCGTTTACCACTTTGCATTGCCGGAGCTGATGGACGTTGTGAGCCGCGTTGGTGACCAAAGCGGCAATGAGATGCTGCAGATGATGGTTGAGGGTCGCCGCCTTCGTGACATTTCTGACCTGCCCTTTGATCTGGCAGTGTAAAGCTGGGGGCAACGGACCGGTTCTTCCGGGTGGTCCTGTCCGCGAATCGATGGCGCATGGGGTGCAAGAGGCCGTGGGTTCGAATCCCGCCAGCCCGACCATTACCCCTCCACTTCGGGAAATTCCTTGGTGGAGGGGTATTTTTTTGGGGTGATGAGTGGGAATCGGGGGTTGCGTTGGGTTGTGGGGATCTGGTAGTTGGGTGGGTTATGAAGACGATCTGGACGACTGTTGTTTTGATGAGTGTGGTACTGGTGGCGGAGGGGGCGCCGCCTGCGAAGGGGAAGAAGAAGGGACCGAGGCCACCGGCGACGGTGTTGAAGGATGATGCGAAGACGGCGGTGTTGAAGCCTTACGACAAGAATGGGGACTGGCAGATTGATGTGGGGGAGTTTGCGGCGGTGGAGGCGGACTTCCTGAAGACGCCGAAGGGGCCGCTGGAGCAGTTTGACAAAGGGAAGGACGGGGAGGTGGATCCGATGATTGACCGGACGTATATGAACGTGCTGCTGGGGAGTGCGAAGCCGAAGGGGAAGGCGAAGCCGGCGGCTGGGGCGAAGCCCGCTGCGAAGCCTGGGGCGAAGCCAGAAACAAAGCCTACCGAGAAAGCGGGGGCGGAGAAGGCGGAGGAGAAAGCGCCTGAGAAGGTGGAGGCCAAGCCTGCGGGGGAGTAGCGGGGGGGATTGGGCAAATTACTGGGCGCTTGGTTCGAAGGGAGTGCCTTGAAGGAGGGAGAGGGTTTCGCCGCAGAGGTAGAGCGAGCCGCAGACGAGGATGCGGTGGGAGGAGGCGCGTGCGGCGGCGAGGGCGTCGGGGAGACTGGGGTGTGCGGAGGCAGGGATGTGGTTAGGGGCGGCGGCGGCGGATGCGGCGGCGGGGATGGCGCGTGGGGAATCGGGGGCGACGCAGAAGAAGGCGGCGGCGATGGGTGAGAGGGCGGCGAGGACCTCAGCGGTTTCGCGTGGGGCGACGGCACCGAAGACGATGGCGGCGGGTTCGGGGCCGAAGAGGGATTGCCATGTGGCGGTGGTGGCGGCGGCACCGTGTGGGTTGTGAGCGCCGTCGATGATGAGACGGCCGTTTTCGAGTTGCTGGAATCGGGCGGGCCATGACGTGGCGGCGAGGGCGCGGGCGATGAGGTCGTCGGAGAGGTGGAGGCCTGCGGAGCGGGCGGCGGCGATGGCGAGGGCGGCGTTCCGTGCCTGGTGGGGACCGGGGAGCGGGAGTGGGCCTTGATAGGGTTGGGAGATGAACGTGAGGGGTGCGTTGGCGCGGGCGGCGGCTAGGGTGATGACCTCGGCGGCTTCGGGGGCTTGGGGTGCGGAGAAGACGGGGATGCCGGGTTTGATGATGCCGGCTTTTTCGGAGGCGATGGCGGCGAGGGAATTGCCGAGCCACTGCTGGTGGTCCATGCCGATGGGGGTGATGATGGAGACGACGGGAGTGAGGGCGTTAGTGGCGTCGAGACGGCCGCCCATGCCGGTTTCGAGGACGATGGATTCAGCGCCGGAGCGTTCGAACCAGTCGAGCGCGAGCATCAGGGAGAGTTCGAAGAACGTCGGGTGGGGGTCCCATGAGGCGACGACTGGGCGGAGGGCTTCGATGCTGCGGTTGAGATCTTCGGTCGGGATGAGCTGACCGTTCGTGCGGATGCGTTCCGAGAAGCTGACGAGGTGAGGGGAGGTGAAGAGCCCGGTGCGTTCGCCGGCGAAGCGGAGGATGGATTCGAGGAAGGCGCAGGTGGAGCCTTTTCCGTTCGTGCCGGCGACGTGGAAGAAGCGCTGCCGGTTCCACGGGAGCTGGAGTTCCTTGAGGAGACGGCGGGTGTTGTCGAGTCCGGGTTTCATGCCGAACTGCTGGACACTGTAGAGCCATTCGAGGGCAGGAGACAGTGACGGAGGCATGGGGGCTAGGCTGAGTTTGCGGAGGCAGGAGGGACGGAAGCGGGATGCAATGTCTCGCGTGGGAAGGGGCTAGAGAAGCACGGTGGTGGTGCTTTGCTGCGGCGGCGACAAGGCCGGGACGGCCTTGCTACGGCGGCGTGCGATGGTTGCCGGGTTTTCTCGAGCACTGGCTAGTGGGTTGGAGTCAGGGGCGGGCGAGGAGGGCCTTGAGGAAGGGTGCGGTGCGGCTGGATTTGGAGGTGGCGACCTGTTCCGGGGTGCCGGAGGCGACGACGGTGCCGCCGTCTGCGCCGGCTTCCGGGCCGATGTCGATGATGGCGTCGGCTTCGGCCATGACATCGAGATTGTGTTCGATGACGACGACCGTGTGGCCGTCGTCGACGAGCCGGTGGAGGACCTCGAGGAGACGGGAGACGTCGGAGGGGTGGAGACCGATGGTGGGTTCCTCGATGAGGTAGAGATTGCTTTTGGGCTGCTGATTTTTGCGGAGACGAGTGTGTTCCGAGCGCTGGACCCCGCGGCTGAGTTCGGCGACGAGTTTGAGACGCTGGGCTTCGCCGCCTGAGAGGGTGGGGCTGGGCTGACCGAGACGGAGGTAGCCGGTGCCGGTGTCTGCGAGGAGGCGGAGTGTGCGGGCGATTTTGACGTGAGAGGAGAAGAAGTCGGCGGCTTCGGAGATGGTCATGTTCATGACATCGCCGATGCTGCGGTTGTTGTATTCGATTTCGAGCGTGGCGTGGTTGTAGCGGAGCCCGCGGCAGTCCGAGCAGACGACATGGCTAGTGGGGAGGAAGGCCATTTCGTGTTTGATGACCCCGTTGCCGCCGCAGGTTTCGCAGCGGCCGCCTTCGGTATTGAAGGAGAAGCGGCTGGCGGTGTAGCCGCGGATTTTTGAGGCAGGGAGGGAAGCGAAGAGCGCGCGGATGTCGTCGAAGACCTTGATGTAGGTGGCTGGGGTGCTGCGGCTGGTTTTGCCGATGGGGGACTGATCGACCTCGTAGACGGCTTCGAGACGGTCGGTTCCTGTGAGGGACGAGCAGCCTGTGAGGGCTTTGGAGGAATGGCGTTTGAGTTTGAGGAGAGCGCTGACGCTAGGGTGGAGGACCCCGCGCAGGAACGAGCTTTTGCCGCTGCCGCTGATGCCGGTGATGACGGTGAGGCGGGCGATGGCGATGCTGACGTCAATGTTCTTGAGGTTGTTAGCGGAGGCTCCGCGGATGTGGAGCCATGCGTCCGTGGCGGAGGGAGCGGGGAGCGGGCGGCGGGCTCCGCGGACCGGGTGGATGGTTTTGAGGCCGAGCGTGCGGCCGGTGATGGAGTCCTGGTTGCGGGCGAGATCGTCGACGGAGCCCTGGGCGATGAGTTGACCGCCGAAGATGCCAGCGCCTGGGCCGAGATCGATGATGGTGTCGCTGCGGCGCATGGTTTCCTCATCGTGTTCGACGACGAGGAGAGAGTTGCCCTTGTTGCGGAGGGCGACGAGCGTGTCGAGGAGGGCGGCGTTGTCGCGCGGGTGGAGACCGATGGTGGGTTCGTCGAGGACGTAGAGGACGCCGGTGAGGTTGGAGCCTAACTGAGCGGCGAGACGGATGCGCTGGCTTTCGCCGCCGCTGAGCGTGGTGGCGCTGCGGCCGAGCTGGAGGTAGCCGAGGCCGACCTCGTCGAGGAAGCGGAGCCGCTGATGGATTTCGGGGAGGATGTCGCGTGCGATGCGGGCTTTGGTGCCTGTGAACGAGAGGGCGGCGAGGTGGGTGGCGGCGGCGCGGACGGGGAGGTTAGCGACGTCGGCGATGGAGAGATTGGAGAGGCGGACGTTGAGTGCTTCGGTTGTTAGACGCCCGCCATGACAGACGGGGCATGGGGTGACCGAGTCGGCGTCGTCGTGTTCGCGGCGGGCTTCTTCGAGGAGTTCGGCTTCCATGAGGGAGGAAGCGCGATCGGGGTCGAGAGCGGAGGACGTGCGGATGGTGCCGTAGCCGCGGCAGGAGAGACACCAGCCGTGGGGGCTGTTGAAGGAGAAGAGACGCGGGTCGAGATCGTCGAAGGAGTCGCCGCAGTCCGGGCAGGCGCGTCTGCTATTGAGGACGGAGGAGGTGCCTTTGGAGTCGAGGATGCGGACGACCCCGCGGCCGAGGGCGAGGGCGTTGAAGACGAGGGAGTCGAGCGTGGCGAGCGGCGGGGATTTGGTGAGGCGGGCGACGACGACGTCGATGGTGTGTTCCTTGAAGCGGGCGAGTTTGGGGAATGGGCTGGCGGGGACGATGGTGCCATCGACGACGAGTTCGGAGTAGCCCTGACGGAGGGCGGATTCAGCGATCTGGGTGTGGAAGCCCTTGCGGCCGCGGATGACAGGGGCGCAGAGACGGACTGGGCCGGATTTGAGGGCGGCGCGGACGGTGGAGACGATGGTGGCGTGGGATTGCTGTTCGACGGCGACGTGGCAATTCGGGCAGAACTGGTCGCCGGTTTTGGCGTAGAGAAGCCGGAGGAAGTGATAGATTTCGGTGACGGTGGCGACGGTGCTTTTGATGCCGCCGCGGCTGATGCGCTGTTCGATGGCGACGGTGGGGGGGAGACCGCTGACGTGATCGACTTCCGGGCGTTCCATCTGTTCGACGAACTGCCTGGCGTAAGTGGACATGCTGTCCAGGAAGCGGCGCTGGCCTTCGGCGAAGACGATGTCGAAGGCCAGGGTGCTTTTGCCGGAGCCGGAGAGACCGGTGACGGTGACGAACTGGTTGCGGGGGATTTCGACCGAGATGTTTTTGAGATTGTGTTCGCGGGCACCGCGGATGGAGATGCCCTTGGGCGGGGCGGGTGCGGGCGGGGAGGATGGGGTGCTGGGTTCTGCTAGTTTTGCGGGGAAGCCCGGGAGGAGGTGGCGGAGGAAGCGGCCGGTGTGTGAGGCTGGGATGGCGGCGACGGCTTCCGGGGTGCCCTGGGCGACGACGAGACCGCCTTCGTTTCCTGCTTCGGGGCCGAGGTCGATGAGCCAGTCGGCGCATTTGATGACCTCCATATTGTGTTCGATGACGATGAGCGAGTGGCCGCTGTCGACGAGACGCTGGAAGAGATTGAGGAGGAGGGCGATGTCGTCGAAGTGGAGACCTGTGGTGGGTTCGTCGAGGATGAAAAGCGTGGGGCGGTGGCCGCCGGAGAGGAGATGGCCGACGAGTTTGAGGCGCTGGCTTTCGCCGCCGGAGAGCGTGTTGAGGGGTTGGCCGAGACGGAGGTAGCCGAGACCGACCTCGTCGAGGATCTGGAGGGCGGCTGCGGCGCGGTTGGCGGCGTCCGAGCGTTCGGAGTAGTTAGCGCGGTCCGGTGGGCTGTTGCGGAAGAACGGGATGGCTTCGGCGACGGACATGGCGAGGACGTCGCGGATGCTTTTGTGATTCCAGAGGATTTTGAGGGCTTCGGGGCGGAAGCGGGCACCTTCGCATTCCGGGCAGGTGACGAAGATGTCGCTGAGGAACTGCATTTCGACCTTTTCGAAGCCAGCGCCCTGACAGCGCGGGCAGCGGCCTTTGCCGGAGTTGAAGGAGAAGTAGCCTGGGAGGAGATGCTGTTCTGCGGCGGCGGCGGTGTCAGCGAAGAGGAGACGGATGCTATCCCATGCGCCGGTGTAGACGGCGGGGGTGCTGCGCGGCGTGCGGCTGGGCGGGGATTGGTCGACCATGACGACCTCGGCGATTTTTTCCGAGCCGGAGAGACTGCGGCAGGCACCGGGGTCGTTTTCGGAGGGTTCGCCTTTGAGGCGGAGGAGGTTTTCGTAGAGGACCTCGTGGACCAGGGTGCTTTTGCCGCTGCCGCTGACGCCGGTGACGCAGCAGAAGATGCCTAGCGGGAAGGCGACGTCGATTTTGCGGAGATTGTGCTGGGAGGCTTTGGTGATGCGGATTTCGCTGCCTTTGGCCGGGGAGCGTCGGCGGATGGGGATGGGGATGGATTTGCGGCCGAGGAGGTAGTCGGCGGTTAGGGAGTTGGTGGCGGAGGGGAGCTGGTCGAGTGTGCCGTGGAAGACGAGATCGCCGCCGGAATCGCCGCGGCCGGGACCGATTTCGATGAGGTTATCGGCGGCGCGCATGACAGATTCCTCGTGTTCGACGACGAGGAGCGTATTGCCCTTGTCGCGGAGGTGGCGCATGACCTCGATGAGACGGGAAGTGTCGCGCGGGTGGAGACCGACGCTGGGTTCGTCGAGGACGAAGAGCGTGTTGACGAGGGAGGCTCCGAGACAAGTTGTGAGGGTGACGCGCATGACCTCGCCGCCGCTGAGGGAGCGTGAGGGGCGGTCGAGATTGAGGTAGCCGAGGCCGACCTGTTCGAGGTAGAGGAGACGGCTAGTGATTTCGTCGCGGACGAGGCGGGCGGTGTGGTCGTCGGGTGGGAGCGGGGAATTGGCGACGATGGGGCGGAGCGTGGCGACGGGGAGTTGCCACCAATCGGGGAGCGAGCGGCCGTCTGAGGTGAAGAGGAGGGAATCTGGGCGGAGACGGGCGCCTTTGCAGGTGCGGCAGGTGGTGTAGCTGCGGTAGCGGCTGAGGAAGACGCGAACGTGCATCTTGTAGGCCTTTTTTTCGAAGTAGTCGAAGAAGCCCTGGACCCCGTACCAGCGACCGCTTTCCCATGCGGCGTCGGGGTTTGCGGCGAAGTCCTTGTCGCCGTGGAGGATCCAGCGTTGGTCGTCGGCGGGGAGTTCGTCGAACGGGGTGGAGGTGGAGACCCCGCGGGATTTGGCGCAGCGGAGGAGGTCCTTCTGGCTTTCGCCGTAGGTGGCACCCTGGAAGGCCTTGACGAGCCCGTCGCGGATGGAGAGGGATTTGTCAGGGAGGGCGCGGTCGAGATCGATGCCGATGACGCGGCCGAAGCCGCGGCAGTCGGGGCAGGCTCCGAGAGGATTGTTAAAGGAGAAGAGGGCGGGGGAGGGCTGACGGATTTCGAGGTCGCAGGAAGCGCAGTGCCAGCCGCGTGAGAAGGAGAGGGAAGTGTTAGATGAAGGGGAGACGAGGGAGAGCTTGCCTTTGCCGAGGGTGAAGGCGGTTTCGAGGGCTTCGGAGAGCCGAGAGGATTCGCGGACGGGGAGCCGGTCCTGGATGACTGGGACGATGGCGGGGAGGGATTGGTGGGGGAAGCGGTCTGGTTCGTCGGTGCGGAAGGCGTTGCCGAAGAGCCAGACGCGGAGGAAGCCCTGTTGTTTGAGGAAGGCGAAGAAGTCGGCTGGGGAGGTGCCGCTGGGAGCGGGGACTGGGAACGTGACGAGGACGGATTCGTCAGGCCATGTGCGGAGGGCGGAGTCGGCGATGGATGCCGGGGAGTCGGGGCGGACGGGTTGGTGGCAGGACGGGCAGGAGGCGGAGGCGATGCGTGGCCAGAGGAGTTTGAGGTAGTCGTTGATTTCCGTCATGGTGCCCACGGTGGAGCGGGTGGTGCGGACGGAGTTGGACTGCTGGATGGCGATGGCTGGGGGGATGCCGCGGATCTCGTCGACCAGCGGTTTGTCCATGCGTTCGAAGAACTGGCGGGTGTAGGGGGAGAAGGTTTCGACGTAGCGGCGCTGGCCTTCTGCGTAGATGGTCTGGAAGGCGAGGGAGGATTTGCCACTGCCGCTGGGGCCGGTGATGACGTTGAGTTTCCCGAGTGGGAGGTCGAGGTCGAAGCCCTTGAGGTTGTTCTGGCGGGCACCGCGGATGGTGATGCAGTCCGGCGCTGGTGGGGGCGTCGGCTGGGGGGCGGGAGCGGCTTTCTTTCTGGAGGACCTTGCGGGCATGAGAAGCGAACGAAGGTGGGCCCTGACCTGGACGCAGGGCAGGGGGAATGAGGGCTGGAGAAAGCTGGTCCCGGAGAGGGACGGATCAGCGGATCAAGCGCCTAGGGTCAGGCTCCGAGGAGGAGACGCGTCGGTTGTTCGAGGCATTCTTTGACGCGGACGAGGAAGGTGACGGCTTCCTTGCCATCGATGAGCCGGTGGTCGTAGCTCATGGCGAGGTACATCATGGGGCGGATTTCGACCTTGCCGTTGATGGCGACTGGGCGCTGCTGGATGGCGTGCATGCCGAGGATAGCGCTTTGTGGCGGGTTGAGGATGGGCGTGCTGAGGAGACTGCCGTAGATGCCGCCGTTGGAGATGGTGAAGACGCCGCCCTGGAGGTCTTCGATGGCGATTTTGCCGTCGCGGGCCTTGATGGCGTAGTCGGCGAGGTCTTTTTCGGTCTGGCCGAAGGATTTCTGATCGCAGTCGCGGAGGACGGGGACGACGAGGCCTTTTTCGGTGCCGACGGCGACGCCGATGTCGAAGTAGTTATTGAGGATGATGTCATCGCCGTCGATGCGGCCGTTGACCTGAGGGACGGCTTTGAGGGCTTCGGTGACGGCCTTGATGAAGAATGACATGAAGCCGAGTTTGACCCCGTGGCGGGCGACGAAGCTGTCCTGGAGCAGCTTGCGGAGGTTCATGATCTCCGTCATGTCGACCTCGTTGAAGGTGGTGAGGATGGCGGCGGTGTGCTGCGCGTTGACGAGATGGGTCGCGATTTTGCGGCGGAGTGGGGACATCCGCTTGCGGGTGGTGCGGCCGGAGTTGTCGAGGATGACGGCGGCGGCGGCGGCGACTGGTTTGGGGACGACGGAGAGGTCGATTTTGGGGGCCGTGGCGGCGGGAGCGGGAGCTGGGGTAGGCGCTGCGGCTGGGGCCGGGGTGGGTTCCGGTGCGGCGGCGGCTGGGGTCGCGGCCGGGGCTGGAGCGGCGGCTGGAGCTGGGGCGGCGGATGGTGCGCCTTCGGCGATGGTGCCGATGACGGCGCCGATTTTGACTTCTTCGCCGGCTGGGGCGGAGATTTGGAGAGTGCCTGCGGCTTCGGCCTGGAGTTCAGTGGAGACCTTATCGGTGTCGATGGTGACGAGGAGGTCGCCGACCTTGACGGAGTCGCCGTTATTTTTGTGCCATGTGGAGATGACGGCGCTGGTGATGGATTCGCCGGCGTTGGGGACTTTGATTTCGAAGGCCATGATGGAAAGAGGTGGGGACGGGCGTGGAGCCCGGTGATTACCCGGGAGTTGATGCGCTGATGTGTGCTACGTGCAACGGGGTTCTGCGGAAACGCCTTTGATCAGGGTGCGGGATGCTGGGATTTTGGGTCGTTGGGGGCGGTAGAAGGTTTTGGGGCTGGTTTGGCGGCGGGTTTTGGGGTGGGGAATGGCGGGTTGGACCATGCGCCTGGGGCGACCTTGCGGATGTTTGGGGTGGTGTCGGCTGGGGCGAGGCCCATGGCCCAGCGGAGCCCGCCGGTGAGGACATTCTGGAAGAGCGGGTTGGTCCAGACGTCTTCGCGGTGGCCCATGGAGGTGTAGAAGACCCGGCCTTTTCCGTCGGAGCGGGCCCATGTGGAGGGGAAGGGCGGGCGTTTGTATTCGTCGCCCTTCATGGAGGGGGCGTCCTGGAGGAGGAGGACGTGGAGGTCATCGGGGAAGTCCTTAAGGGAGTACCATTCCTCGTGGAGTTCGAAGGAAGAGCCGAGGGATTCCATGCCTGGGAAGGCAGGGTTGATGACGGTGTTTTTTGATTTCTGCTGAGCGCCGTGGCGGATGAACTCGCCGCCGAGGAGTTTGACGTAGGGGTCGGCCATGTCGCCGTGATTGACCCAGCGGTCGGGGCCTTTTTTGGATTCGTTGGCGGTGTGGAACGTGTCGCTGGCGGAGTGAGTGCCTGCGAAGGCACCGCCTGAGCGGACCCAGTCGATGAGGGCTTGTTTCCCGGCTGGGGACATGGGTGGCTGGTTGTCGGTGCCTGGGGAGGTGAGGTCGCCGGTGGTGTAGAAGAGGACGGCGTCGAAGTTTTTGAGGT
>JAIXPK010000426.1 GCA_027486335.1 Verrucomicrobiaceae bacterium | reverse complement strand
GCGGGTTCGATGGCCATGGTGGCGAGGTAGACGGCGAGGAAGAGGCCGAGGGCGAGCCAGAAGATGACTTTAGGTTTGAGGACTGTGGAGTAGAGGAAGATGAGCTTCATGTCGAACATGGGGCCGAAGACGAGGAAGGCGAGTTTGGCGGAAGCTGCGAAGAGGGAGTCTGCGGCGATGATGAAAGCGTCGGTGGTGCTGCAGAGACTGAGGATGAAGGCTGCGAGCATGAGGACTGGTGCGGCGAGCCAGTGATTGGCGGCGATGTTCTGGATGGAGGCCTGGAGACCTTCGCGGTAGAAGAGTTGGGTCTGGGCGACGGAGGCGATGCCGACGCCGATGACGAAGTAGAGGACCGTGTCCATGAAGTCCTGCTGGGCGGTGCGGAGGGCGCGGACGATGCCGTCGCCGGGGGCCTGCGGGGAGTCGGCAGCGGAGGAGGATTCAGGGGAGGAGATGCCGGCGAGGACGCGAGGCTGGAGGAGGCGGGAGGCTCCGAATTTGGATAGCACGATGCCTGCGAGGACGGCGATGGAGTAGCCGAGGATGAGGCGGGCGGAGGTCATCATGCCAGGGTCGCGGCCCTGGAAGGCGGAGTAGGTGCTGAGTGCGACGATGGGGTTAACGATGGGAGCTGCGAGCATGTAGGTCATGGCGCAGCCGAGGGGGAGACCCTTCTGGACGAGGCGGCGGATGACTGGAACGATGGCGCATTCGCAGACTGGGAAGATGATGCCGAGGAGCCCGCTGGCGAGGATGGCGGGGAGGCCTCGTTTGGGGAGGAGCCGATCCATGACGCGAGCCGGGAGGAAGGCGTCGATGAGGCCGGAGACGAGCGAGCCGATGAGGATGAAGGGGATGCCCTCGAGCAGGATGCTGAGGAAGGCGACCCAGATGTCGCCGTGCTGGCTGGGAGGAGGTAATGACACTGCGTGTTCATTACGCTGGGTGGGGCGATGCGCAAGCCGCGGGGTGGCGGGAGTCCGGAGGGGCAGGCGGCGCTGCCCCTCCGGTTGGGAGTGGGGGGATCAGTCCTCGCCCTGGGCCTTGGTGTAGCCTGGTGCGCCGTCGAAGTGCTGGAGTTTTTCGAAGTGCATCCAGCGGACGCCGGCGGATTCGACGGCGGCGAGGAGGCGAGCGAGGAGGGAGAGATTGAGGTCGTCGGCCGGGGAGTCGAGAGTGAAGCGGCAGCGCCACTGGTCGACGTAGTCGGTCATGGCCCCGGTGGGCGGGTAGACCTTGGTGCCGCGGCTGGAGATCATCTTGAGACGACAGCCGAGGCCAGAGGCGGCGTTTTCGAGGATGGGGCCGAGGGCTTCGGGTTGGCCGCCGAATTCTGTGAAGAGGTCGAAGCCGATGGTTGAGCGGGAGGCTGGCCGGACGGAGACTGGGTCCGGGTTGAAGGTGGGCATGCGGATGGGGTGGTGCTGGCGTGTGGGTACGTCGGCGGGTTGGCGGCCGAAGTTGGCGATGATGGCGTCGGTGTAGGCGCGGGTGCCAGCGGCGCGGGCGTCGCCGACGACATCGCGTGGGACGGAGAGGCCTTCTGCGAGGGTGACTTCGATGGCGTCTTCGATGGTGCGTGCGGCGTCGAATTCGCCGATGTGGCGGAGCATCATGAGGCCTGAGAAGATCATGGCGGTGGGGTTGATGACGTCCTTGCCGGCGTATTTGGGTGCGGAGCCGTGGACGGCTTCGAAGATGGCGACGTCGGTGCCGAGGTTGGCGGAGCCTGCGAAGCCGAGACCTCCGACGAGGGCGGAGGTGAGGTCGGAGAGGATGTCGCCGTTCATGTTAGTGGTGACGATGACATCGAACTGTTCCGGTTTTTTGACGAGCTGGTGGGCGCAGTTATCGACGATGATGTGCCATGATTCGATTTCCGGGTAATCGGGGGCGAGGTCTTCGAAGGTGCGTTTGAGGAGCCCTTCGGTGAGTTTCATGATGTTAGCCTTGGTGGCGCAGGCGACGGATTTGCGGCCCTGGGCGCGGGCGACTTCGAAGGCGAGGCGGACGATTTTCTCGCAGCCTTTGCGTGAGATGAGCTTGAGGCACTGGGCGACGCCGGGGGTTTGCTGGTGTTCGATGCCGGCGTAGAGGTCTTCGACGTTTTCGCGGACGATGACGAGGTCGATGGGGCGGCCGGAGTAGGCGGTGGGGACCCCTTTGAGCATGCGGACCGGGCGGATATTGCCGTAGGTTTCGAAGAGCTTGCGGAGGGTGACGTTGGCGCTTTTTTCGCCGAAGCCGACGGGTGTTTCGAGGGGGCCTTTGAGGGCGAGGCGGGTACGGGAGATGGAGTCGATGGTTTCGCGGGGGACGCCGGAGGCGATGCCTTTGCGGAAGACGGAAGCGCCGGCGTGGACTTCGTCCCATGCGATGCGGACGCCTGCGGCGTCGATGAGGCGTCTGGTGGCGTCGATGACTTCGGGGCCGATGCCGTCGCCTGGGATGAGGGTGATGTGGTGGGTTTTCATGGGAATTGGGGGGAGGGGTGGATGGGTGGAGGGGTTAGGATTGCTGGATGAGCCAGTTCTGGAAGGCGGTGGGTGGGAGGTGGAGGAGGTGGCCTGCGAGGGTGCAGGCGAGCCATGGGATGCGGTGGGGGTGCGGGAGGGAGCAGGAGAGGGAGGTGGGGAGAGCGAACCATGCGGAGCGGTCTCTGTGGTGGATGAGGGCGCCGGGGCCGCAGGTCCACTGGGCTCCGTCGGGCAGGGAGTCGAGGGAGCCGAGGGCATCGTGGGCGGGGCGTGTGGAGAGCCAGAGGATGTGGCCGGAGGCGGCGGCGGCGGAGGCTTTAGCGATAGGGGATGAGGCGTCGATCATGACGAATCTGGCGGTGCCTGGGTTGGTGCCTGGGAGGGCGATGGCTTGCTGCCAGCGGCCTGAGAGGTCCGGGGCGAGGGCGGCGAGGCAGGATTCGATGAGGGACTCGGCGGAGGGAGGGGTGGAGGGCTGGAGTTGGGTGGCTGGACAAGCGAGGAGGCTCATGAGGAAGTATTTCGGGGAGAAACTTCGTGCTATCCAACAGATAAAAATGAAGTATTCGTACTGTTTTTAAGAATGATAGAGCGACTGAATTATCTGCATCTGCATGCGTTCTGGATGGTGGCCCGGAGGGGAGGGGTGACGCGGGCGGCAGGGGAGATGCGGGTGGCGCAGTCGGCGGTGAGCACGCAGATTCGTGCGCTGGAGGAGGCGGTGGGGCACAGCCTGTTTCTGCGGGTGGCGCGGCGGATGGAGCTGACGGAGACTGGGCGGGTGGTCTTTGACTATGCGCAGCGGATTTTTGATCTGGGTGGGGAGATGCTGCAGCACCTGGCGGATCAGCGCGGGGGAGGAGGGCGGAGTGTGCGGGTGGGGGCGGTGAGTATTCTGTCGAAGAACCTGCAGTATGTGTTCATTGAGCCGGTGGTGATGTCTGAGGCGGACCGGGTGATGGTGGAGGCTGGGGAGTTGCGGGCGTTGCTGCCGCGATTGCTGAATCATCAGCTGGACGTGCTGATTTCACCGGTGCCTGCGCCGCAGCGGGAGAGCGGGGAGGGCGGGTTGCACAGTCAGTTGCTGTTAGAGATGCCGGTGTATCTGGTGGGGCGGGAAGGGGCGGGCGGGAAGAAGCGGTCGTTTCCGCGGTGGCTGCACGGCGTGCCGGTGTTTCTGCCGTCGGAGCGGAGCCCGCTGCGGACGGAGTTTGACGCGATGCTGGCGCGGGCTGGGGTGGAGCCGAAGGTGCGTGCGGAGGTTGACGACATGGCGCTGCTGCGGCTGCTGGCGCTGTCTGGGAATGGTTATGCGCTAGTGCCGGAGATTGTGGTGCAGAAGGAGCTGGAGGAGAGCCGGCTGCTGAGGGTTGAGCGGGTGCCTGGGCTGGTGGAGCGGTATTATGCGCTGACGGCGACGCGGCATTTTCCGAATCCGCTGGTGGGGGATCTGGTGGACCGGATCCGGGCGAGGTTTGCGGCGGTGCGGGGGTGAGGGCGTGGAGTTACTCCGCGTCTTCCGCTTTGGGTTCGGTCATGAAGGGGATGATGACGAGCGTGAGGAGGGCCATGACTGCGGCGATGATGGCGGCGGTGTAGGCCATTTTGGAGGGGTTGGGCGGGGTGGCGTCGGAGAAGGTGAAGAAGAGCCATGCCATGCTGGTGCCGAGGACGCGGCCGCCGATGTTGGCGGCGAAGCTTTCGCCGGTGCCGCGGAGGTGGACAGGGAAGACGCGAGGGATGTAGTTGCCCCAGAAGCTGAACTGGCCGACGAGGAGGACACCTGCGAGGAAGACGCCCCATTTGAGGGCACCGATGGTACCTGCGGTGCCCATGTTCTGGCCGATCCACCAGAAGAGGGCGGGGATGAAGAGGAGGGCTGGGACGGCGAAGAGGCGGAGGAGGGCGCGTCGGCTGGAGATGTAGAGGACGCCGACGGCGAGGAGGACGCGGCCGAGGAGCCCGCCGACTTCCTGCCATTTCTGGACGATGGCGGATTCTTTTTCTTCGATGGGGCCTTTGGCTTTGCCGGTGATGGCTTTGAGGGCGTCCGGGGAGGGGGCGGGTTTCCCGGCGGTGGAGGCGTCGGTGGTGGCCTTCTGGACGGCGGCGGCGACGACTGGGGTGGTTTTGGATTTTACGTCAGCGAAGCCAGGGACGATCTGGGGGAGGTGCTGGATGGCACCGAAGGCGATGCCGTAGCAGCAGGCGAAGAGGGCGGTGGTGGTGAGGGTGGTGCGGAGGAGGCCTGGGGCGAAGAGTTCGGCGATGCTGGGGCGTTTGAGGAGACCGGCGGCGCGTTTGGCTTCCCAGACTGGGGATTCCGGGAGGAATGGCCGGATGATGATGAGGGGGATGGCTGGGATGAGGCCGGAGATGAGTGTGTAGCGCCATGCCTCGTGGTTGCCGTGGATGGCGGGGAGGGAGGGTGCGGCGGAGATGCACCATTCGTTGACGCCGGCGACGAGGAGGCCACCGAGGGAGGAGAAGGCCTGGGTGAGGCCGAGGACCTTTTCCTTCTGTTTTTTGTCAGGGAAGAGTTCTGCGAGCCATGCGACGGCGGCGACGAATTCGACGCAGACGCCGACGAAGACGCAGCAGCGGAAGGCGAGGAGCATGGGGAGGCTGGTGGCGTAACCAGCGGCGCAGGCGCCGAAGGCGTAGAGGAGGATGCTCCATGTGAGGACGCGGCGGCGGCCGAGGCGGTCGGTGAGCCAGCCGCCGAGGAGGCCGAAGATACCGCCGGCGACGGCAGGGATGAAGAAGAGGAGGCGGGCCCATTCCTTGTATTCCGGGGTGCCGACGGAGAGCTTGCCGAGGGAGAAGAGGGCGGGCTTGATGATCAGAGGCAGCATGAGGAGTTCGTAGATGTCGAACGCGAAGCCGATGCTGGCGATGATGCAGATGAGCCACTGAGTGGGAGTGAGACGGGAAGCCATGGGAAAGAAAGGACCGGCGGGAAGAGGAGTGCGGGTGGAGGGAATGGCAAACTGAATTCCGTCACGCGGGGGCGGTGAGGCGAGCGGTGGACAGCGGGAGGATGATGCGTGAAGGGGATGGGGAATTCTGATTGTCGAGATGTCATTGACTGTGCCGTGCGATCATTGCGGGTGTGCTGTGCTGTGGTCCGGGGGCCGGGCGGGGCGGATGGTGTCGTGTCCGGAATGCGGGGACATTTTTCGGATGCCTGAGGAGGCCCTGGGGGGAGCTGAGCCGGTGCGGATGGTGCTGGAGCTGATTCCGGCGCTGGGGATGCTGGAGTTGATAGAGGATCAGAGCGGGCGGTTGGGGGGAGAGGCGCTGAGGGACCATGCGTGTGCGCTGGCGGAGGTGCACGGAGTTTGCGGGCGGACGGGAGGGACGGTGAGGGTGGCGGCGAAGCGGTCGCTGGTGATGGGGGAGGAGCGTGGGGAAGGAGAGCAGAGGGAAGAGGGTGAGGATTGGGAGGGAGAATGGGAGGGAGGTTGGGCGAGGGGAGTGATGGCGGCGCGGCATGTGCTGGTGGTGGAGTTGACGAGTTACGGGACGTCGTTTTATCTGGTGGTGGGGTGGGGTGAGCTGGGGAGGTTGCCGCATGAGTTTTTCAGCATACTGCCTGGGCGGCTGGCGCATCCGGTGGCGTTGCGGGCGGAGGGGATGGAGGGTTTTGGGCAAGGGGAGTGGGTGGGATCGGATGGGGTTGGGGGAGGGTTGCTGGCGGTGGCGGCGGAGCGGAGTCGGGAGCGGCTGGCGGAGGGGACGGAGACGCGGTGGTTCAGTGAGGATGGGATGATGGCGGCGGATCTGGGGTGGGTGGTGCAGGGGGTGCCGCTGGGGCCGGAGCGGTTTGTGCATGTGGTGCAGACGGCTGGGCAGGGAGGGGCGGATGTTTTCGGGGTGCGGTGGTATATGGAGAGACAGCGGGCGTTTTATGAATTTGCGGTGCGGATGGGAGTGCCGGACACGCACGAGTGCCATTTCCCATTTGCATCGCTGGCGGGGCGGTTGCTGGTGATGGCATCCGATGCGCTCGGGTGCCGGAAGTGATGCGAGAGGCGCGTTGCGGGGCACGCGGGGAGATTGGATGTTAAGGTCGAACGAAACTGCCGTTATGAATTCATCAATTTCCTGGGATGTCCGATTTCTGGAGTTATTCGAGCGTTGTCTGGCGCGGTATCAGCGTGGGGACGGGGAGTGGAAGGAGTATTTCAGTGAGGAGGAGCTGGGGTGGCTGGCGTCGATCGGGTGTCGGCCGCGGGAGTTTTTTGATTTTGTGGAGGACTGTGGGGATTTTGGGGAGCCTGCGGCGTCGACGGCGCTGCTGATTGCGGCGGTGCGGCGGGATTATTTTGCGGTGAAGCAGGGAGGGAAGGTGTCGACGGCGGAGTTGCGGCCGGAGGATCTGCCGGAGCGTGAGGATGAGACGCTGGGAGGGATGCCGTGGCTGCGGCGGATACTAGCGAAGGCGCGGGCGAAGCTGCGCGGGGAGTTGCATCCGGATGTGATGTACGGGTGCGGGGGAGACCGGATGTTCTGGGAGCGGAATGGATGTCACGGGGCGGATTTTCTGAGGGCGGTGTGGGCGGCTGGGGATGATGATGAGCGGGTGGTGGCGTGGGTGCGGGGTGAGCGCTGAGGGGATTTTCGGTGGTGGTGCGGGTGGGGGGCTTGACAGGGTTGGTAAGGGTGAAGGTTTGTGGCTGCGTGTGCGTCGCGCGGGTCATGAGCCGCGTTGCTATTGCTCTGCTATTCTTCCATGCGTATTGCGATCATCACTGACATACACGGCAACCTGCCTGCGCTGCGGGCGGTATTGGGGGCGATTGAGGCGGAGGAGTTGGATCGGACGGTGTGTCTTGGGGACATTGTGGGGTACGGGGCGTTTCCGGCGGAGTGTGTGAGGCTGATCCGGGAGACGGGGATGCCGACGGTGATGGGGAATCATGATCATTATCTGACGGCACCGGATGCGAAGATGCTGGCGATGGAGGCATCGCGGGCTGGGCGGACGAATCAGGTGTATGCGGGGATCCGGCATGCGCGGGAGCGGGTGGTGGGGGAGGATCTGGCGTGGCTGGCGGGGCGGCCGCGGACGCATGTGGAGGGGCAACTGGTGTTCGGGCATGCGGCGCTGCATGAGGATCTGAAGGAGTGGCCGTATCTGCTGAGTTACGAGGAAGCGGAGGGGACGCTGGAGATTCTGGGGAAGCGGGTAGGGTTTTTCGGGCACAGTCACCGTGAGAATGCGTTTTGCGGGGGTGAGGAGGGGTTTGTGACGGTGGAGCAGGGGGTTTACCGGTTTCCGCCGGCGAGTCGGCCTGCGGCGATCACGGTGGGGTCGGTGGGGCAGCCGCGGACGGGTGATGTGCGGGCGCATTGGGCGGTGTGGGACACGCGGACGGCGACCCTGCGGCTCCGGCGGACGAAGTATCCGGTGGCGGAGGCGGCGCATGCGATCCTTGATGCGGGGCTTCCGGCTGGTGCGGCGGTGCGGTTGTTCGGGGCGCGGCGGGTGGATCCGGGGGTGGCGGCGCGGGTGGTGGATGTGGAGGGGTGAGGTTTTCCGCGGTCACGGATGGGCTTGCGCTGGAGGTGGCGGTGCGGTAGATGCGGCGTCCAATTCCCCCCATTTGAAGTGATGACATCGTTGAGCCGATTTCTGATAGTTGGAGCTGTGCTGCTGCTGCCGCTTGCGGCTGGGGAGCCGATGCGTGTGTGGACGCCGGTGGGCGGCAAGCATTTCCATGCGGCGTTCATCAGCGAGAGTGGCGGCAAGGTGACGCTGAAGCGGAGGGATGACGGGAAGACGGTGACGGTGAGCCGGGATGAACTGATGCCGGCGGACACGATTTATCTGGATGAGTTGGCGAAGAAGAACCGGCCGGCGGCGGCGGGAGGCGGGGGAACTCGGGCTGGTGGGGGCGCGGCGGCTGGCGGTGGGGATGCGGGGGCTGATGAGTTGCCGGCTGGCGAGCCTGACCGCGGGCGGCTTTATCCGAGGACGAAGGAGGAGATCCGGACGGGGTTGCGGACGATTCTGCAGCGGCCGAAGCCTGACAAGGTTGAGCGGGAGGTATGGGAGGCGATCTGCCGGTTGAATGCGCACCGGTTTCTGGCTGGGGTGAGCAGCGAGGTGGGGACGCAGGCGAACATGAATGAAGCGGCGGCGGATGCTTCGAAGGCGTGCGCGGCGGCGGGGACGATCAGTCACGGGCTCGGGCACAGTACGGACAAGTGCAATCTGAGCATGGGGCATGGAGACATGCCTGCGACGGTGGATGGGTACATCAGTGACGGCGGGGACAACAACCGGGAGCGGCGGGGGCACCGGCGGTGGTGTCTGAATCCGCCGATGCAGAATGCGGGGTTCGGGCGCGAGGGGACGTTTTCTGCGATGTGGTGCATGGACAGCGGCGGGCGGAATGCGCGGGCTCCGTGGTCGTGGCCGGGGCGCGGGTTGTTTCCGGTGGAGTACCTGAAAGGGAACGCGTGGTCGTTTTACATGACGGGGCCGATTCCGGGGGATGCGAAGGTGCGGATCTGGAAGCTAGTGACGCGGCCGACGGATCCGATCCCGTTTGCGCAGGAGCCGAAGGGTCGGGAGGTGAAGGTGGATTATGTGTTTGTTTACGACAACACGATCAACTTCGAGCCTGACAGTTCGATTCTCGGGAAGCGCGGGGTTTATTGGGTGAGGATCGAAGGGCGGGGATTCCGGGAGCAGTATCTGACGGAGCTTTATTAGTGGGGGCCGTCGATGGGCTGGTCTTCGATGAAGGCGAGGGCTTTGTCGTAGGAGGCGCGGTCCATGAAGTGGGCGAGGCGTGGGGGGAACTGGGGTTTGAGGGAATCGGAGAGGGCGAGGATGTCGAGGGAGACCTGTTTGAGTTTTTCGAGGTGGGCAGCGGGGTCGCGGTCGCGCCATGAGTGGTCGGCGATGACGGCGAGGCGTTCGCGGAGGAGGGTGGCGAGGGGTGCGAAGTCCGGGTTCATGATGGGGATGATTGGTGGATGGGGGAGGGGCAGCAAGGCCGGAGGGCTGCCACGCAAACACGGTGGCGTGAATTGGGCTGGGTGTGGTACCGCAATTCTCATGATGCGACAAATTCTCAGTGCTGCGGTCGTGGTGATGGCGGCGGTGCTGCCTGTTCACGGGAGGCAGCCGAACATTCTGTTTATTTTTTCCGATGATCATGCGTCGCAGGCGATTGGGGCGTACGGGTCGAAACTGAATGAGACCCCGCATCTGGACCGGTTGGCGAAGGAGGGGATGCGGTTTGAGAATTGTTTTGCGACGAATTCGATCTGCACGCCGAGTCGGGCGACGGTGCTGACGGGGAAGTACAGTCATTTGAACGGGACGCCGGTGTTCAATCGGTTCAACGGCGGGCAGGTGACTGGGCCGAAGGAGTTGCAGAAGGGAGGGTATCGGACCGGGATGATTGGGAAGTGGCACCTTGGGAGTGACCCGACTGGGTTTGACTACTGGGAGATTCTGCCTGGGCAGGGGGATTATTTCAATCCGGTGCTGTACACTGCGACGGGGCAGAAGAAGTACGAGAGCCAGTATGTGAGTGATGTGATCACGGATCTGACGATCAATTTCATGAAGTCGGTGCCAAAGGATCAGCCGTTTTTTGCGTTTTGCGGGCACAAGGCACCGCATCGGCCGTGGGAGCCGCATCCGAGGTATGCGTCGTGGAAGACTCGGAAGGTGCCGGAGCCGGCGAGTTTGCGGGATGACTATGCGGGACGGACGGATGCGTTGCGGGAGAACGAGCAGACGATTGTGAAGGATCTGACGCGACGGGATCTGAAGCTGACGCCGCCTGCGGAGTTGAAGGGAGCGGCGCGGAATCAGTGGCTGAATGAGAGCCCGGAGGAAGTGACGGTGGAGGGGCGGAGCCTGCGTGGGGAGGAGTTATTCAAGTGGAAGTATCAGCGGTATCTGCAGGATTATCTGGCGTGTGTGCAGAGTGTGGATGACAGCGTGGGACATCTGCTGGATTATCTTGAGAAGAGCGGGTTGAAGGAGAACACGGTGGTGATTTACAGCAGCGACCAGGGATTTTTCCTTGGGGAGCATGGGTTGTACGACAAGCGGTTCATGTACGAGCCGTCGCTGCGGATGCCGTTTCTGGTGAGATGGCCTGGGGTGATCAAGCCTGGGAGCACGCAGACGGGGATTGCGATCAATCCTGATTTTGCGCCGACGTTCTGTGAGCTTGCTGGGGTGCCGGTGCCTGCGGAGATGCAGGGGAGGAGTCTGGTGCCGTTGTTTCGTGGCGAGATGCCGGGGGACTGGCGGAAGAGCATGTATTACCGGTATTACCATGATCCGGGACATCATAACACGCGGGCGCAGATCGGGGTGCGGACGCTGACGCACAAGCTGATCTGGTACTGGAAGAAGGATCAGTGGGAGCTTTATGATCTGGTGAAGGATCCTGAGGAGATGAAGAACCTCTATAGTGATCCTGCGGCGGCGGCGGTGCGGGAGGAGTTGAAGGTGGAGCTGCAGCGGTTGAAGAAGGAATTGCGGGATGAGGATCAGTTTGCGCGGGAGGATCCTCCGGGGACGGTGGATGGGTCGGTGGAGCGGCTGCGGGGGAATTGAGGGGATGCCGGGCCGAGGAGCGACCCGGCATCCCGCGAGATGGGTGGGGGTCAGGTGGTGGTGCGGCGGCGGCGGCTGACGAGGGCGAAGCCTGCGGCGCTGACGACGAGACTGCTCATGGCGGTGGCGGGTTCCGGGACGGAGGCGGGCGGGGTGGCGGCGAGAGTGGCGACGGTGGCCTGGAGGTCATCGATGCGCCAGTTGGCGGTGTTGGCACTGGCGGAGCCGGAGCCGCCGAAGCCGAAGAGGCGGAACGTGACGGATTGGTTTTCCGGGAGGGTGACTGGAGTCCCGAGCGTGGCGGATTGGAACGTCCATGTGCCGTTGGTGGTGCCGGTGAAGGAGGCGAGGGAGGAGGCGTAGTTGTCGAGACTGGAGCGCAGCGTCATGGAAGAAGGACCGGTGGAGGTGCTACGGGTACCGAAGCCGAGGGCGGAGAGATTGCCGGTGAAGCCGGCGGCGGGGTTGAGGGTGAATTCGAAGAAGGCGCTGGTGGCGGTGTTGAGGGCACCGGAGCGGGCTGCGGCGGCGACGTTGCTGGAGCCTGAGGCGGAGGTGGTGGTGCCCTCGAGCGAGAAGGAGTAGTTGGAGGAAGGGGTGGTGGTGCCGAGGAGAGTGGTGGTGCCGTTGTTGTTGCCGCGGGAGAGATTACTGACGGTGAGGTTGAGGGCGTTGTTTGAGGTGGGGACGGCGGACTGCATGTTCCAGTAGACGGTGGCGGCGGATGCGGTGTTTGGGAGGGCGGCGGAGAGGAGGGCGAGAGTTGCGAGGGAGCGGAGGCGAGGTGAGGAGGCGAAGGTGGCGTTGGAGGTTTTCATGATGGTGTGGTGTTGATTTTGTGGTTGAGCCGACAATTGTGGCGGCCCGGAAATGTTGGCGTAAGCGCAATTCGTGGAAGATCCGCATGTGCGGAGTGTGCGCGTTTGCGGCGCGGCTGCACTCAGGCCGGTGATGGGGAGTTACGTGAAATGCAGATGGACCTGAGGGAGGTGCGGGGCGTAGGTGGGGGACTTATGGAAACCGAAAAGACCTCATTTTCCCGTCGCCGCCTGATGAAGAGCGGGGCGATTGCACTGGCTGGATCTGTTGTGGTGACGCGTGTTGATGCGCAGGCACCTGCTGCGGCGGCGCCGGCTCCGACTGGGCCTTTCACGCTGGGGGCGTTGCCGTATGCGCCGGAGGCGCTGGAGCCGCACATTGATGCGCAGACGATGACGATTCACCATGACCGGCATCACAAGGCGTATGTGGATAATCTGAACAAGGCTCTAGCGGGAGCGCCGGAGCTGCAGAAGAAGACGATCGAGGAACTGATTGGCGGGATCACGTTTCTGCCGGCGGAGATTCAGAAGGCGGTGCAGAACAACGGGGGCGGGCATTGGAATCACACCTTGTTCTGGGGTCTTATGGCTGCGCCGGGAGCCGGGGTGGGCGGCGAGGGAGAAGGGACGGCGTTAGGAGCAGCGATTGTGAAGGCGTTCGGGAGTTTTGCGAAGTTCAAAGAGAAGTTCAGCGATGCGGCGATGAAGCGGTTCGGGAGTGGGTGGGCGTGGCTGGTGGTGCAGGAGGACGGCGGGCTGGCGGTGGTGAGTACAGGGAATCAGGACAATCCGCTGATGCAGGGAGTGGTGCCGAATGCGGACCGCGGGAAGCCGGTGCTGGCGCTGGATGTGTGGGAGCATGCTTACTATCTGAAGTATCAGAACAAGCGTGCTGATTATGTGGCGGCGTGGTTCAACGTGGTGAACTGGACGGCGGCGAATGCGCTTTATGAGGCGGCGGTAGCGCCTCCGGTAAAGAAAGGTGGGAAGTAACGCTGAGGGAGGTTAGGAAGTTACTGACGGCCGTCCTGCGGTGCTGTTGTCCGGTGAGGCCGGGTGGCGCGTTGCGGGGCGGCCGTTTTATTGGCGGGTGGAATTGTCAGGACGGGTTGAGGGAAGGTCTGACGATGATGCGGAGAGATGGGTGAGGAGGGATGAGGCGGCCGATGACGGCGTGGGCGAGGGTTTGGTGGCGGTGGCAGAGAGCGAGGAGGGCGTCGAGGTTGTCAGGGTGGACGGCGAGGAGGAGGCCGCCGGAGGTCTGGGCGTCGGCGGCGACGAGGCGGAGGGCGTCCGGGGTGTTCGTGAAGTCGGTCCACGGGGCGGCGAATTCGGCATTGGATTTGGAGCCGCCGGGGAAGCAGCCGGAGATGGCTAGGTCGGGGACGGAGGGGTCGAGGAGAGGGAGGGCGGAGGCGTCGATTTCAGCGGTGACATGGCTTTGGCGGCAGAGCGAGCCGAGGTGGCCGAGGAGGCCGAAGCCGGTGATGTCGGTGCCGGCGCGGACGAGGTTGAGGTCGGCGGCGTCGGGGCCGGGGAGGTTGAGGGTCTGCATGCTGAGGATGGCGCGGTCGCGGAGGGAGTCGGGGCAGATGCTGCGTTTGATGGCGGTGGTGGCGATGCCGGTGCCGAGAGGTTTGGTGAGGACGAGGAGGTCACCGGGCTGGGCGTTGGCATTGGAGATGATGCGGTCCGGGTGGACGAGGCCGGTGACGCTGAGGCCGTAGATTGGTTCGGGGAGGCGGATGGAGTGGCCGCCGGCGAGGACGCAGTTGGCTTCGAGGATTTTTTCTGCGCCGCCGCGGAGGATGGTGGCGACGATGGAGAGGTCGAGTTCGTCGGGCATGCCGACGATGTTCATGGCGGTGATGGGTCGGCCGCCCATTGCGTAGACGTCGGAGAGACTGTTGGCGGCGGCGATGCGGCCGTAGGTTAGGGGGTCGTCGACGATGGGGGTGAAGAAGTCGAGGGTCTGGACGAGGGCGCGATCGGCGTCGAGGCGGAAGACGGCGGCGTCGTCGGAGGTGGCGGCACCGATGAGGAGACGCGGGTCGGGGAAGGAAGGGAGGCCGTGGAGGATCTGGGCGAGGGCTTGCTGGGGGAGTTTGGCGGCGCAGCCGGCGCAGGAGGCCATGGAGGTGAGGCGGACGGGCGGGTGGGGCATGGTGTGGGAAGGGACAGATGGGAGGGTGGAGTGCAAGGGGGGTGCGAAGCTGCGCTTGGCAGATGGAGGAGGCGGGGTGAGAGGGCGGGTGTGAAAAAACTGCTCGCGTTCTGCAATTTCTCTTATCTTCCGTGCAATGGACCTGTGGCGCTGCTGCTGCTGAGGGTTTGGGTGGGGTTGAGCATGCTGGTGCTGCATGGGTGGCCGAAGGCGCAGTTGTTCGGGGAGGGAGCGCGGAATTTTCCGGATCCGCTGGGGATTGGCGGGCAGGCGAGCCATGCGTTGGCGGTGTTCGGGGAGGCGGTCTGTTCGGTGCTGCTGGTGCTGGGGATCCTGACGCGGTTTTCTGCGATGGCTGGGATTGTGACGATGGGGGTGGCGTTTTTCATGCAGAAGAAAGGGATGTTGAGCGGGCCGGCGAGCGGAGAGCTGGCGTATGTGTATCTGGCGTGTTACGTGGTGGTATTTGTGGCTGGGCCGGGACGGTTTTCGCTCGACCAGCGGCTTGGCGGGGGCAAAGGTGGGAAGTCATGATCACCACCTTGAGAATTCCGGCGTTCTGTGCTGTTGCAGCGAGTGTTTCGTTAGTGCCTGCGGTGCGCGGGGCTGAGGAGGGTCTGTCGAAGGAAGCGGCGGCGGCGAAGGTGGAAGCGGTTTGGAAGGAGCGGCGTGCGGTGCTGGAGAAAGAGCGGGCGGCGGAGCTGGAGGCGAAGGCGATCACGATCGGGGATAAGACCTTGAAGTTCGAGGCGCGGGAGTTCGGGAAGGCACCGGAGGGCGGGAGGTCGTTGTGGATTTCGATGCATGGAGGCGGCGGCGCGCCGCCGGCGGTGAATGACCAGCAGTGGCGGAATCAGATCGGGCTGTATGAGCCGGCGGAGGGGTGGTATGTTGCGCCGAGGGCTCCGACGGACACGTGGAACCTGTGGCATGAGGGGCATATCAGCGGGATGTTTGACCGGTTGATCGATGATTTTGTGGTGTTGAAAGGGGTGAACCCTGAGAAAGTGTATCTGATGGGGTATTCTGCGGGTGGGGATGGGGTGTGGCAGTTGGCACCGCGGATGCCGGACCGGCTGGCGGCGGCGGCGATGATGGCTGGGCATCCGAATGATGCTAGTCTGCTGCCGTTGCGGAATCTGCCGCTGGGGATTTTTGTGGGCGGAGCGGATGGGGCGTACAACCGGAACAAGGTGGTGGCGGCGAAGGGCGAGGAGATTGTGAAGCTGCGGAAGGAAGATCCTGAGGGTTATGACAACATGGTGCGGGTGTATCCTGGGTTGCCGCATTGGATGAACCGGAAGGATGCGGAGGCGCTGCCGTGGATGGCGGAGAAGACGCGGCGGACGTGGCCTGACAAGCTGGTGTGGCTGCAGACGGGGACGCCGCGGGAGCGGTTCTACTGGTTGTCGGTGCCTGCGGCGGAGGCGAAGCCCGGGAAGAGGATTGATGCGGTGGTGAAGGGGCGGGTGATTGCGCTGACTGGGGATGTGCCGGCTGGGTTGACGGTGCGGCTGAATGACAAGCTGCTGACGCTGGATGAACCGCTGACGGTGACGGTGAATGGCAAGGAAGTGTTCAGCGGGAAAGTGAGCCGGACGGCGGCGGCGATTGAGCAATCGCTGGCGGAGCGTGCGGATCCTGCGGCGGCGGCGACGGCGCTGCTGACGATCAAGCCTTGAGGGGTTTTGGCGCCAAGATAAGGCGGTTAGGGATGCAAGGGTATGCGGCGTTCCTACAGAACGCCGGGCTCGGGCGGCGTGGTACCCAGAGCGTTGCTCTGGGCTGGCATACGATGTCCCTTTGGGACACCGGTCGGAGGTGAATGGGCGCAAGGATGACAGGGGTTTGCTGGGGCGGGAGTTCTTGCGCCCCGTTGGGGCGCAGGGAATTGGAATCGTGTGATCCCAGGGCCTTCGCGTTGCTGCGTCCCTGGGCTTAGCTCTTTGGGCCCTTTGGGCCGTTGGGATTGGGGGTCACAGGCAGGATGCCCGTGCCACTTTGCGTCAGGGCGTTGCTCTGGGCGGGGATTGCGAGTCCGGGTTGGGTTGGCGCGGGTTTACTCGCGGGCTTTGGAGTCGAGCCAGATGGTGACTGGGCCGTCGTTGACGAGGGCGACCTGCATGTCAGCGCCGAAGACGCCTGTGGCGACGGGGAGGTTGGTTGCGGCGGCGAGGGCGGCGCAGAACTGGTCGCAGAGCGGGGCGGCGGAATCTGGGCGGGCGGCGCGGATGAAGGACGGGCGGTTTCCTTTTTTGACGGCGGCGAAGAGGGTGAACTGGGAGACGACGAGGAGGCCGCCGGAGATGTCGGTGACCGAGCGGTTCATGAGACCTGAGTCGTCGGCGAAGATGCGGAGGCGAGAGATTTTGCCGGTGAGATAAGCGATGTCTTCGGGGCCGTCGGATTCTTCGATGCCGAGGAGGAGGAGGAGGCCTTGGCCGATGGCGGCGTGCTGGGCGTGATTGATGGTGACGGAGGCGGACAAAACGCGCTGAAGGAGGACACGCATGGTGTCACATTTTCAGCGGGTGAGGAGATAGGGCAAGTGGCTGGACTTTGGGGCTCAGCGGCGGCGGAAGCTGAGGAGGACGATGCCGACGGTGCCGATGAGGAGGCCGAGGGTGGGTTCGGGGATGACGGAGCCGACTGGGAGGTTGGCTGTGGCGACGACGGGAGAGCCGTCGGGGTTGTCCGTGGACCATGCTGCGATGGGGGCGGCGTGGAGCGGGAGGGAAGCGAGGGCGGCGGTGAAAGCAAAGAGGCGAAGCGAGGATTTCATGGCAGCGTGCTGGGTGTGGGTGAACACAAGTTCATTCTGGGAAAGCACGATGCGTGCCGGGATGGAGGCGAATGGAGGATTCGGGAGGGGAAGTCTGACGTTGCGCGGGGTGGGGAGGCGGAGCGAGTGGGTGGGGACAGAGATGGAGGCATTGACATGACCGAACCGAAGTTCATCCGGATCAGTGGGGCCCGGCAGCACAACCTGAAGAATCTTTCGGTGGTGCTGCCGAAGGGGAGGCTGACGGTGATCACTGGGGTGAGTGGGAGCGGGAAGTCGTCGCTGGCGTTTGACACCTTGTACGCGGAGGGACAGCGGCGGTATGTGGAGAGCCTGAGCACGCATGCGCAGCAGGTGCTGGGGAGGTTGGAGAAGCCGGATGTGGATCAGATCGAGGGGTTGTCGCCGGCGATTGCGATCGGGCAGCATACGGGGGTGGCGAATCCGCGGAGCACGATTGCGACGGTGACGGAGATTTATGATTATCTGCGGGTGTTGTATGCGACGTGCGGGCAGCCGCATGATCCTGCGACGGGGAAGCCGATTCACCGGTATACGACGCCGGAGATTGCGGAGGAATTGCTGGGGTTGCCTGAGGGGACGCGGCTGATGGTGCTGGCTCCGCTGCCGGAGAGTGAGACGATGCAGCCGAAGAAGCTGTATGAGAAGCTGGCGCGGCAGGGATTTGTGAGGGTTAGGGTGGGAGGGGAGGTGCATGATCTGGAAAGCCAGCCGGAGGTGCCTGAGGGAGGGGTGGTGGAGCTGGTGGTGGATCGGCTAGTGGCGCGTGCGGATGCGCGGACGCGCCTGATGGACAGCCTGCCGGTGGCGTTGCGTTGGAGCGGGGCGGCGAGTCGGGTGCTGATTCTGATCGCGGAGGGGGATGGGTGGCGGGAGAAGGTGTATACGACATTGTATGCGGATCCTGAGACCGGGTTCCGGATGCCGCCGCTGACACCGAAGCATTTTTCGTTCAACAGTCATGCGGGAGCGTGCCGGACATGTGAGGGACTGGGGACGCAGTTGTGGTGTGATCCGGAGTTGCTGGTGCCGGATGCTGAGAAGACGATTGAGGAGGGAGCGGTGAAGACGTGGTGGAGCCGGAATCCGAAGCTGAAGGTGCTGCATGACCGGAAGATCGCGGCGCTGGCGGCGCATTACGGGGCGGATGTGAAGGTGCCGTACGGGAGGTTGCCGGAGGAATTCCGGCGGGCGCTGATTTTCGGGACGGGGAAGGTGGCGGTGAAGATGGATCTGGCGAAGAGTGCGACGACGCGGGTGGTGTCGAAGCCGTTTGAGGGACTGGCGGCGGAGGCGGCGAGATTGCTAGAAGAGAGCGAGAGTGAGTTTGTGAAGCAGACGGTGCGGCGGTTCATGAATCCTGCGGCGTGTCAGGCGTGCGGGGGGAGAAGGTTGAAGCCGGAGTTTCTGGCGGTGACGCTGCGTGCGGGAGGTGCGGAGGGGAGGGAGTATGCGATTGATGAGTTTACGGGGATGAGTGTGAGGGAGGCGAGGGTGGTGCTGGCGGGATTGGAGTTGAGTGGTCAGCAGCGGGAGATTGTGGTGGAGGTGATCAGGGAATTGGAGTCGCGACTGCGGTTTCTGGAGGATGTGGGGGTGGGTTATCTGACGCTGGCTCGGGAGTACGGGAGTCTTAGTGGCGGGGAGGCGCAGCGGATCCGACTGGCGAGTCAGTTAGGGTCGAGATTGAGCGGGGTGCTTTATGTGCTGGACGAGCCTAGCATTGGATTGCATCAGCGGGACAACGACCGGTTGCTGGCGACCTTGAGGGAGTTGCGTGATCTGGGGAATACGGTGGTGGTGGTGGAGCATGATGAGGACACGATAGCGGCGGCGGACTGGGTGATTGATCTGGGGCCGGGGGCCGGGCCTAGAGGAGGTGAACTGATTGCGGCGGGGACGGTGGAGGAGATCAAGGCGTCGCCGCTTTCGGTGACGGGGAGGTTTCTGACGGGCGAGGCGAGGATCGGGGTGCCGAAGCGGCGGGTGGTGCCGCCGGCGATGGTGGCGGGTGGTGGTGGGAAGGAGGGGTTAGAGAACGGGTGGATTACGGTGGAGGGGGCGACGGCTAACAATTTGAAGGACATTGACGTGTCGATTCCGGTGGGGTGTCTGGTGGCGGTGACTGGGGTGAGCGGGAGCGGGAAGAGCACGCTGGTGGACGACATTCTGAGGCGGGAAGTGTTCCGGAGACTCTATCATGCGAAGGATGCACCGGGGCGGCACCGTGGGATTGCGGGGCTGACGCAGATTGACAAGGCGGTGGTGATTGATCAGAGCCCGATCGGGCGGAGTCCGCGGAGCAATCCGGCGACGTATGCGGGGGCGTTCACGCCGATCCGGGAGTTATTCAGTCAGCTGCCGGCGTCGAAAGTGCGGGGGTATACGGCGGGGACTTTCAGTTTCAACACGGCGGGCGGGAGGTGCGAGACTTGTGAGGGGGATGGGCTGATCCGGATCGACATGCATTTTCTGAGTGATGTCTATGTGACGTGCGAGGCGTGCGAGGGGAAGCGGTACAACCGGGAGGTGCTGGAGGTGACTTACAAAGGGCGGAACGTTGCGGAGGTGCTGGAGATGACGATTGACGAGGCGGGGGCGTTTTTCCGGGCGGTGCCGGGGTTGGGAGACAAGTTGAGGATGCTAGGGGGGGTGGGGTTGGGGTATCTGAAGCTGGGGCAGGCGGCGAACACGCTTTCCGGTGGCGAGGCGCAGCGGATCAAGCTGGCGACGGAGCTGGCGAAGCGGAGCACGGGGCGGACACTTTATCTGCTGGATGAGCCGACGACGGGGCTGCATTTTGCGGACATTGAGACCCTGATGGGGGTGTTGTTCGGGCTGAGGGATGCGGGGAACACGCTGGTGGTGATCGAGCACAATCTGGATGTGATCAAATGTGCGGACTGGGTGATTGACATGGGGCCGGAGGGCGGGGGCGCGGGAGGACGGGTGGTGGCGGCGGGGCCGCCGGAGGTGATTGCGGGGGATCCGGCGAGCATCACGGGGAGGTATCTGAAGGCGAAGCTGAAGCGCGGGGGGTGAGGGAGATTGGAGACTTATGGAAATCGGGGCTTCCAAAATGCGGGGAGACATTGTAATCGACAGTACCGACAACTGCATCCATCGAACGCTCCCACAGACATGATCGCATCGACATCCACCGACCTCCAGAGTCTTTTCCTACACGGCCTGCCGGCCACCGTTGTTTTTGCACTGGCTGGCATGGTGCTGGCGCTGCTGGGTTACCGGTTGCTGGATTTGATTACGCCGGGTTGCCTGAGTAAGGAGATTTTCGAGAACCGGAACACGGCGGCGGCGATTCTGGGTGGTGCGCTGATGCTGGGGATCTGTATCATCATTGCCGCTGCGGTGGCGGGCTGAACGACATGTCGATCCGATATCAAAGTACGAAGCCTCGGATCCGGATGAATGCCGGGTGTGTGACGATTGGGGTGGTGGCAGCCCTGGTGGTGGGTGTGCCGGTGATCTGGATGGCGTGTGACGACGACGACGTGGACCCTGTGAATGGGAGCACGACGTATGTGAACAATCACTATGTGCCCGGGGTGGGGTACTATCATGCGCCGTACATGGCGTTCTTTCCGGTCCGGTATAACGATTTTAGCCCTGGGCAGGGGTATTATTACGGAGGAAGTTATCATCAGAGTGCGGAGACGGCGACGGTGACGTCGTCGCGGCCGTCGGCGTCGGCGGTGACGAGTGCGAATTCGACGTATCGGGCGTCGAATCCCGCGAAGCGCGGCGGGTTCGGGAGGGTGGGGTCGGTGTTTTCCTCATCGGGGTCATGATCAGGCACCGGGTTGAGCCGAGGAAGGGTTGGGAGGAGACGGTGCGCGGGCAGGGATTGCTATGGCATTCGGACGGGGAGGCGTCGCCGTACTGGGATGAGTCGGTGTGTTATGAGTTGAATCCCGGGGAGATTGCGCGGCTGGAGCTGACGGCGGGGGAGTTGCATGCGTTGTATATTGACACGACCGAGCGGGTGATTCGGGAGAAGCGGTGGAAGGATCTGTGCATTCCGGAGGAGCATGTGCCGATGATTGTGAAGGCGTGGGAGGAGGAGGAGTTCACGCTGTATGGTCGGTTTGACATGGTCTTTGATGTGTATGGGAAGCCGCGGTTGCTGGAGTACAATGCGGACACGCCGACGGCGCTGCTGGAGGCGGCGGTGGTGCAGTGGTTCTGGCTGAAGGACACGAAGCCGGGGCGGGATCAGTTCAATGCGCTGCATGAGCGGCTGGTGGCGGCTTGGGAGCGGTTCGGGGCGAGGGCGGTGCATTTTGCGTCGATTGCGGACGCGTGGGAGGATGAGATGACGGTGGCTTATCTTGAGGAGACTTGCCGTCAGGCGGGATGCGACACGGTGCGGATGCCGCTGCCGGCGATCGGGTGGGACGACAATCTGCAGCATTTCATTGATGAGCAGGACCGGATCATGGAGACCTGTTTCAAGCTGTATCCGTGGGAGTGGATGCTGCGGGACGAGTTTGCGCGGCACATTCGGGCCGGGAAGTGCCGGTTTCTGGAGCCGCCGTGGAAGCTGCTATGGAGCAACAAGGCAATGCTGGCGCTGATGTGGGAGTACCACATGGAGCATCCGGCGCTGCTGCAGTGTTATCGGGCTCCGGGGTTGCTGGGGGACACTTTTGTGAAGAAGCCGGTGTTCAGCCGGGAGGGGGCGAACGTGGAGATTCACCGGGCCGGGCAGATCGAGGCGAGCGAGAGCGGGCCTTATGGGAGCGAGGGGTTCATTTACCAGGAACTGGCGGGGAACGAGGCGATTGACGGGCACTGGCCGGTGTTAGGGGTTTGGATGGTCGATGGGGAGTGTGCGGGATTGGGGATTCGGGAGGACAGCCGGAGGATCACGGGGAACCGGTCGCGGTTTGTGCCGCATTTCATCGGGGATTGAGGGGGTGGGGGTGTCTGGTGAGGGCAGGGGATAATGGGGCTGTCGAAGCGGTAGATTCCTTCTGTCGGGAGGGTTAGTCGCGCCGGGGGGCGGGATGATCGCGGGCAGATTTCGGAGGGGCGCGGGTGATGGTGGGTGATGGAGTCGCGTGGGAGAATTCTCGATCTTGTTGCTTGTGGTTTTTGATGCGTCGTGTTTTGTGGGGCGTAAATCTCAACTCAACCTACTGACTATGACTGAAATTGCGATTATTCTTGACCGGTCCGGATCGATGCAGACGATTGCCAGTGATGCGATGGGCGGGTTCAATGCGTTTCTGGAGGCGCAGCGGCGGGAGGAAGGGGAGGCGCGGCTTTCGCTGGTGCTGTTTGATGACCAGTATGAAGTGCCGGTGAAGTCGCAGCCTCTGGCTAGTGTTCCGGCGCTGACGGCGGCGACTTATCAGCCGCGGGGCAGCACGGCGCTGCTGGATGCGATCGGGCGGACGATCAAGAAGATGACGACCTCGTTTGCGGCGCGGGCGGTGGAGGCGCGGCCGGCGAAGGTGATTGTGGCGATCCTGACGGATGGGGAGGAGAATGCGAGTTCGAAGTACACGCAGGCGCATGTGAGTGATCTGATTGCGGAGAAGCGGGCGCAGGGCTGGGAGTTTGTGTTTCTGGCGGCGAATCAGGATGCGTTTGCGACGGCGGAGCGATTGAGCATTCCGCGGGCGGACGCGGCGTCGTTTCAGAGTGATGCGGCGGGGACGCAGGGGGTGTTCGAGGAGATGACGACGAGGGTGTCGTTGAAGCGGCGGGGGGCGGGGATTGGAAATAGTGAATGGTAAATAGTGAATCGTAAAAGGGGGCTGGTTCGGAGAAGGGCGTGTTGGGAGGGCGGGTAGGCGCACTCCGTGCGCCGGGAGAGCTGTGATGCTCACAGCAGTACAGAGCCTGCGGCGGGCGGGCGGGGAAGTGAGAAGTGAGAAGTGAGAAGTGAGAATGGCTGGTTCGGAGGGGGCTTGTGGGGTGGGGTGCTTGTAGGCGTGCTCCGCACGCAGAGAGAGCTGTGATGCTCACAGCAGTACAGAGCCTGCGGCGGGCTTGTTCGGAGAGGGGGCTGGTTGGGAGAGCGCGAGTACAGAGCCTCGCGATCCCGGGGCGTGTTGGGAGAAGGGCGTGTTGGGAGGGGGGCTTGTTGTGGGGGGGTGGGTATTTTGCTGGACAGGTGGCGGGGATTATTTAAGGTATCTGAATGATTCCGACTCCGCTTCGAATGACCGTGGCTTTTGCCGGTGCGGCCCTGTGTCTGGCGCTGGGGGCATGTAAGACGATGAAGAAGGGGGATGACGTGATTGATTACACGTCGCCGGATACTGGGTTGTCGTCGTCGGAGTATCCGTTTGATGAGAAGGGGAATTACCGGGAGGACTGGGCGTCGGGTGGGCGGACGGCGGATGTGGCGAGCAATGAGAACATTTACAGTGATCCTGCGCCGGCGGTGGAGGTGGAGAAGCCGAAGCCGAAGGTGACGAGCACGTCGGGGTCGGGGAGTGCGGCGGTGAAGACGACGACTGGGGGTGGGGCGGCGGTGGTGAGCAAGCCGAAGCCGAAGACTGTGGCGACGAAGAAGCCTGCGCCGAAGAAGAAGGTGGTGGTGAAGCCGAAGCCGAAGCCTGTGGTGAAGCCGACGTATGTGACGGTGCGGAGTGGGGATACCTTGTCGGCGATTTCGCGGAGGACTGGGTATTCGGTGGCGACGATTAAGTCGTACAACGGGTTGCGGAGTGATTTCATCAAGCCTGGGCAGTCGTTGAAGCTGCCGCCGAAGAAGCGCTGAGGGTTGTACATTGCGCTTTCCTGAGCGCCCCGTGGCCGATATGGCACGCGGGGCGCTTTTTTTATCTTACTGCACGCATGAACTGGAAACTGACAGCTGACTTACTTGTTATCGGGGCGTACTTTGCGGCGATTCTCGGGATTGGGGTGTATTTCAGCCGGAAGAGCGGGGATGTGAGTGAGTTCACGCTGGGTGGGCGGTCGATTCCGTGGTGGGCGGTGCTGGCGTCGATTCTGGCGTCGGAGATCAGTGCGGGGACGTTTTTTGGGACGCCTGGTGAGGGGTTTCACCTGAGGAATTTCACGTATGCGCAGTTGCTGGTGGGGTATATTTTTGCGCGGTTTGTGGTGAGCGGGGTGTTTATTCCGGCGTTTTACCGGCACAATGTGGTGAGCATTTACGAGTTTCTGGAGACGAGGTTCGGGCCGAGGACGAGGCGGGTGGCGAGTGCGGTGTTTCTGCTGACGCGGGCGCTGGCGAGCGGGTCGCGCTTGTGGGTGCCGACGGTGCTGATTGTGATCATGTGGAATCTGGCGAATCCGGGGCAGCGGTTAGGGGCGTGGGATCAGTTCTGGCTGTCGGGGGCGGCGCTGGTGGTGGTGAGCCTGCTGACGGCGATGTACACGGCGATTGGGGGGATCAAGGCGGTGATCTGGACGGATGTGATTCAGATTGTGGTGTTGTTCGGGGCGCTGGGTTTTTCGCTGTGGTATCTGCTGGGGCATATTCCGGGGGGCTGGGAGGGAGCGAAGGCGTTTCTGACGCAGCCTGGGGATCTGCAGTTTCTGAGGGTGAATGGGGACAGTGTGGAGAAGGCGATGGCGGTGGCGAAGGAGGCGGGTGCGGCGGTGCCTGAGTTCACGTTCTGGGAGCGATGCCGGAGTGTGCTGGAGAGTGAGTACACGATCTGGGCGGCGTTGTTCGGGAGCATGTTCACGACGATGGCGACGCACGGGACGGATCAGGACATGGTGCAGCGGATGCTGACGGCGAAGAACAAGCGGGAGAGTGCGCGGGCGACGATTCTGTCGGGGCTGGCGGATTTTCCGGTGGTGTTTGCGGTGCTGGCGATCGGGATCCTGCTGTCGGTTTACTATCAGAATGTGGTGACGGATCCGCTGCTGCCGCGGAATGCGAAGGGTGAGCCGGAGAGCAGCCAGATTTTTCCGCATTTTGTGCTGACGGTGATGCCTGGCGGGTTGCGGGGGTTGGTGGTGGCTGGCGTGCTGGCGACGACGATGGGGTCGCTAGGGACGGCCTTGAATTCGCTGGCGACGAGTTACTGCCGGGATTTTCATTTCCGGTGGTTCGGGACGTCGGAGGATGAGGGGGCGCGGGTGACGGTGATCCGGAAGGCGACGGTGGCGTTTGCGCTGGTGCTGATCGGGATTGGGTTGGGGACGGCGTATGTGAAGGCGCACAATCCCGGGCTGCGGATCATTCCGATCATTCTGGGGAGTTTTGGTTATACGTACGGGTCGCTGCTGGGGATTTTCATGGTGGGATTGTTCACGAAGACGCGGGGGAACGAGCGGGGGAACATCATGGCGATGGCGGCGGGGTTTGTGGTGGTGGCGGTGCTGAGTGATCTGCATACGGGGTTGGTGAGGCTGGTGTGGGCTGGGTGTCCGGATCTGCGGCCGGCGTGGCTCCCGGTGGTGGAGTTTCCGTGGCGGATTCTGTTCGGGACGGTGGTGACGTTTTTGGTGGCGGTGTGTTTCCGGACCCCGGAAGAGCAGATGCGGCGGATGGCGGCGGTGTGAGCAACCCTGACGAATTTTCATGCGACTGGAACTGATCAATACGGGAACGGAGCTGCTGCTGGGGAGCACGGTGAACACGCACTTGTCGTGGCTTGGGCAGGAACTGCTGCCATTGGGGCTGCGGATCGCGCGGCAGGTCTGCATACCGGACGGGGACGTGATCCGGGAGGCGTTGCGGGAGACGGCGGGTCGGGCGGATGTGGTGCTGGTGACGGGGGGGCTGGGGCCAACGAGTGACGACATCACGCGGGAGGTGACGGCGGAGTGGTTAGGATTGCCATTGGAAGAGGATGCGGGGGTGAAGGCGTGGATTACGGCGTACATGGCGGAGCGGGGGCGGCCATTGAGTGAGGCGGCGAGGCGGCAGGCGATGGTGCCGCGGGGGGCGGAAGTGCTGGCGAATCCGGCGGGGACGGCACCGGGGCTGTATGTGCCGCCGATGGCGGTGCCGGGGACGGGGATGAAGTCGCCGCATTTGTTTCTGCTGCCGGGGCCGCCTCGGGAATTGAAGCCGATGGTACGGGATCAGGTGCTGCCGAGATTGGCGGCGATGGTGGGGCCTGCGCTGGGGATGCGGAATTTTCATCTGGCGGGCTTAGGGGAGACGCAGGTGGCGGAGGCGGTGGAGGAAACCCTGACGGCGATGGGGATTCCGGAGATTGGTTATTGTGCGCGGGCTGGGGAGGTGATTGTGAGGGTGTTCGGGACGCCGGAGCAACTGGCGGCGGCGGAGACCCTGATGGCGGGGACGTTTCCGGCGCAGTTTTTCTCGTCGAAGGATGAGGAACTGGAGGAAGTGGTGGTGAAGCTGATGGCGAAGCTGGGGGTGTGGGTGTCGGTGGCGGAGTCGTGCACGGGAGGATTGGTGGCGCATCGATTGACGAATGTGCCCGGGGCGTCGGCGGTGGTGGACCGGACATTTGTGACGTATGCGAACCGGGCGAAGAGTGAGGTGCTAGGAGTGCCGGAGGAATTGATTGCGGCGCATGGTGCGGTGAGTCGGGAGACGGCGGCGGCGATGGCGGTCGGGTGTCTGGCGGCGAGCGGGGCGGATCATGCGCTGGCGCTGACGGGGATTGCGGGGCCGGGTGGGGGGACGGAGGCGAAGCCGGTGGGGACGGTGTTTGTGGCGCTGGCGTCGAAGGGAGGAGGGGAGCCGGTGGTGGTGCAGCATCTGTTCCGGGTGGAGCGGGAGACGTTCAAGCGGATGGCGTCGCAGGCGGCGCTGGATCTGTTGAGACGGCGATTGATTCGGATGATCTGAAGGGAGGAATTATGACACGTGAGACACTGGCTGAAGTACTGGAGAAGATCGCGCAGCTGCTGGAGCTGAAGGGGGAGAATCCGTTCAAGATTCGGGCGTACCGGACGGGCGCGGAGGTGGTGATGGCGCATGCCGGGGACATTGTGGGGCTGGCGCGGGAGGGGCAGCTGGAGGGTATCAAGGGGATTGGGGAGGCGCTGCGGGACAAGCTGCATGAGCTGGCGACGACTGGGCAGCTAGGGTTTTATGAGAAGCTGCGGGCGGAGTTTCCGGACACCCTGTTTGAGTTGTTCGAGGTGTCGGGATTGGGGCCGAAGAAGATCGCGGCGCTGCATCGGGAGCTGGGGGTGAAGAGCCTGACGGATCTGAAGCGGGTTTGTGAGGATGGGACGGCGGCGGCGCTGAGCGGGTTTGGTGAAAAGACGGTGGCGAAGATACTGGAGGGGATGGCGTTTAATGAGGCGCATGCGGGGATTTTCCGGGCGGATGCGGCGGCGGAGGCGGTGGAGGAAGTGCTGGAGTTTCTGCGGGGGCTGGAGGAGACCTCGCGGGTGGAAGTGGCGGGGTCGTTCCGGCGCGGGAAGGAGACGGTGCATGATCTGGATTTTCTGGCGGCGAGTCGGAAGCCTGGGGCGCTGATGGAGGCGTTTGTGACGGCGCCGTTTGTGACGCAGGTGATTGTGCGCGGGGAGACGAAGAGCAGCATCCGGCTGGCGAACGGGTTGCAGTGTGATCTGCGGGTGGTGACGAACGCGGAGTTTCCTTATGCGCTAGTGTATTTCACGGGGAGCAAAGAGCATAACATTCAGCTGAGATCGCGGGCGCTGAAGATGGGGTGGACGCTGAACGAGTATGTGCTGTCGCCGCACGGTGAGAAGGGCACGCCGGTGCCGGAGGACGTGCATGAGGAGAGAGATGTGCACCGCGTGCTGGGACTGGATTTCATGGCTCCGGAGATTCGTGAGGGGATGGGGGAGATCGAGGCGGCGGAGGCGGGGACCCTGCCGGAGCTGGTGGCGGTGGAGAACCTGCGGGGGACGTTTCACAATCACACGACGGCGAGTGACGGGGTGGATACGCTGGCGGCGATGGCGGAGGCGGCGATGGAGTTAGGATTGCAGTATCTGGGGATTGCGGATCACAGTAAGTCGTCGTTTCAGGCGAACGGGCTGGATGAGGCGCGGTTGCGGGCGCAGATTGCGGAGATTGCGGCGATGAACCGGGAGTGGGACGGGAGTTTCCGGCTGTTTGCGGGGAGCGAGGTGGATATTCTGAAGGACGGGAGTCTGGATTTCGGTGATGATCTGCTAGGTGAGCTGGATTATGTGGTGGCGAGTGTGCACAGCGTGTTCAATCTGGCGGAGGCGGAGATGACGAAGCGGATTATCCGGGCGGTGGAGAATCCGCATGTGACGATGCTGGGGCATCTGACGGGACGGTTGCTATTGAAGCGGGATGCGTATGCGGTGGATGTGCCTGCGGTGATTGAGGCGTGTGCGGCGACGGGGACGATGATTGAGTTGAATGCGAGCCCGTGGCGGCTGGACATGGACTGGCGGTGGTGGCGATTGGCGAAGGAGAAGGGTGTGTTGTGTTCGATCAATCCGGATGCGCACAGCACGGGAGGGTTGCAGGATTTGTGGTTCGGGGTTCGTGCGGCGAGGAAGGGATGGCTGACGCGGGCGGATGTGATCAATTGCCTGCCGCTGGAGAAGGTGACGGCGGTGCTGGGTCGGAAGCGCGGGCGGCGGTGATGGTTGGTGATTACGGGGCCGCGGGAGGGGAGATGGTGGCGCAGTGGGGGGATGGGGGTGATGGGGAGGGATGAAATCCGAGACGATGCGAGTTGGGTTGCTGGCGGCGCTGGCGTTGGTGGGGGCGTTGGAGAGGTCAGGGGCGGCGGAAGGCGTGCTAGGGGCTGGGCGGTTCCGGGCTTATGCGGATGGGTTTGCGGCGGGGGATCGGGAGACGGTGGTGAATGCGATACCGAATGCGGCGGCGTGGGAGTGGATGGCGGCGAACGTGCCGAGGTTCGAGTGTCCTGACAAGAAGCTGGAGGAAGTGTACTGGTTCCGGTGGTGGACCTTCCGGAAGCATCTGAAGGAGACCGTGGATGGGTGGATTGTGACCGAGTTTCTGCCGGCGGTACCGTGGGCGGGGAAGCATAATTCGATCAACTGTCCGGCGGGGCATCATTTCCGTGAGGGACGGTGGATTCATGACCGGCGGGTGCTGGATGACTATGCGGTGTTCTGGTTTCGGAAGGGTGGGGAGCCGCGGAAGTACAGCTTCTGGGCGGCGGATGCGATGGAGGCGCGGGCGCGGGTGATTGGCGATGACGGATTGGTGAGGGATCTGCTGCCGGAGTTGAAGGCGAACTGGGAGGCGTGGGCTGGGGATCATCGGGATGAGAGCGGGTTGTACTGGCAGAATGACGGGAATGACGGGATGGAGGTGTCGGTGGGCGGGAGCGGGTGTCGGGCGACCTTGAACAGTTATCAGTATGGGGATGCGGTGGCGATTGCGGCGGTGCTGGATCGGGCGGGGAAGCGTGAGGAAGCGGAGGAATGGCGCGGGAAGGCGGCGGCGTTGCGGGAGTTGGTGGAGAAGCGTTTGTGGGATGCGGAGGCGGAGTTTTTCAAGGTGCGGCCGCGAGGGGGCGGGGAGCTGGCGGGGGTGCGGGAGCTGCATGGTTATGTGCCGTGGTGTTTCCATCTGCCGGGGCCTGACAAATCGGGGGCGTGGCGGCAGCTGATGGATCCTGAGGGATTCCGGGCACCGTTCGGGCCGACGACGGCGGAGCAGAGGCATGCGGGGTTCCGGGTGGCGTATGAGGGGCACGAGTGCCAGTGGAATGGGCCGAGCTGGCCGTTTGCAACGTCGCAGACCCTGACGGCGATGGCGAATCTGCTGCATGATTACCGGCAGGACGTGGTGAGTCGGAAGGATTACTGGGAAGTGCTGCAGGGGTATGTGAGGAGCCATCGGTTTCGGCAGTTGCCACCGGAGCGTGCGGAGGGCGATTTAGCTGATGGGGCGGGTGGTTTGGAGAGGGTGGAGAGCGAGCGGCCGTGGATTGATGAGAATCTGAATCCGTACACGGGCGACTGGATAGCGCGGACCCTTTTGAAGCAGCGGCGGCAGGCTCCGGACGAGCGAGGGAAGGATTACAATCATTCGACCTTCTGCGATCTGGTGATCAGCGGGCTGGTGGGGTTGCGGCCGCGGGCGGATGATGTGGTGGAGGTGAGTCCGCTGCTGCCGGAGGGTGAGTGGGATTGGTTCTGTCTCGATCATGTGCCTTATCATGGGCGGGTGCTGACGGTGATTTGGGATCGGGACGGGACGCATTACGGGCGCGGGGCGGGATTGCAGGTGCTGGTGGATGGCGAGCGGGTGGGAGGAGCGGAGCGATTGGGGGTGGTGCGGGGGAAACTGCCGGAGAGGAGAGGGCGGTAGGCTGACGGCGAGGGGGGATGTGGGGCATTTCCTTCGGATGACAGCGGCGCGGAGACGGGTAGGATGAGGAAACCCCCGATGATCCGCATGAACCCATTTCGAATCCTTCAGTTGCTGCTGGTGAGTGCGACGATGTCGCGAGCGGCGGTGACGCCGACGACGCTGAATCGGTCGCGCACGGCGACGAGTGTGACGATAACGGCGACGGGGACGTCGGCGTTTCTGGATGGGGCGGCGTTTCCGCTGGGGGTGGCGACGCCGGTGACGGCGATTGGTTATCATGAGCTGGTGGTGACGGATCCTGCGCTGACGCCGCAGACGCAGACGTATGCGTTCATTGTGAGGAATGCGGAGCGGAGCAGCACGGAGGACGGGATTCCGACGATGCGGCCGTGGCGACTGGTGATGGATGCGCCGACGGCGTTTGCGGGGCAGCGGCTGACGGTGATGGCACCGGCGGTTTATCCGCTGGGGTTGCCGGTGCCGGTGGTGGCGCGGCTGACGAAGGGGGAGAGTGCTGGTGCGATGGCGGGGGATCCGTTGTTTCTGAATGGGGTGGTGCGGGCGGGGAATTATCCTGCGAATCCGGTGTTAGTGCGGCGCGGGTGGGGATCGACGATTCTGGCAGGAGCGACGGTGGCGGGCGATGTGAGTTTTGATGGTGCGGTGAACGGGTTGGAGGCGGAGGTGCCGGTGAGTTATGAGCCGACGACGAGTTGGACGGTGCGGAGCGGGGCGATTGCGTCGAGTCAGGACTGGGGGAGCAATGCGCGGATTCATGTGACGGGGACGATCAGTGTGGCGGCAGGGGCGACGGTGACGATTGGGGCGGGGACGGTGGTGCGGTGTGCGCCAGGGGTAGAGTTCTGGGTGAGGCCGGGAGGGGAGGTGAAGATCAACGGGACGGTGAGTGCGCCGGTGGTGTTTGCGCCTGACAGCACGAGTGCGTTGTGGGGAGGGATCTGGCTGCAGCCGCAGAGTGGGGCGAATGTGGCGAAGCTGACGGCGAGCGGGACGATTTTCTGCTGTTGGGGAGCGAATCAGAATTGGTTCGGGACGGCACCGGCGGGGGAACCGGCGAAGGATTTTCCGACGCACCGGAGTCAGGAGCCTTGTGTGGCGGTTGCGCCGGGGGCGGTGTGCAGCCTGACGGATGTGGCGCTGGTGGGGCCGACGGGATTGAGTCAGACGAGAGGAGCGGCGTTTGCGGCGAAGGGAGGGTCGCTGTTGTTCACACGGGTGCTGGCGCAGCGGTGCATTACTGGCGGAGAGCAGGAGAGTTGTCCGGCGCTGGAGATGGATTCGTGTGCGTTTCTGGAGATGACGGATCCGGGGACCGATGTGGATTCGGATGCGTTTCTGGATGCGGACAATGATGGGTTGTATCTGGTGCCGTCTGGGCGGACGTTCAATCTGAGGAAGACGGTGGTGGGGTGGACGAAGGATGACGGGGTGGATACGGGGGCTGACGGGGCGGGGACGGTGAATTTCTACGGGTGCTGGTTTGAGAATGCGGTGCATGAGGCGATCTCGAATTCCGGGGTGGACCGTGTGCCGCGGAGTTACGACGGCGTGCATTTCAACTGCGGGCAGGGGATGGAGTGTGGTTATGGCGGGCCGCGGTCGCTGGTGAACCATTGTGCGCTGATTGGGAACATGGTGGGGGCGCGGTTCGGGGATAATTACGGGAACAATTCGGGGACGAGCGGGTCCGGGACGAGCCAGTACATCGGGAACATCACGAGCAGCGGGTCGTTGTTGTTATACAATTATTTCCGGGATGCGTGGGCGATGGATTTCAGCCGGTGGACGGCGTCGAACGAACGGTTCACGATGGTGGACAGCCGGGTGACGCGGAGTGCGGATCTGGCGGCGCAGAATGGAGCGGAGGACAGCGGGAATGCGCTCTGGGATCCGGCTAGTGAAGGGGAGCAGCTGGCGGTGTTCATGCCGGTGCCGGGGTCGGCGGTGGGGATTGATTTTCCGGTGGCGAAGCGACAGGAGACTACGGCGGCGTGGCCGGCGGCGTTCAATGTGAGGCTGAGCACGTTTTCGTCGCGGGCGGTGGCGGTGAAGTGGCGGGTGGCTGGGCGTGCGGAGGTGGAATCGGAGGAGGAGACGGCGATTGGGGCGGGGACGGTGAACTGGGTGCCTGGGGAGACGCTGAAGACGTTTGCGGTGGCGTTGCCGGTGCCGAATCCGCATGGGGTGATTGTGGTGACGCTGGAGGATGCGGTGAATGGGGAGGTGACGGGAGCGCCGCTGCTGTATTTTCCGCCGTCGGGGCCGCCTCCGGCGGATCTGGTGTTAGTGGGGAAGAGTGCGGGTGGGTGGAGTTATCATGCGGCGGTGACGCCGGGAGGGTGGACGAGTGCGACGCCGTGGCCGGCGGCGGATGGGGCGAGTCGGGCGTGGACGCATCCTGAGTTTGTGGAATCGGCGACGTGGTACAAGGCGCGGACGGCACCGATGGGATGGGGATCGATCGGGGCGACGGGGGCGTTGCTGACGTTTGGGACGACGATCACGGAGCGGCCGGTGACGGTGTATGCGCGGCGGACGTTCACGGTGGCGGATCCGGCGCAGATTCAGTCGCTTAAGGTCGAGTGCATGGCGGATGACGGGGCGGCGGTGTATCTGAACGGGGCGAGGGTGAGTCCGATTTCGTGGGGATTGGATTCCGGGACGAATGTGGGCGGGGCGATTCTCTACAATCAGCTATCGAGCCGATTCCAGGGGAACGGGGCGAATGAGCGGGCGTATGATGCGGTGACGCTGAGCGGGGCCGGGCTGCCGGTATTGAATGCGGCTCCTGCGCTGAATGTGTTAGCGATCGAAGTGCATCAGAACACGGTGGATTCGAGTGACTGTTCGCTGGACGGGGCGTTGTCGGCGTCGTTCACGGCACCGTCGACGGGGCGGTGGGGGTTAGGGGAGATTGGGGGCAAGCCGTGGATTTACTGGACGGATGGGGCGTGGACGCTGGAGAGTTCCGGGACGCTAGGGAGCTGGGTGGCGCGGCCTGATTTGAGCAGTCCGACGCCGGTGATTGGAGCGGAGGCGCGTCAGTTTTACCGGTTCCGGCGGCCTTGAGGCGGGGTGGAGGGGAAGTGGCAAGGGAATGGCTGGCAGGGGAATAGGGCTAAGCAAAAGGACAGGGCGCTGGCGGGAGAAGTCACAGGCAAGATGCCCGTGCCACTTTGGGGAGGCGCATCCGGGAGGGGTCACAGGGATGGTGCTGTGACTTTGGGGAGGGGGCTCAGAGGGCTGAGAGGATGGAGTGGGCGCGGTGGGCGTCGAGTTGGATCTGGGATTTGAGGGCGTCGAGGGAATCGAAGCGGACCTCGTCGCGGATGCGGGAGATGAAGCGGACGTCGAGGGTACGGCCGTAGAGGTCGCCTGAGAAGTCGAGGAGGTGGACTTCGAAGTGGCGGGTGGAGGAGGAGAGGTCGACGGTGGGGCGGAAGCCGAGGTTGGCGACGCCTGGGAGGATTTGGGAGTCGAGGACGACGTGGACGGCGTAGACGCCGGCTGGGGGGAATTGTTCGGATTCGAGGGCGAGGTTGGCGGTGGGGAAGCCGAGTTTGCGGCCGAGTTGACGGCCGAGGATGACATCGCCGAGGATGGAGTAGGAGCGGCCGAGGAGGGAGGCGGCGGTGGAGAAGTCACCGGCTTCGACGGCGAGACGGACGCGGGTGCTGCTGACGGGTTCGCCGTCGATGATGACTGGGGGGACGGCGTGGACGGCGAAGCCGGCGGCGTTGCCCATGGCGGCGAGGGACGACATGTTGCCTGAGCGGGCGTGGCCGAAGGCCCAGTCGGTGCCGGCGGAGATGCTGCCGAGCGGGCGGGCGTTGCGGACGATCTGGCCGATGAAGTCGTCGGGTGGGAGCGCGGCGAGGGATTCGTCGAAGGGGAGGACGAGGACGGCGGCGGCTCCGAGACGCTCCATGATGAGCGTGCGGTGGCGCGTGGAGGTGAGGAGGCGAGGAGCGGAGCCCGGGCGGATGATGGTAGCGGGGTGGCGATCGAAAGTGAGGACCGCGGCGGAGCCGCCGGAGGAATCGGCGGCGAGGCGAGCGGAGCGGAGGACCTCCTGATGGCCGAGATGGACGCCGTCGAAGAAGCCGGCGGCGAGGTGGAGCGGGCCGGGCAGGCTGGCGAGGTCTGCGATGGAGTGCAGGGACTTCATGGCTGCAGACAGCGGGTGGAGTTAGGGTCAGGCTCCGCGGAGACGGCTGACGTCGCGGAGGGAGAGGACCTTGGCGAGGATGTCCTGGGCGGGGGCTTCCTTAAGTTCCTGGAACGTGAGGGTGCCGTTGACGGAGAAGTTGCCGCTGCGGGTGCGGCGGAGAGCGGCCATGTGGCCGAGGGTGCCGAGACGTTCGCCGATGTCGTGGCAGTAGGTGCGGACGTAGAAGCCCTTGCTGCAGACGACGCGGAAATCGATGTCAGGGAGGGCGATGTTTTTGATCTGGTGGTGGAAGACGGTGACGAGGCGGGGCTCGCGTTCGACGACCATGCCTTTGCGGGCGAGTTTGTAGAGAGGGACCCCGTCTTTTTTGATAGCGCTGACCATGGGCGGCATCTGATAGAAGTCGCCGCGGTAGTGGGAGAAGGCGTCGGAGATCTGGGTGGGGGAGAGCTCGGGGACGGGGCGGGTTTCGACGGGTTCGCCTTCCGAGTCCTGAGTGGAAGTGGACATGCCGAGGCGGAGAGTGCCTTCGTATTCCTTTTCTTCGGACATGAGGAGGTCCTGGATGCGGGTGGCCTTGCCGACGACGAGGATGAGGAGGCCTGTGGCCATGGGGTCGAGAGTCCCGCAGTGGCCGATTTTCCGGGTGTTGAGACGGCGGCGTGCGACGGCAACGACATCGTGGGAGGTCATGTCCTGACCTTTGTCGATGAGGAGAACGCCGTCGATTTCCGTTTCCGGCGGACGGGCTTTAGGAGGCAGCGAGTGCTTCATCAAGGGCTTCGAATACACGTTGTCTGGCATTGGAGAGAGGGCCGGTGAGGCGAGCGCCTGCGGCGAGCATGTGGCCGCCGCCGCCGAAGTGGGCGCAGACGCGGCCGACGTCGAGTTGAGGGGATTTGGAGCGGAGGCTGAGGCGGATTTTGCCTTCCGGGCCGGGGAGTTCTTCGAAGGCAGCGGCGACGATGACGCCTTCGATGGCGCGGAGGTGGTCGATGAGGCCTTCGGAGTCTTCGGGGAGGGCACCGGAGGCGGCCATGATGTCGCGGGTCATGGCCCATGAGGCGACGCGGCCGTCGTGGGTAATTTCCATGGATTGGAAGAGCCCGCGGAGGAGTTCGACGCGACGGCGCGGGAAGTTTTCGTAGGTGGCGCGGTTTAGGGCGGCGACGTCGACGCCGAGGCGGACGAGGGCGGCGGCGATTTCGTAGGTACGGGCGGTGGTGCCCTGGTACTGGAACGAGCCGGTGTCGGTGCTGATGGCGACGTAGAGGTTTTCCGCGATGGCCTTAGTGATGGGGAGCCCGCAGGAGGAGAGCCAGAGGTAGACGATTTCGCCGGTGGCTGGGGAGGATGAGTCGATGTAGTGCCAGTTGCCGTAGTCCTCGTTGGAGCGGTGGTGGTCGATATTGATCCACTGGGGTGCGGAGGCGAGGGCGGCGCGGCAGTTTGCGCCGAGGCGTTCCGAGGTGGCGCAGTCGAGGGCGATGACGAGATCGACGTCGATGGGGTCGGTGCCGGGTTGGCGGATGCGGTCGGCTCCTGGGAGGAAGGCGAGGGTAGAGGGGACGGGGTCTTCGTTGAGGAAGATGACCTGTTTGCCGAGGGCTTCGAGGGCCATGCCGACGGCGAGGGTGGAGCCGAGGGCGTCGCCGTCTGGTCGGAAGTGAGAGAGGACGGCGCAGGACGAGGCGGCGTGGCAGGCCGCGGTGATGGCGTCGAGGGAAGTGTTGGTGCGCAGGGACATGGCGTGGTGGGGGGGAGCCGGGGGAGGGAAGCGCGGGTGGCTTCACTCGGCGGCTGGTGGCTGCGCCTGGTCCGGGTTCTGGGGCTCGGCGGCGGCTTCGAGGGCGGCGGCTTCGGCGAGCTGGCGGTCGATGGTTTCCATGATGCCGGTGACGCGGACCCCGCGTTCGACGCTGGTGTCGAGGTGGAAGTTGAGACGCGGCGTGTGTTTGAGGACGACGCGGCGGCTGATGCGGGTCTGGTATTCGCCGTGGCGCTGGTTGAGGGTATCGACGACGTGCTGGGCTTTGTGTTCCGGGCCGATGACGCCGACGAAGACCTTACCGTGTTTGAGGTCCGGGGTGAGTTCGACGTCGTTGATGGTGACGAGGACGTCTGGGAAGGCGTGGTCTCGAGCGATCATGGCCCCCAGCTCGCGCTGGAGGAGCTCGCGCACGCGGACTTGGCGGTTCTTCATAGCGGTGGCACGAGGGGGCGGTGAGGGGAGCGGACGGCGGGAGCTGTCCGCAGCCGGAGCTGCCGAGTTGGGATCAGAGAAGGATCAGAGAGACTGGGCGATCTTTTCGAGTTCGTAGCACTCGATGACGTCACCGGGTTCGTATTCGTTGAAGTCGCCGAGGCGGATCCCGCATTCGAGGCCATTGCGGACCTCCTGGACATCGTCCTGGAAGCGGCGGAGCGTCTGGAAGCCACCGTCGTAGACGGCCTGGCGGCCGCGGAGGACGCGAGCGCGGGCGGTGCGGGAGATACGGCCGTCTGTGACGACGCAACCGCCGACGCGGCCGCGCTGGATTTTGAAGACCTGTTTGACTTGGGCGTGGCCGATGACCTTCTCGCGGGTTTCCGGGTCGAGGAGGCCGAGCATGGCTTCTTTGACCTGATCGATGAGTTCGTAGATGATGGAGTAGAGCTTGACCTGGATGCCTTCGGCTTTGGCGGTTTTGACGGCTTTACCTTCGAGTTTGACGCCGAAGCCGATGACGACGGCGTCAGCGGCGGAGGCGAGGAGGACGTCATTTTCCGAGATGGGGCCGACGCCTGCGAGGACGAAGTTGAGGCTGACCTTATCGGATTTGATTTCGCGCAGCTGGGTGACGAGGGCTTCGAGGGAGCCTTGGACGTCGGTTTTGAGGATGAGTTTGAGGACCTTGCGCTGACCGTCTTCGGCGGAGGCGAAGAGGGATTCGAGGGAAGCGCGGCGTGGGCCGCCGAGTTTTTCGAGACGAGCGGCTTCGGAGCGTTCTTCGCCGAGGCGTTTGGCGCTGCGTTCGTTTTCCATCTCGATGAGTTCCTCGCCGACGCCTGGGAGGCCAGCGAAGCCGATGACTTCGACTGGGGTGGCTGGGCCGGCTTCCTTGATGGACTGGCCGCGGTCATTGAGCATGCTTTTGACCTTGCCTGAGAACTGGCCGCAGATGAAGGGCGTGCCGATTTTGAGCGTCCCGATTTGTGGGATGAGCGTGGCGGTGGGGCCTTTACCTGGTTCGATGCGGGATTCGATGACGAGAGCGCGGCAGGGGGCGTTGGGGTCTGCGCGGAGTTCCATCATTTCTGCTTCGAGGAGAGTGCCTTCGAGGAGGGCGTCGATGCCTTCGCCTTTGAGAGCGGAGACGGGGACGCAGATGGTGTCGCCGCCCCAGTCTTCGGCCATGAGACCGTATTCCTGGAGCTGGGTTTTGACGCGGTCGATGTTGGCGGATTTGAGGTCGGCCTTATTGATGGCGACGACGATTTTGACGCCTGCGGATTTAGCGTGAGCGATGGCCTCCTTGGTTTGGGGCATGATGCCGTCGTCGGCGGCGACGACGAGGATGACGATGTCGGTGACATGGGCGCCGCGGGCGCGCATGGCGGTGAAGGCGGCGTGGCCGGGGGTATCGAGGATGGTGATGCGGCGGCCGTCGAGGTCGACGGAGTAGGCGCCGATGTGCTGGGTGATGCCGCCGGCTTCGCCTGCGGCGACCTTGGCTTTACGGATGCAGTCGATGAGGCTGGTTTTGCCGTGATCGACGTGGCCCATGAAGGCGATGATGGGGGCGCGTGGCTCGAGCCGTTCGACTGGGATGGTTTCCTTTTCGGGGGCAGGAGGGGCGACGATGATTTCTTCGACCTTGTGGACCCCGCCGCCTTCCTTGCGTTTTTCGCGTTCGAAGTGGAAGCCGTGTTTTTCGCAGACTCTGGCAGCGACTTCGGCTTCGATGGCGATGGAGGGGTTGGCGAAGATGTCGAGTTCCATCAGGTCCTTGATGAGGACGAAGACCTTGACGCCCATGCGGTCGGCGAGGTCGCGGACGATGATGGGAGGTTTGATGGAGATGATTTTGTCCGGGTCGCCGAAGGATTCGGGTGCGGCGTGGACTGGCTCTGGCTCCGGTTCTGGCTCTGGGGCTTGATCAGCGGGTGCGACAGACGTTGGGTCTGCTGGGAGCGGCTCGAGCGGGCGGCGGCGTTTGATTTTGTTGTCGCCGTCGATGAGGGAGAGGACCTGGCGGACTGGAGGGGGAGGGGAAGCTGGAGCGGCCGGGGATTGGGTGGCGGCTTGAGCGGCTTCGGCTTCGCCTGGTTTGAGGCGGACGCGTTTTGGTTTTTCTGCGAGGAGGTCGAGGGCAGCGCTTTTCATTTCCGTCGCGGTTTTCCGGACGGGTTTGGGGAGTGCATCCGGGGTTTCGGGTGTGGAGGCACGGGCTGGGGCTTTCTTAGCCGGGGAGAACGGGGCCGGGTCTGAAGGCCGTGCGCTGGAAGGTTTTGGTTTGGAGGGCATGCGTAGCGTCGCGGATCCGGGCAGGGCGGGAAAAGCGTTGGTGTGAGCTGTTGAGAGGGGCGGAAGAGCCGCGGGAGGGTTGGAGAGTTGGGGAGGGGTCAGTTGCCGCGGGCCTTGGCGAGGATTCTTTCGGCTGTATCCATGGGGATGTCGAGGATACCGGCGATGTCTTCTGCTTCGGCGGTGGCGATGACGTCAGGGCTGACGAGACCGTTGCGGACGAGGTTTTCGGCCATTTCTGTGTCGATGCCGAGGCGAGCGGCGAGGTCGGAGGCGGCGCCGTGGACGCGACCTTCGAATTTCTCGTGGGCGCTTTCGTCTTTTTCGACCTGGACGTCCCAGCCCATGAGGTTTTTGGTGAGCCGGACGTTCTGGCCGTGGCGGCCGATGGCTTTGGAGAGGTCTTCTTCGCGGACGCGGACGAAGACGCGGCGGTTGACTGGGTCGACGGTGATTTTGTCGTCGCCGATCTGAGCTGGTTTGAGGGCGTCCTTGAGGAAGGCCTTGGGGTCATCGCTCCACTTGATGATATCGACCTTTTCGTTGTTGAGTTCGCGGACGATATTTTTGACGCGAGCGCCGCGCATGCCGACGCAGGCGCCGACTGGGTCAACCTTTGGGTCTGCGGAGAAGACGGCGATTTTGGTACGGTAGCCAGCTTCGCGGGCGATGGAGCGGATTTCGACGGTACGGTCGGCGATTTCGCTGACTTCGCTTTCGAAGAGGCGTTTGACGAAATTGGGGTGGGCGCGGCTGAGGATGATTTCTGGGCCGCGGGCACCGTTTTCGACGGCGACGACGTAGAGGCGGAGGCGGTCGCCGATGGAATAGTCTTCTGTGGTGACGCGTTCCTTTTTGGGGATGACGCCTTCGAACTTGCCGAGGTCCATGATGACATCGCTTTTTTCGAAGCGGCGGACGGTGCCGTGGACGATATCGCCGGCGCGGTCTTTGAATTCTTTGTAGATGAGTTCTTTTTCTTCCTGGCGGATGCGTTGCATCATGGCCTGGCGAGCGGTCTGGGCGGCGATGCGGCCCATGTCGTTCGGGGTGACTTCGACGTCGATTTCGTCACCGACGACTGGTTCGGCGGCGAGTTTTTGTTTTTTGGCGATTTTGCGGGCGACCGCGATGCTGATTTCCTCGTAGGGCAGGGTGACTTCTTCGACGACGAGGAGTTTGGCGATGGCCTTGATGGTTCCTTTAGCTGGATCGATGTCGATGCGGAGTTCGCGGGCTGGGCCGATGACCTTGCGTGCGGCTGTCAGAATAGCATTGGCGAGGGCCTCCACCATTTTGTCGCGGGGGATGCCTTTTTCTCTTTCGTAGAAATCGAAGACGGCCAGGAGTTCGCTGGTCATAAAAGTGGATGCGGTGTAAAAACAAAAAAACGGGAATCACTTCCCGCTTTTCTTCGGATG
>JAIXPK010000350.1 GCA_027486335.1 Verrucomicrobiaceae bacterium | reverse complement strand
TCGCAAACCACCCGCCCCGCGCTTGCACGTCTCGCCTCCCCATCCATCATCCATCCCGCTCTCTGAAGCGTACCGTCCCCCCAATTCATTCACGTTCACTATCATGGCCCACACTCTCCCAGCTCTCCCCTACGCCCTCGACGCCCTCGAACCCCACATCGACGCGCGCACCATGGAAATCCACCACGGCAAACACCACCAGGCGTACATCACCAATCTCAACAACGCCCTCGCCTCCCACGCCGACCTCGAAGCCAAATCCGCCGACGCCCTCGTCCGCGATCTCTCCGCAGTCCCCGAGGCCATCCGCACCGCCGTCCGCAACAACGCCGGCGGTCACGTCAATCACTCGTTCTTCTGGTCCATCCTCAGCCCAGGCAAAGGCGGTCTCCCCTCCGGCCCGCTCGCCGCCGCCATCGACGCCACCTTCGGCAGCTTCGATAACTTCAAAACCGAATTCGCCAAGGCCGCCACCACCCGCTTCGGCTCCGGCTGGGCATGGCTCGTCGTCCTCGACGGCAAACTCGCCGTCTCCTCCACCGCCAACCAGGACTCCCCCATCATGGGCAAAGCCGTCGCCGGTTGCGAAGGCACCCCCATCCTCGGCCTCGACGTCTGGGAACACGCCTACTACCTCCACTACCAGAACCGCCGCCCAGACTACATCTCCGCCTTCTGGAATGTCGTGAACTGGGACGCCGTCGCCGCCCTCTACTCCAAGGCCATCGGCTGATCGATTCTAACTCCTCAAATCCCCCGAAAGGATGGAACGGCCCCCCGTTCCATCCTTTCTTTTTTCCGCTTCCTCCTCTAACCCTCCGCCGCCACAACAATCCGCCCCCGCCACTCGATTCAGTTTGATTTTCCCCCGGACGCACCCCACGTCGCCGCCGCCAGCCATGCCCTTCTACCTCCTGCTCCCGCTCGCCTGCGCGCTGGTCTACACCGTCGGCTCTCTCCTCTTCAAACGAGCCTACCTCGAAGGCGCCGGACCCATCGAAAGCTTCCACTGGGCCAACATCCTCGCGATGCCCTTCTTCCTGCCGCTCTTCTTCATCAACCCCGGCAGCCTCGCCCCAGCCGACTGGTGGCGCCCCATCCTCACCTCCGCCCTCATCTACGCCGGCGCATGGTGCACCTTCGCCGCCATCGCCAAAGGCGATATCTCCGTCGTCACCCCAGTCCTCGGCACCAAGGTCGTCTTCGTCGCCTTCACCGCCGTCGCCCTCGCCGGCACTTCCCTCTCCCCAACCCTCTGGCTCGCCGCCTTCCTCACCACCGCAGGCATCGTCCTCGTCGGCATCGGCGACGCTAAACCCGGCCGCGCCCGCGCCGACGCCCTCATCCTCGGTCTCCTCAGCTCTCTCTTCTTCGGCGTCTCCGATGTCCTCATCGGCATGTGGGCCCCCAAATTCGGCGGCACCACCTTCCTCGCCGCCCTCCCCCAGTGCATCGGCCTCTTCTCCCTCGCCGCCATCCCCGCCTCCGCCCCAGCCACCTTCCGCATCCCCAAACCCTCCCGACCATGGGTCATCTGGGGAAGCCTCCTCCTCGCCGCCCAAGGCATGGCCATGGGCATCGCACTCGCCTTCTTCAACGACCCCACAGGCGTCAATATCATCTACAGCACCCGCGGCATGTGGTCCCTCGCCCTCGTCTGGTTCGCAGGCTCATGGTTCGGTAACCCCGAACGCTCCAGCGCCGGACCACGCGCCATGGCATGGCGCTTCGCAGGCACCTCCCTCATCACCGCCGCAGTCATCCTCGCCGTCATCGCCCGCAGCACCGGCCAATAACGTCAAGCATGAGGCGCGGCTGACCGGGAGCGCTCGCTCGATGCAGGTCAAAGGTCGGAATTGTGGCGGATCATCCAAACTCGGATCGGGTCAGCCCTTGCTCTCCATGCGCTTGCTCGCTGGTCTCGTTGTTAAGCCCCGGAGCTCGCTTACGGTGGTGACTTCCGGCGCGAAATCCGGATGAAGGTCTTTCCCAAGGTAGACTGATTTGCGGGCGACTTTGGGCGGAGCAACTCGAACCCAATCTCCTTTGTAGGTCTCCCGCCCGTTCTCCCAACGCATTAAAAGGACCTTTTTGCCGTATGATCCGCCAAACCATTCCTTCAGGACCTCAGAGCCATTTTCCAGGCGAATCACGATATGTTTCACATCATCTGGATCAATTCTCCATATCCCCACCGGCTCACGGCCGCTCCAATAGGAGTCAAGTTCACGAGCGCCATGCCTGTCCCAGTCGAGTTTCACCCAGTGTTTCCCGGATAAGGTGCCGTGGCGATACTCCGTAGTCTCCTTGAGGCGACCAGATAGATCGTATCGTTTCCACTCTCCGTGTGGCAGACAACGACCATCCGAATCCACAAAGTATTCTCTCACCCAACGTGGTTTGCCGTTCGACATGACGGCAGTTAGCACCGCCCGGCCGGGCGACAACTTCAGCTCATAGTCCGGAAGGGACTCCATCCCGGATACGAAGATTCTCTCGTGCCCTTCCTTGCCGCTCCGCGTATAGGTTCGCGGGATGAAAAGTTCGTTGCTCGAGATCACAAAATGATCGTGCGGGACAAACAGTATGCCGAGTCCATGTCCAGTTAAGTAGTGGTCTGAATCCGTGCTCCCCTTGTAGATCCATCCGAAATACGGCTGCTTCGGCTTGGAGACCATTGCAGTCAATTCATCGCGGCTCACCCTGCGACTGGAACAGCCGCTTAAGGTAATCAGAATGACGATGCAGATAACATGTTGGAGGGCCATATGCTTCAGCGAACGTCAAAGTCCTCTCACACCTGCCCGAGGGCGAGGCTTCGACTGCGGGTTGATGGTTGAATTGTCATAGCGGATTGAACTCGCGGCGAGGCAGGTCTTGAGAGCACCGCCTTGTTCGCCTCTGGTTTTGCAGAGGCCGTGCTCATTCCGGGTTGCCTGTGGCGGTGTCATCCGATGACGCGGAATCAGGTCTCCCAATCGAAAGTCGATAGCACACTACAATGAGACCAAGAACCAAAAGGAGCTTGACCGCGAAACGCCAGTCTCCACTCCCACCAAAGGAACTCACCAACTCCATAGCACCGAACACAACCGCAAGACGGAACCCCAAGACGGGCAATGCTAATGGACGAGCGAAGTTGAGAGTCCACCCAAGTAGCTTCGGAACAAAGATACGCTGATCAGCTCTGCAAAAGTAAATGAACCCGAGCTTCCAGTTGTTCGAGTCGTAATAGTTTCGATCAAATGCCGACGTGCTCATGGTACAAGTGTGGCTCAGAGTTCAGTGCTTGTCGAGAGAAGGGTGGAGTCTTGGGTTGGGCGAACGCTTCGGATCGGGCGACGGCGAGCGCAAGAGGTCGCTGACACGACAGATAGCCTCCGAGCCGTTGCCTGCATCCGTTTTTTGAACAAAGCCGCTCCGCGGCATGGTCGTTCCGGGGCGCATGGCGTTGATGGATGCGCGGGCATTTTCGGTGGCCTTGATCGCCCCGGCCTTAGCAGGTTCCTGGTCCACGCTCAACTCCAATTCTTCCCGTCGCCGGTTGCGTGCAACCGTACCTTCAACCTCAACTCCAACCGCCTCGGTCCCTGATTCCGCCGGGATCCAGCCTCCAACGCTGCATCACGTCCTCCTCTCACAATCCCAACCACCCCTCACATCCTAACCTCGTCACGCCGAAGGCGTAAAGGAGATTAGCCGTTGGCGTCAGCCACCGGTATAACACATTAACACAACCCCGCCCCGGCAGGGGCGGCGGAACCACCAGACTACCATGTCATCCACCCATCTGCCCCCATTGGCAACAACGTTCTCTCCACAACAATCAGCCCCCTCTCATCGCCGACCAACCAACCTACCCATTCGCCATCCCCGCCCCACCATCCCTCATCCGAATCAGCCCCCTCCAACCAACCCGCCGATCTCCCGCTCGGCCCTCTCCCCACAAGCCCACCGCCGCCCCTCTCCGAACCAGCCCGCCGAAGGCCTTGGAATGCGGAAGGCTGCTGCCGCTTTCCGGAGCCAGCCTGCTGGCCCGGCCCCGCTCAAGCTCTCCACCCCTCCGAACCAGCCCGGGACCGCGAGGCTCCGTACTCGCCCCTCCCTCCACCAATCGTCACATCTCATCTCACATTCCCGCTCTCTGACCGAGATCCACCCCTCCCTCCACAAGCCCCACATCTTCACGCTCGTACTCTCAGCTCTCCATCCTGCCCTTCCTTTCTAGACGTCCTATCGTCCCGCCCCATCCGCCCATCCGCCCATCCGCCCATCCGCCCCATCCGCCCAATCCACCCGTCAATCCGGTCAATCCGGTCAATCGCGTCAATCCGGTCAATCGCGTCAATCGCGTCAATCCCGTCAATCCCGTCAATCCCGTCCATCCCGTCCATCCCGTCCATTCTCCCTACACGCCCCATCCGTCCGATCCGTCCGATCGGTCCTATACGCCCTATCCGCCCTATTCCCCCCCGACCACCCAACCACACCCCTCATCCCCCGCTTCCCCATCCTGCACACGCCCCCCCTCCTCCCCCAATCCCAACGGGATTGCGTCCCAAAGCCCAAGGTTGGCCTGAGGCACGAAGGCCTACCTTGGGTCCACCCCCAACAAATCCCCAACCCCAACGTGGGTTGCGTCCCCAAACCCGACCAACCAATCGCCCTCCGCCCCGGACACCGCGCGCCCATCAAGAACCCCCACACCACGCCCGAGATCAGCCTCCCCCATCCGCCCCAACCCCAGCGCAGCCAGACTCCATTCTCGCCCCCCGCACAACCTGACTCCCCTGCACCATTCGCCATTCCCACCCTACCATCCCTCATCCGAACCAGCCCCCTCCAACCAGCCCGCCGATCTCCCGCTCGGCCCTCTCCCCACAAGCCCACCGCGGCCCTCTCCGAACCAGCCCGCCGAAGGCCTTGGAATGAGGAAGCCTGCTGCCGCTTTCCCGGAGCCAGCCCGCTGGCCCGGCACCGTTCACGCTCGCCCCTCCATGCTCAACCCTCGCACCAAAAGCCTCACATCTTCACGCTCGCCCGATCCGTCCAATCCGTCCGATCCGTCCGATCCGTCCGATCCCATTTCCTTCTCCACCCGTCCATCCGGTCCATCCCGCCGACCACAACGTCGACTCAAGACACCGAACACGTCGGATCAGGCGAACGGTTGAAGTGTGGTTCGACGGAGATTGGCCGTCCAGAACAAATCCGACTAGCAGCGTTATCCGCCGTTTCCACCACTGACTAGTTCGGCATTCCTTCGCTGCCACTGTCGAATGACGAAGGCTCGGCCAAGCAAGTAAACGCCAATCCCGCCTGCCATCGCAGCCAAATGGTAAGCGGTGCACTCGCTCTCCCATGTCAACGGCTGCTTCCGCACGAGCGAGACAATGACTGGCGGGCCAAACGCAAAAGTAATCCCGAGAACCGTGTCCAGAACTCTCCACAGCCAAGGAACCGTCGCACTCGGTGCCAACTCCTCCGCAACCTCTGGATGTTCACGCAGTAAGTCTGCCCGACTCGCGGCGTCCATGCGGTGAACGCCTGCCCGCAAACGCCGGCGCATGATGAACAGCGTAACGCCCGCGACGCCGTAAAGCGCAAGCATCCCGATGAGGATATACACCTTGGCGTCCCTACCCCAGAGCACCCCTGCCGTGTGATACACCGCGAGCAAGGCTCCGAGAGCGAGGATGTGCGGGATGCTTTTCACGACGTGCTCAATATCGCCGAACGTCTCAAGCGCAGGCACCGCTGGGGCGGGAGTGATCGTCGAAACGGGATGGCGGGTTAAAGTTACGGAATGCATGGCCGGCAGAGCAGCCCCAGCGGTTGTCCATCCGCGCCTTGTTCGCCATTGTTGGTGAGTGACAGCTGGTCATTCTCGGTGAAGTGCTATGACAAAAACTCGGAGGAATCCAAAAGGCTCCATTCGTGGCCAATCGAGCGATAGAAGCTTGGATGTGGCGCGCTCATGAATATCGCCGTCCACACGCACTTCTGCGACATCAAGCCCGCCAAAGAAGATTTTGATGGCGTGTGGCAATCCATCCAAGAGATCGGACAAGGATGCCGCAATAGCAGGCAAAACAGACTGCCGCGATATCCACCAATCCTGAAGTGCCGCTCCACTTCCCCCGAGGCCATATCCCATAACGGCACCGCATATACAGTGCCAGCCCGTCAAGCCTTCCGGTTCTTGGCCGTGAAAATGGTCAGCAAACTGACCGCTCCGAGAATATTTGAGTTCCAGCAATGCAGGGGCACTCGTGCCGATCCAAAGTCGGGCTGCTGTAGATGCGCAGTCAGCTATGGTCTCTCCGAAACCGCTCACGCAGTCCCAGAGTCTCAATCCGTCAGGGTCAGAATCCCTGAAACTAAATGAGACATCCATGTGCCCTTCGGAATCAGCGCAGTGTTCTTCGGAGAATCGAATCACGGCATCCTCAGGACCAATGACGGCTTCGTCTTCGACAGACCAGCCTGGCATCAAATCGCCTAGCGCCTCACAAAACGCGTGAGCAAACTGACTGGATTTCGTCTGAGACATTTTATTGCGAACGTGAAGCAGTGTATCCGGTCAGGAGGCGGGGACAAGACTCGTTTTGAGGGTGGCGCGTGACCCGCCTTCTGCCCGGATACCCTGCTGTTGAACTGAGCCGCTGTGGGCACTGGTTCTTCCTATCGGGGCTTGTATCGGCCGTCCGTTTGGCTCAGTGGGCGCGCTGGCACGGAGCGGGCGCCGCCCGAGGGCCCGGCGGGCCCGGCGGGCGCGGCGGGCGCGTTCCATTCTCGCCCCCAGCACAACCAGACTCCTCTGCACCATTCGCCGTCCCCGCCCCCACCATCTCTCATCCGAACCACCCCCCTCCATCCAACCCGCCGATCTCCCGCTCGGCCCTCTGCCCACCGCCGCCCCTCTCCAAACCAGCCAACCGAAGGCCTTGGAATGCGGAAGCCTGCTGCCACTCTGCTGGCCCGGCACCGTCCACGCTCGCCTCTCCATACTCAACCCTCACGCCAAAAGTCTCACACCTTCACGCTCGCCCGATCCGCCCCATCCGCCCAATCCGTCCGATCCACCCGTCAATCCCGTCAATCCCGTCAATCCGGTCAATCCGGTCAATCCGGTCAATCCCGTCCATTCTGCGCCTTCCCCCTCCCCCGCCAATCCCAACGGGATTGCGTCCCAGAGCCCAAGGTTGGCTTGAGGCACGAAGGCCTACCTTGGGTCCACCCCCAACAAATCCCCAACCCCAACGTGGGTTGCGTCCCCAAACCCCACCATCCAATCGCCCCTCCGCCCCGGACACCGCGCGCCCATCAAGAACCCCCACACCACGCCCGAGATCAGTCTCCCCCATCCGCCCCAACCCCAGCGCAGCCACACTCCATTCTCGCCCCCCTCACAACCCAGACTCCTCTGCACCATTCGCCATCCCCGCCCCATCAGTCCCACCTTTCCAACCTCGCCCCTCCGCACCAACCAACCCCTTCTAACTTCCACCTTCTCACTTCTCACTTCCTCCCCCGGGTGCCATTGCCGGGGCTTGTTCAACCACAGGGGCGTTGGCTGGCTCGTTCCTCGCAGCCACGCACCCCTGAGTTTTCGCCATTGGTGGGTCGTGGGTGGTTGTCATTGTGCTGTAGCTTCTGTGGATGGCTGCCACGAGAACGAGAGCATGGCTAATCGCCGAGCGCCGGTCTTCCTGCCTCTGGCGTCTCTGCGCTGGTCAAAGGTAAAATCAAGAACGTATCTCGCTGTCTCAATGAAGTATCGTCGCCCAAAACTGGCGACAATGGGCGTGGCTCCATCACGAGGAAGTCCGCGCTCTGTGGTATCCGCTGATAGGCTCGATCCGTTCACGTCCACAACAACCAAAGAAGGTTGCGAAGGGTGCTCCGGCGTCACGCTCGGATCGAACGCCAAATGGCAATGGCTCATGATCCCTTCTGGCTGGTCCTCATAACCGACAATGCCTAGATCATCCCAAACCATCGCAATGCGCGTTCCCGATGGGTGCATCTTGATCTCACGCTGCCGACCGGGAGATCCAAATCTCTGGCGAAATAATGCCGAGTCTCGAATAGCCAGCAAATCGTGTCCAAGAAGCGTGACCGCATCTGCCGTGATTGATACGCACTGGTTCACTGTGACGATTGGCTCCGTTGGGTTGGCGAACGACTAGGCCATCCACGGCGGGGAGGGAAGCCCGAATTCAAAGAAGGACGTGGCCCGTCGTTGGATGTGCCGACTTGTTGTGCCTTATTCGTATTCATAGCTTGGCGGACTGAACTCCCCCTGAACACGCCTGAGAATCTCTTCCCTTCGACCCGCAGTCCACTTGGGCAACCTCGCCCACTGCTCCTCGCTCGGAAACCAGACCACATGCTGTGGATCCCCAGCCCCACCCTGCATCTCGCCGTCAATCTCGATACGCTCCCAATCTCCATCAATCAGCTCATCATAGAATATCGAATCTCGCCCCTTGTGACCAACCCGCCAGCCGCGCCTCCGGTCGGAACTGGGTAATGAACCGATCAAGGCTTTAATGGACCGGAGCATGGGTATCCGAGCGATTAAATGGCGATCTGGCGTGCAAGATAAACGAGTGCATCTTCAGACCACTCTGGATAAGCTGGATGCCGACTGATGCAGAAGGTGGCGTGGGATGTGAACGCAGTCAGACCTCGTCGCTGCAACTCGGCCTGCATCAGTGCCATCAAATCCGCCATCGGCCCAAACTGCTCAGTTCGTGCAAACGAGCGGTAGAAGCACCCAAAGCTCCAATCTCGTGAACTGGATGGCATGAGGTGTTTTCAGTTGAGCGAACAGCCACCCTCAGAACTCCACGCCGAATCACTAGAACGGCGATCCCAAGCCATCCCATTTCTCACTTCTAACTTCTCACTTCTCACTTCTTCTCCTCCTCCGCCTTCGGCGCATCCCCCTCAGCCTCCTTGATCCGCTGACTCAATTCCTCAATATCCTTCTTCAACCGCTCCGCCGCAGCCTCCGCACCCTTCCGCTCCTCCATCAGCGCATCCAGTTCAGGATGGAAAAACTTCCCCTCCCCGGCCGTGCTCACCAGCCGCTCAATCGCCGCCGACGGAATCGCAAAACACTCAATCCGCCCGGACCGCGCAATGTTCATCCCCACCACGTGGCCCTTCAAATCCACCACCGGCCCACCCACCTCGTTCGGCTCCAGAAACATGTCATGCTGCAACGCCCCAGGATACCCGCTCCGATTCCGACTCACACTCCCCCCCATCGTGTTCCTCACATCCTCCGCCAGCTGACCCGCCCCAGGCGGCCGCCGCCCCAGCACCGCCGCCACTTCCTTCTCCTCCATCCCCCTCACAATCGTCAGCTTGATCGTCTGATACGGCCGATTCGCCGCAATCGTCTGGATGAACTCTGAAACCGATCGCACCGGCTCCCCATTCACACTCTTGATCACATCGTCCAGCACCAGCCCAGCCTTCGCCGCAGGCGTGTCCGGCGTCACTCCCACCACCTTGATCGCTCCTTCACCCGCAGAATCGAGATTCACCCCCAGAAAACCTTTGTGCGACCCATCGAGACTCCGCGGCAGCACACTCACCACCCCGGACGCAATCGGTAGCCGCTCGGTCGCCCCAGCCGCCAGAAATGTCCCCGGCTCCACCGCCACACTCGTCTCCCACTTCATCGTCCGCAATCCACGCGCCTCCACCTTGATCAGCGCCAGATCAAACGACCGATGCGAATCCACAATCTTCACCGGCATCCTCAATCCCTCAGGAAACTGCGCCTCCAATCCCTCAATCGCCACGCCCTTCTTGTCGTGGAGCTCACTCCACTTCGTCACCAGATACCCACCCTCGTGCACCGCACACCCCAGCGCCACCTGCTTCCCCTCCTTCATAATCCTCACCGTCGCCCGACGCGCCTCTTCCAACGCAGGCTCCCACCCCTTCATCAATTCCGGCGTCTCCCGACTGAACTTATCCTGCGCCCGATTCTCAGGAGCAGCCTCAGCCTTCTTCTCAGCTGGCTTATCGGCCGACTTCTCAGCCGCCTTCTCCTCCGCAGCCAGCGGCAACACCACGGCAGCAAGCACAACAAGCAGTGAACCTTGGATCTTCATAAACTTCTTTCTGTCAGGGTTTCGATTCCAATGCGGCCTCGCCGCTGAACTCAGTATCGCCTCTCCGCGCCTTCACCGTCAGCTTGTCTCCAGCCTTCAGCGATCTCAAAAACTCCGCCGCATCCGCAGGCGTAGCAATGTCCCTGTCGTTGCACTTCAACAACAAGTCTCCCACCACCAACCCCGCCTTCGCCGCGGGACTCCCCTCCTTCACCGCCGTAATCCGCACCCCAGGCCCATCACCAGCCTCCACCTCAACCCCGAAAAATGGCCCCGGCCCCACAGGAGCTGGCACCTTCGGCTCCGACGGCCCATCCTTCCCCTCCCCATCTCCATTCTCCGCCGGCGGCGGAGCCACCGGAGCCTTCGCCAACTCAAGCTCCGACTCCACCACCTCGCCCCCACGCCTGACCGCCACCTTCACTTTCTCCCCAGCCTTCTTCTTCGCAATGATCCGCTGCAACGCATGGAACGTCGCCACATCCTCCCCATCAAACCGAATCAGCACATCCCCAGCCTGCCACCCAATCGCCGCCGCAGGTGTCCCCGCTCCTACTTCCTCAATCTTCACGCCCTCCTGGCTGTCACGGTCAAAAGTCGCCCCCGTCCGCGGCCGCTTTCGCTCATCAACCCGAAACCCCTTCGTCCCCCACGTCTTGTCCTTCATCATCCCATCCCAGTCCGCCCTCAGCGTGTCCACCGCCACATGCCGGTTCATCTCCACACTCCCGTGAATCGAACTGTTGATCCCAATCACCCGTCCCTGCAAATCAAACAACGGGCCCCCCGAATCCCCGCCAATCAACGGGCAGCTGCTGAAAATCGCCCCGTCCAGATCCCGACGCCAAACCCTCCCCAGCCGCACCGGCGGCCGCCGCTCATAACTGAAACCTCCTGGATGCCCCAGCGCCACCACCCAATCCCCCAACCGCATGCGGTCACTACTCCCAATCTCCGCCGCAGGCCACTCCCCAGCATCCGTAATCCGCGCCATCCCAGCATCCGTCGACCGATTCCCTCCCAACGCCTCCCCCTTCACTCGCTTCCCATCAGGAAACGTAATGATCAGATCATTCCCCGTCGCCTCCGTCACGTGCGCCGCCGTCAGTATCAACCCGTCCTTACCCACAATCACCCCACTCCCAGACCCAGGCCGCTTCGGATCCGCTGACGTAATCGCCACCACACTCCCGGACACTTTCTTCACCATCTCCCTCACCTGCACCTCCCGCGCCTCCAATTCCTGGATTGTCTCCGCCCTCGCAGGCAGCACACTCATCGTCAATGCCACTGCACTAAACGCGCAGACCATGGGTTTCATTAAAGAGTTCATGCCTTGGTAATCAGAGATTCTTTATAGGAACGCGCCACAAAGGGCAAGAATTCCGAAAAGATGTTTCACGTAACCTCAATTGCCGTCCGCCAAACAAACGACATCCGCGAGGCATCCACCTCCACAGCAGTTTCAATGCCGCCGCCCCCACTCCACGATTATCCTCTCACCAACGGTTGCGCCTCCCGCTGACTACCGTATTCACCTTCCCCTTTCTCTTCCGAAGCGCCACCCAGCCAGCCGCATGCTCCGCGCCCTCTCAGCCCTGCTCCTGCTCTGCTCCCCTTTCAGGCGCATCCAACCACTCTGGCCACTCGCCGCCTCCTTCCTCGCCGCCTCCTCCTCACACGCCGCAGCCGCCTTCGAATGGAAGGTCGTCTCCATCGACGGCAGAGACTACGTCAGCGCCTCCGACGTCAAAAAATTCTACGGCTTCCCCAGCCTCCGACGCGAAGGCCGCGCCATCTGGTTCCGCTCCCAGGCCCTCATCATGAAATGGAGCCCGGGCGCAGACGACATCTTCATCAATAACGTCAAATTCTGCCTCTCCTTCCCCATCGAAGACAGAAACGGCGAAGCCATGGTCTCACGCGTCGACCTCGCCAAGCTCCTCCACCCCATCATCCGCCCCTCCCACATCCAGAACGCCGTCCCCTTCAACACCGTCGTCATCGACGCAGGCCACGGCGGCGAAGACAGCGGCGCCGTCGGCCCCTACGGCTCAGAAAAAAATTACACGCTCGATACCGCCTTCCGTCTCAAAAAACGCCTCGAAGCCGCCGGCTACAAAACCGTCCTCACCCGCTCCACCGACGTCTTCATCACCCGCCCAGGCCGCGTCGCCATCGCCAACAAATACCCGACCGCCATCTTCGTCAGCATCCACTTCAATTCCTTCGGCTCCTCAGCCGCCGGCCTCGAAACCTTCGCCCTCGCACCCGCAGGCACCGCCAATACCGACAAAGCCCTCAAGGAATCCGACTTCAGCATGCGCCGCGGCAACGAACGCGACTCCGAAAACATCGCCCTCGCCACCGCCGTCCACGCCAACTGCCTCGCTCGCCTCCGCGGCATCGACCGCGGCGTCAAACGCGACCGCTTCGACGTCCTCACAGGCATCCTCCGACCAGGCATCCTCGTCGAAGGCGGCTTCGTCAGCAATCCAGCCGAAGGAGCCAAAATCCATCGCCCCGAATACCGCGAAAACCTCGCCGAAGCCATCCTCGGCGGCATCCAGAATTACCGCAAAGCCCTCCTCCGCGGCCGCTCCGGCGGATCCACCCGCGTCCCCCTCCGCGCAGGCGTCGCCGGTAGCCCCCCGCCAGAATCAAAACCCATCCCCATCCCCAAAAAGGCCGAAAAACCAGACGCCAAATCCCCCAAAAAGGAATCTCCCAAAGACTCCCCTAAAGAGGATCCCAAACCAACCGCCGCCCCATCTCCCAAAGAGGAACCCAAACCCGCCGAAGGCTCAAAACCTAAGGAAGACGCCAAATCGTCCGACGCCCCCAAGGAAGACTCCAAACCCGCCGACGGCTCAACGTCCAAGGAAGAGCCCAAACCGACAGATGGCGCGGCCCCCAAAGCGGAACCCAAGCCCGCCGAAGGCTCCATGCCCAAGGACGACGCCAAACCGTCCGAAGCCCACAAGGAAGACTCCAAGCCCGCCGACGCTCCAGCGCCCAAAGGAGAGCCCAAACCCGCCGAAGGCCCAATGCCCAAGGAGGATCCCAAGCCCGCCGACGGCTCAGCCCCGAAAGAGGATCCCAAACCAGCCGACGCCCCAACGCCTAAAGAGGACGCCAAGCCGACCGAAACGCCCAAGGAAGAAACCAAACCAAAACCAGCCGCGAAACCCGCCGCCAAATCTTCTTCCAAGCCCAAGCCAAAGTCCTCCTCCTCCAAATCCAGCTCGTCTTCCTCCAAAAAGAAGAAGAAAAGCTAGGTTTCGCGACGGACGGACAACACCGCGGCCCCATTCCTCGCCTCGCCGTAGCAAGGCCGTCCCGGCCTTGTCTTCACCCTAGCCACCAACCCCGCAAGCCACCCGTAGCAAGGCCGTCCCGGCCTTGTCTCCGTGCAAGCCCAGCCGTAGCAAGGCCGTCCCGGCCTTGTCTCCGTGCAAGCCCAGCCGTAGCAAGGCCGTCCCGGCCTTGTCTCCGTGCAAGCCCAGCCGT
>JAIXPK010000086.1 GCA_027486335.1 Verrucomicrobiaceae bacterium | reverse complement strand
CGCGGCGGGCGTTTCTGAATGGGAAGCTGGATCTGACGCAGGCGGAGGCGGTGATGGATGTGATCGGGGCGCAGAGTGATCTGGCGCTGCGGGCGGCGCACCGGCAGCTGGAGGGACGGCTGGGGACTGTGCTGGTGGGGCTGCGTGATGAGTTAGTCGAGGTGCTGGCGCATGTGGAGGCGTGGATTGATTTTCCGGAGGAGGACATTGATCCTGACACTGGGGCGGCGCTGCGGGAGAAGACGGTGCGGGTGGCGGAGGGGGTGGAGCGGCTGATGGCGACGGCGGAGCAGGGGCGGCTGCTGCGGGAGGGGGTGAGGACGGTGATTGCGGGGGCTCCGAATGCGGGGAAGAGCAGTTTATTGAATAGGATGCTGGGGTTCGAGCGGGCGTTGGTCAGTGAGCAGGCGGGGACGACGAGGGACAGCATTGAGGAGACGATCAATCTGGGCGGGATTCCGGTGCGGCTGGTGGATACGGCGGGGTTGCGGAGCGAGACGGCGGATCCGCTGGAGGCGGCGGGGATGGCGCGGACGCGGCGGGAGTTAGGCTCGGCGGATCTGCTGCTGGAGGTGGTTGATGCGAGTCAGCCGCCGGCGGGGGAACTGGAGGGTGGGGAGAGCCTGCCGGTGAGGCGTTTGCTGTTGTTGAACAAGGCCGATCTGGGGGTGGATTCGGGGTGGGATGGTCGCGGCGGGTTGCGGGTGTCGTGTCGCACGGGTGAGGGGATGGATGAGGTGGTGAAGGCGATGGTGGAGTTGATAGCGGGAGTTCCGGGGGAAGGTGGGGATGTTGATGCGGCGGTGAATGCGCGGCATGCGGGGTGTCTGCGTCGGGCGGCGGCGGCGTTGCGGGCGGCGGAGGGGCAACTGGCGGCGGAGGCGGCTCCGGAGTTTACGGCGCTGGATTTGAGGGAAGCGCTGGAGGCGATGGGGGAGGTTACGGGGCGGACGGATGTGGAGGATTTGCTGGGGGTGATTTTCGCGCGGTTCTGTATTGGGAAGTGAGGGGAGGGGGGGATTTGAGATTTGAAATTTGAGATTTGAGAGGGGGCTTGTGGGGAGGGGGGCTTGAGTGGTGCCGGGCCAGCAGGCTGGCTCCGGGAAAGCGGCAGCAGGCTTCCGCATTCCAAGGCCTTCGGCTAGCTGGTTCGGAGGGGAAGTTAATTGAGGTGGGCGTGGGAGCGGAGGATGCGGCGGATTTCTGCGGTGACGTCTGGTCTGGCGGTGCAGGAGTGCCATGCGGGGACGGGGAGTTCGGAGACTGCGCCATCGAGGTGGGCGCTGGAGTAGGGGACGACGCCGTCGCTGGTTTCCGGGAGGGGTTTGCCTGGTTTGCGGATGCCGATGATGGAGTGGTAGGGGACGGCGACGGGGCGCTGGTCCATGGCTTTGAGGACTGGGTGGCGAGGGGAGAGGTTCTGGACGGAGCGGCCGCCGAGGTCTTTGAAGGCGAGGAGTTCGGGGTTGAGGACATTGCCGGCGGTGCGGGCGATGTCGGTGATGAACTGGTCGACGCGGACGGCGCGCTGGATGAGGCCGGTGAGGGCGGCGACGATGCGCATGTCGGCGATTTTGCTGCCGCGGTGGGGGACGGCGACGAAGACGACGCGGGAGACGTGGGGTGCGGGTTTGAAGAAGAGGTTTTCCTGGACCGAGCGTTTGGTGGAGGAGGAGGCGAGGAGTTTTTCCGGCGGGGAGGAGAAGTAGGCGCGGTAGAAGTCGTCACCGGAGTCGGTGACCTGGAGGCGGGAGATGATGCCGCCCATGCTGTGGCCGACGAGGACCATCTGGTGGAGGGCTGGGGATTTGCCGTCTGGGTCGTAGTGCTCGAGGGCGTGGGTGAGGGCGCGGCGGAGTTTAGCGGCGGAGCCGTGGATGGGGAGGCCTGTTGGGTAGAGGAAGTACCATGGCTGGTAGCGTGAGCGGAGGTCGGAGTCGGAGGCGATTTCGCGCATGGCGTTTTCCCAGATGTGGGGATCGCTGTTGAGGCCGTGGACGAAGACGACGGGGATTTTGTCGGGGTGGCAGGGGAAGGGGAGGTAGAGGCCTGCGTCTTCGAGGGTTTCTTCGGGGTGGAGGAGGCCTTTGAGGGAGAAAGCGCCGAGGAATTTGGGATCCATGCTGTGGTGGATGGCGGCGCCGTAGTCTGCGGCGAGGGTGCGGGAGGCGTTGCGGAGGGAGGTTTTATTCTGGTTCCATGTGTTGTGGAACGAGATGGAGAGAGAGCGCGGGCCGGTGAAGTTGGCGGTCATGGTGGCCGGGAGGTGGCGGCCGTTGAGCGGGAAGAGCTTGTGGCTGGCGGCGCGGGATGCCTGGTAGGGTTGTTTCATGACCACGGGGAGCCCGATGCCGGTGGTGTGGGCTGGTGGGGCGTCCTTGGTGGAGGGGGCGGGGTCGGGGACGGGAGCGACGCTGGCGCAGACGGCAGGGGCGATGGTGGCGAGGGAGTCGGAGGGGGCGTCGAAGGTGACCTGCCATGAGCCGATGGATTGGGTGCCGGACCATGAGGCTGGGGACTGCCATGCCTGGAAGGCTTTGAGGAGACCGGCCATGGCGGAGTTGTAGGCGAGTTGCTGTTCTGGGGATTCCCTGCGGCTGTGTGGGAGGGCATCCCATGCGGCGCGAGCGGAGGAGAAGGCGGCGTCCTGGGCGGCGGCGGACTGGGTGGGGAGTTTATCCGGGAGGGAGCGGCAGGATGGGAGGGAGGCGGTGGCGAGGGCCGCGATGGAGAGGACCAGGGGCAGACGGGACATGGCTTTGGTTGGGAGGATGGGGTGGTCCGTGGGGTGTGACAAGGCCGAGCTGATGGAGTGATGAGGGCAAAAAAGAAGACGGTCGTTGCCGACCGTCTTCCTTGAGAAGTTTCTGAAGTGTGGCGGGATTATTCCGCGGCTTTGGCGGGAGCGTCAGCGGCTGGCGCGGCGGCTTCCGTGGTGGTGACTTGGTCGACCCACTCGATGTACGCCATTTCGGCGGAGTCGGTGTGACGCTGGCCGAGTTTGGTGATGCGGGTGTAACCGCCCTGGCGGGTGGCCGCGGCTGGGGCGATTTTCTCGAACAGTTCCTTCACGACCGGCTTCTGGTGCAGGTAGGAGAGGGCGGTCCGACGGGCGTGGAGATCGCCGCGCTTGCCGAGGGTGACCATCTTTTCCGCGAACGGGCGGACGGCTTTGGCCTTGGCGAGGGTGGTTTTGATCTGCTTGTGCTCGATGAGTGAGCAGACGAGGTTGGAGAGCAACGCGTTACGGTGGTCCTGGCGGCGCTGCAGCTTGATGGTTTTACGACCGTGTCTCATGGGTCAGAGTTGGAGTAGGTGAATGGATAAGGGAAGGAGGAATTTTATTCTTCGTCGTCGTCTTCGTCGCCGAGGTTTTGAGTGATGAGGGAGTCGAGGCCGCCACCGCGTTCGTCTTCCTTGAAGTAGGAGAAGGCGGAGCCGCCACGGCCGGAGCCGTCGAAGAGGGCTGGGTCGAGCTTCATGCCGAGGCCGAGGCCGAGTTCGGAGAGCTTGTCCTTGATTTCGTTGAGGGACTTTTTGCCGAAGTTGCGGTATTTGAGCATTTCGGCTTCGGTCTTCATGGCGAGTTGCCCGACGCTGGTGATGTTGGCGTTGTTGAGGCAGTTGGCGGCGCGGACGGAGAGTTCGATCTCGTTGACGCTCATGTTGAGGAGCTTGCGGAGTTCGCTGTTTTCCTCGGTCTGGGTTTCCGGGGCGGCTTCGAATTCGACGAGGCTGTCGTCGTAGTTGACGAAGACGTCGAGGTGTTTGCGGAGGATGGCGCTGGCCTGGGTGAGGGCCGAGTGAGGGGAGATGCGGCCATCGGTCCAGAGTTCGAGGACGAGCTTATCGTAATCGGTTTTCTGGCCGACCCGGCTGTTTTCGACCCCGTAGCGGACGCGGGTGACTGGGGAGAAGATGGAGTCCATGGGGATCACGCCGATGGGCATGTCCGGGCGTTTGTTGTCTTCGCCGCTGGCGAAGCCGCGGCCGACGCGGACTTCCATTTCGAGTTCGAATTTAACCTTGCGGTCGAGCGTGCAGATGACGAGGTCCTTATTGAGGACGCTGTAGTGCTGGTCCTCGCGGATGTCGCCTGCGGTGACGATTCCGTCGCGATCGACGCTGATGCTGAGGAGGCGAGGTTCTTTGAATTCGGTGTGGGAGAAGCGTACCTTTTTGAGGTTGAGGACGATGTCGGTGACATCTTCGACGACGCCTGGGAGGCTGCAGAATTCGTGTTGGGCGCCTTTGATTTTGACGCTGGTGATGGCTGCGCCTTCGAGGCTGCTGAGGAGGACGCGGCGGAGGCCGTTTCCGATGGTGTAGCCGTAGCCGCCTTCGAAGGGTTCGGCGATGTATTTGGCGTAGGTGTCGGTGGCTGTGGCCTCCTCTTTGGTGAGGCGGCTGGGCATTTCAAACCGGGCTAGTCTGACGGGCATGGATTTTTGATGGTGTACCGGGTTACCTCTGGCGAGCTGACGGCACCGGATCGTGAGATTGGGCCGAAGCAGAGACCGACGGTATTTCGCAGTGGCTCGCGGAAGGGCGGGGAAGGTGGTGTGGAGCGACCGGTGTGCAAGGGATAATTTTACCGATTTTGTGAGTCAGATGGATTTTGTGGGGTGGAGTCCGGGCCTGCGATGATGCGGCGTGGTTTTGGGGAGGGTGCGGGTGGGGGAGAGGTGAGGGGGGAGGTGAGGGGAGGGGATGGGTTTGAGGTGGGAGAGGGAGAATGGTTTGGAGATGGGTTTGGAGATGGGTTTGGAGACGCGATTGGGGACGATGTGGAGGGGAGTGGAGCGGGAAGAGTGGAGGGAAGAGAGGAGGAGATGGGTTTGCTGAGGCCCCAGAGGAGACCTGTGAGGGCGGCGGTGGAGGTCATGATGGAAGGGACCTGGAGTGGGAAGTCGATGGTGCTATTGAGGAAGAGGCAGAGGAGGCCTGCGGTGGCGCTGGAGAGGAGGAGGTAGTCGAGGGAGCTGTCTGCTGGTGGGCGGCGGTGGCGCCATGCGTGGAGGAGAGCGCCTGGGAAGAGGGTGAGCCAGAGGAGGAAGCCGAGCCAGCCCCATTCGATGATGGCCTGGACGGGGTCGCAGTGGAGTTCTTTCCAGAAGGAGGAGAGAGGGAGGCCGGCATTTTGCTGGTAGATGCGGAAGGCGGAGGGGAAGGATCCGGATCCGAAGCCGAAGGTACCTGCTTCGAGGGCGCAGGGGAGGGCGGCGGCGGCGGCTTTGAAGCGGCCGGCGAGGTCTGTGGTGGTGGTGGCGGAGAGACGGGAGATGGTTTTGTCCCAGCCGATGGCGATGCCGAGGGCGGCGATGGCAGCGATGGCGGCGGTGATGCCGATGAGGCCGGAGAGGCCGGAGAGTTTGGTGGTGCGGGGTGGCCAGACTGGGCGTGAGAGGATGAGGAAGGTGATGGAGGCGGCGATGCCGAGGCCTGCGCCGGCCCTTGAGGTATTGACCATGAGGGCGGTGAGGAGGGTGAGGGTGGCCATGGTCCAGAAGAGTTTGGAGATGGAGGCCTGATCGCGGAGGATGGCGTAGAGGGCGCGAGCGGCGGCGAGGACGGATGGGAGGAGGAGGAAGCTGGCGGCGTTGCCGTGGTAGACGAAGGGGCCGAAGAAGGTTTCGTTGCCAGGTTTACCGGGGGCCCAGAAGATGTTGGTTGCGCCGGAGGAGCGTTGGAGGAGGCCGAAGGCGGCGACGAGGAAGCCTGAGAGGGCGAGGGTGTTCCAGAGTCGGGCGCGCCAGATTCTGGAGTGAGCGAGGTCTGCGCAGATGATGACGAGGCCGAAGAGGCCTGAGAAGAGGAGCATCCAGCTTTTGGAGGATACCCTGTTGAGGGTGCCGGGGAGCCATTCGACAGGGGATTGGAGCGGGAGGAGGAGTTGGAGGGCGGGTTCCCAGTAGGCTTTTGGGTTGGCGCACATGCCCCAACCGATGGCGAGGAGGAGTGCGGCGGAGAGGAGAGCGGGGAGAGGGCAGCGTGGGCGGCGGGTTTCGATGAGCCAGCCGAGGGAGGCGATGAGGGAAGAGCCGATGAGGGCCCATGAGAGGAGTTCGCGGTGTTTTCTGAGGACGCATCCCCATGGCCATGGGGAGGCGATGAGGATGGCGAGGACGGCCCAGCGGGAGATTTCGGTGATGAGACCCCGAGCGGGGGAAGGATGCCGGGAGGCCGCAGTCATGCGTGGGCGATCTAGAGGTAAGGGAGGTGAAGTCAAGTTCCGGGTGGCGGGATGGGTGGCGGGTGGTGGTTGGTGGTGGTTGGGGGTATAAAAAAGCGGGCACCCGGCTGGGGAGTAGCCGGGTGCCCGAGAGAGGAGGTGCTGAGCCGTGTCAGGTGGCTGATGGGATCAGGGGCGGGTGGGTGCCCATGGGCCGTCGGCTTCCATGACGTGGAGGCGGTAGAAGCGGCGTGATTGGCCTGCGGAGACGTTCACGTTGAAGGTGGCGGTGGTGCCGGTGCCGAAGATGGTGGCGAGGCCGGCGTCTTTCCAGACCTGGAGGTGGGAGGCGGCGTTGACGTCGTCGGAGGTGTAGACGCGGTAGAAGCGTCCGACCTTGGAGGGGAAGGACATCTGGGAGGCGTTGGCTGGGTTCTGGGAGATGTGGAGGACGTCGGAGGCGTCATTGGGGTCTGTGCCCATGATGGCTTCGTCGGTATTGGAGACCCCGTCGCCGTCGTTGTCTGTGGAGGGGGAGGCTGCGGCGAAGAGGACATCGGAGACGGTGGCGGTTTCGGAGCCGTTGATGCCGATGGCCATGAAGCGGAGTTGGACGGAGTTGGCGGAGGCTGGGATGGGGTGGGAGAGGAGGAAATCGTTATTGAGGGAGAGGTCGGCGATTTCGTTCTTGATGTTGAATTCGTCGCGGGAGCGATTGGCGTTGTATTCGTCTTCTGCGACGAGGGGAGCGACGGAGTAGTCGATGCCGCTGATGATATCGAGGGCGGCGGTGCCGTTGTAGCCGTTGATGTAGCCGTCTTTGGGGCCGTTGAGGCCGTTGGTGAGGATGGCGGTGGCGCTGGCTCCGTTGCCTTTATCCCACTGGTCGACGAGGTTGACGATCTGCTGGGTGGGGAGGCCAGCGTCGATGATGAGTTCGGCGCGGAAGCGGTCGCCGTTTTCGAAGTTGGAGCCTGCGCTGGTGTCAGTGGCGTTGAATTTGCCGGAGAAGGTGACGGCACCGACGGAGGTGAGGTCGATGACTTCGGAGGCGACGATGGCTTCGAGGGCGGTGCCGGCGTTGATGGTGGTGGTTCTGGCGAGGAAGTCGTTATTCCACGGCGTGTCGCTGGTGGTGGATTTGAGGATGGTGGGGACACCGAAGTCGGTTTGGCCGATGATGAATTCGATGGGTGTGTTGATGAGGAAGGACTGGGTGGCTTCCGGGTAGCTGACGTCGGTGACGGTGACGCTGAAGGGTGAGACGCCTGCTGGGATGGTGAAGCGGACGGGTGCGGTGCCGTAGGTTTCGCGGGAGGCGGAGGCGCCGCTGACGGAGAAGCGCGGGCCGCCGTTGGCGCCGTTGATGACGGCGTCGAAGGTGATGGTGCCGTCCTTGTTGAGCGTGATGTTATTGGCTCCCGAGGCGGTGAGGGTTGGGGCTGGGGGCAGGGCGATGGTGAAGGAAGCCGAGACGATGGCGGGGTTGGACTGGTCGCTCAGGGAGAGGGTTTTGGGGCCGCCGGAGACTGGGTAGGGGCCGAAGGAGATGGCTGGTGGGGAGTAGGGGCCGGAGAGGGTGGGGCCTTCTGGGGCGGTCCATGTGGAGCCGGTGAAGTTGACAGGGAGGACGGAGTAGGGGGCGGAGAAGCCGTCGTCGAGAGGGGAGTCGGTGCCGTTGTTGACGAGGATGGAGGGGCCTGTGCTGGTGACGGCGATGGAGGGTCCGGGGATGGAGAGTTTGAGGTCGCTGACGACGAAGGTTTCGTTGGGGGAGTTGCTGTTGCCGATGATGCGGATCTGGACCTTGGCCGCGGTGGCGGGGATGACGCGGGAGAAGAGGAATTCCTTGTTGGTGGAGATTTGGGTGGCGTCCGGGAGTTCGAGACCGCCGGCGAGGTCTGCGCCGCGGAGGCGGCCATCGCCGTCGATGTCGCTGGCTCCGAGTGCGCTGACGGCGACGCCGTCGATGATGAGGTCGAAGGCGAAGCTGTCTGGGGCTTCGAAGCCAGAGGAAGTGCCGGTTTCGGCGACGAGTTTGGCGGAGACCTGGACGGCGTTGCCGTCGCCAGGGAGGGTGATTTCTTCCGAGAGGACGATGTGATCGCCTTGAGGGGTGCTGTTCTGGCGGAGGGTGCGGGCGGGTTCGTCGTAGGTCCAGTTGGCTGGGGCGGCGGTGCTGGAGATGAGAGGGAGGGCTGGGGTAGCGGCCTCGTTGGTGCCGATGACGACTGGGCACCTGACATTGAAGGCGGTGGTGGCGGAGGCGGAGGCGCGGTCCTGGAGGGTGAGGCGGAGGGTGCCGTTGGTGAAGTTGGAGACTGGGGTGGAGACTGGGTGTGGGGTGCCGTAGGGGCCGGTGAGCTGGTTGGAGAGGGCGGGAGGATCGGAGGAGATCCAGCCGAGCGGGCTGACGGGGCCTGAGCCGGCGACGGTGGTCGTGAAGGTGATGATGTCGTCGGTGGGGTCGGTGGGGCTTGCGCCTGGGGCGCGGGTGCCTGGGGTGGCGGAGCCGTTGATGACGGCGGCGGGGGCTCCGCCGGAGCTGATTTTGAGATTATCGATGTGGTAGGAGGCGTCGGTGCCTGAGGAGTTCTGGTCTGCCCAGAGTAGGAAGAAGGTGCCGCCTGGGGCGATGGGGGCCGGGAAGGTGATGACGCCGCTGACTTTTTCTGGTGCTGCGTAGGTGCCGGTGGTGTCTTTGCTGAGGGCTGGGATCGGCTGCCATGAGCCGGGGGTTCCGGTGAGGCTCCAGAAGGCGCGGAGGCCTTTGATGGTTTCCGTGGCGGTGTCGGTGGCCTTGGAGTAGTCGTAGGCGATGGTGGCGGTGGAGGCGGCGGCGCCGGAGTTGTTGGAGACGGGGGCGAGGAGGAGGATGTAGTCGTTTCCGGTGGGGCGGGTTTGGAGGAACGTGGTGCCGACGGGAACGGTGGCGACGCCGGTGTTGAAGCGGGCGACGGCGCTGGCGCTTGGGGGGATGGTGGGGCTGGAGCCGAGGACGGTGGTGATGGTGGAGGCGTTGGCGGCGGCGATGATTTTCGCGTCGAAGCCAGCATTGTCGGTGATGGTGGCGTCTGTGCCGGTGCCGACGCTGAGGGTGCTGAAGTCTGCGACGGCTGGGACGGCAGGGAAGTCGTAGGTGGTGGGCGGCTCTGTGAGTGTGACGGCGGCGTGGAGCTGCGGGGAGGTGAGGAGAGCGGCGAGGGGTGCGCAGGCGAAAAGGAGACGGGATGCTTTCATAGCGGAGTGGGGGTATTGAAGTTGCTAATATGGGGAGCGCAGACCGGAATCAGGGGGAGCCGGTCGAGTAGTGCAGGGTTTGGACGGTACGAGTGAAAGTGGGGGAAGTGAAGTCGATTTTAGTGAAAGAAAGCCAATTTTCGGGCGGCTTCGAGATAGGAATGGCACAGGATACCTTGAGTGCAGATGAAAACTGGAAGGGTGCGTGAAGGCGTGTGGAAGAGGAATTGCGTGGAGGGGAGGGGATGGCAGAGTGGAGGGTGATGAGACATTTATTTTTGCTGATGGTGGTGCTGCTGAGTGGTGGCGTGGTGGGTGCGCAGAAGCCTGAGGGGGTGAGGGCACCGGACGAGACGATTCTGTTGTGGGGCGGGGAGGCGCGGGGAGGGAAGCCGCCGGGTGGCTGGGTGGTGGAGGGAGAGGAAGTGAGGGAAGAGCAGGCGCACATGGGCGGGATCGAGACCTTGAGGAACGTTGGGGCGCCTGCGTTGTATGCGTATCGGCCGCAGGGGGTGCCGCAGAATCGGGCGGTGATCATCTGTCCGGGCGGGGCGTATCATTTACTGGCGTGGGATCTTGAGGGGACGGAGGTGGCGAGCTGGCTGAGCGGGCTGGGGTATCATGCGTTTGTGCTGAAGTATCGGTTGCCGCGGGGAGGGGACAAGGAGCGGCATGGGGCGGCGCTGGAGGATGCGCAGCGTGCGGTGAGCCTGGTGCGGGGGCAGGCGGCGGAGCGTGGGATTGCGCCGGACCGGGTGGGGATCATGGGATTTTCGGCTGGGGGGCACTTGGCGGCGCTGACGGGTGACCGCGGGAATGAGAGGAGTTACAAGGCTGAGGATGCGGTGGATGAGGTGCCGTGCCGGCCGGATTTCACGGTGCTGGTGTATCCGGCGTATCTGATACCGGATCAGAATGCGGCGGAGGGGGCAGGGGTGAAGGAGCCGGCGGGTGGGGCGACTGGGTTGAGCCCGTTGTTCCGCGGGATGGAGCAAGCGCCGCCGTCATTCATGGTGCATGCGGTGGATGATCCGGTGCCGGTGGCGAACAGCACGGCGTTTCTGCTGGCGTTGAAGTCGCGCAAGGTGCCCGGGGAGTTGCATGTTTACCCGGACGGTGGGCACGGGTACGGGTTGCGGAGCGGGCTGACGGTGAAGGGGTGGCCGCAGCGATTGGCGGAGTGGCTGGGGCGGGTGCCGGTGGGGGCGGTGCCGGTGGGGGCGGTGCCGGTGGGGGAGAAGGCTGAGGGGAAGAAGGAGGAAGGGAAGGCGGACGAGAAGCCGGAGGAAGAGAAGAAGGAGAAGAAGAAGGAGAAGAAGGAGGAGAAGAAAGAGGAAGCTGATCAGTAGCGGGGAGTGGCGGGGTCGATGTCGGTGGCCCATGATTCGATGCCACCGGCCATGCTCCAGACCTTGTGGTGGCCGTGGTGGCGGAGCCATTCGGTGGCGTGGGCGGAGCGGCGGCCGTGGTGGCAGTAGATGACGACGTGGGAGTCGGGGTCGTTGAGGAGACGCTGGGCGGATTCTGCGAAGGAGGAGAGCGGGAGGAGTTCAGCGCCTTGGATTTTGCAGAGGTGCCATTCGTCGAGTTCGCGGACATCGACGAGGCGGAAGGGCGTTTGGGAGTTGAGGAGGGAGGCGACGGTGGCGGGGGAGATTTCGAGATCAGCTTCGTCTGGCCATGGGGAATGCATGGGAGAGGAGTGGGAGGGGAGGGGTGGGGCTGTCAAGCTGGCGGGGAGAGGAAATCCGTGGCGGAGCGTGGTGGTTGGTGCGAGGGCGGGGGGAATTGAGACTATGCGAGCGATCCTTTTTGATTTTGACGGGTTGATGGTGGACACCGAGACGGCGATTTACGAGGCGTGGCGTGAGTTGTATGCGGATCACGGGCAGGAGTTGCCGCTGGCGACGTATGTGCAGTGTGTGGGGAGCACGTTCGGGCATTATGATCCGATGGCGGCGCTGGAGGAACTGACGGGTGGGCCGGTGGCATGGGAGCGGGTGCTGGCGAAGAAGGATGCGAGGATTCATGAACTGCAGGCTGGGTTGGACACGATGCCTGGAGTTAGGGAAGTGCTGGCGGAGGCGGCGGCGATGGGGGTGATGTGTGCGGTGGCGTCGAGCAGCCAGCGGAGCCATGTGGGGCGGTGGCTGGTGCGGACTGGGTTGGAGGGGGCGTTCGGGGCGGTGCTGACGCGGGATGATGTGGCGCGGGCGAAGCCGTGGCCGGATTTGTTTCTGGCGGCGAGTGCGGCGCTGGGGGTGGTGCCTGAGGAAGCGCTGGTGCTGGAGGATTCGCACAACGGGTTGAGGGCGGCGGTGGCGGCTGGGGTGCCGTGTGTGGTGGTGCCGTCGCCGGTGACGCGTGGGTTGGATTTCGGCGGGGCGGCGGCGGTGCTGCCGACATTGCATGAGGTCTCGGTGGGGCAGTTGCGGGAGATTCACCGAGGTTTCGCCCTGGCGCGTGCGGGGAAAGCGGGCGAGTGAGAGGAGCTGCGGCGGAGATTCTGCGAAGAGTTGCCGACTGCGCGATGATCAACCCAACAACCTAAAGAAACTGAGATGAAGACCCGACGTTTTGTGATGCTGGCTGCTGCGGTGGCTGGCCTGCCGTTTGCAGCCTGTGCCGAGGAGGCTGCGAAAGGGGGCCCGGTATTTCTGCATGATTATGCGAAGGCCGTGGAGGCCGGGAAGAAAGAGAAGAAGCCGGTGATTGTGATTTTTTCGGCGACGTGGTGCGGGCCTTGTCAGCAGATGAAGAAGAAGGTGTATCCGAGTGATGCGGTGAAGGGATTCCACGACAAGTTCATCTGGGCGTATCTGGATGCGGACGAGGCGGCGAACGAGAAGCCGATGAAGGATTTCGGCGTGTCCGGGATTCCGCACATTGAGTTTCTGGGGACGGACGGGAAGTCGGTGGGCAAGCAGGTTGGGGCGTCGTCGCCGGAGGATTTTGCGAAGAAGCTGGATGGAGTGCTGAAGAAGGGTGAGGAGAAGAAGTGAGGGATTGAGAGACTGAGAAATTGTGAGGATCGGCCGCCGGTGGAGACGCTGGCGGCCGATTTTTTGTGAGGGATGGAAAAGAGTCAGGCGGGTGGAGCGCCGATGGGGCGGATGGCGGCGAGTTCTAGGAGAGGGCGGCCTTCTTCGCGGGCGGAGGCGAGGTCGATGCGGAATTCGAGTTCCCAGTCGTTGAGATCGTCTGGGTCGATGAGGGACTGGCAGACCCGCCATGCGGAGCCGTCCTGGGAGAGGTCGGTGCGGGTGTGGCGGCCGTTGCGTGCTTCGGGGTCGAGACGGATGCGTTCGTGGGATTCGTAGAACGGGTCGATGGCGGCACCGAGACGGTCGGGGCCCCATGCTTTGCCGGGTGGGGCGGAGAGGACGGTGGCGGCGGTGGCGTAGTCGCCGGAGGCGAGGGGGCGGAGGAAGCGGAAGATTTCGGCGCGGACGAGGGCGGTGAACTCGCGTGCGTTTCTGGTGATGTCAGGTTCCTGAGGAGGGGCTGGAGTCAGGGCGGCGGCTGCGGCGGCGGCTGGGTTGCGGAGCCGTTCCCATTCGTCGAGGAGACTGGAGTCGGTGCCGCGGACGACGCCAGCGAGCCATGCTTCCATTTCGTCGACGGCTGGGGTTTTGAGAGGAGCGGGGACGGTTTGGGCGAGGACCTTGAAGACGGCGGAGAGGTGGCGGAGGAGAACGCCTTCGACGCGGTGGAGGTCGTAATCTTTGACGTAGTCAGCGAAGCCGCGGAAGTTTTCGAACAT
>JAIXPK010000042.1 GCA_027486335.1 Verrucomicrobiaceae bacterium | reverse complement strand
TTCTCGCCTTTAATGATGGAATACCCGGAAATCGCAAAGGTAGTCTGATCTTGATTGTGAAGCACTCTCTCCGGGAAAAAGCAGATACTGCTGGTGCTGGAAATGCGGGCCGCGCTGCCGATCGTTGTGCAGCCATACAGCAACACAGAGACAAAAAAGAGAAATATTATCGCAATTCGTTGCATGGGATATTTTAGCTGAACGTTAACATTGAGCAAACGCCTTGTTGAACAAAGCCGCTCCGCGGCAACCTCGTTCCGCACCGTGTGGAGTTGATGGATGCGTGAGCATTTTCGGTGACCTTGATCGCCCACGGCTTAGCAGATTCCCGATCCCTATTCAACCCACTTTCCTCCCGTCGCCGGTCGCGTGCCGCCGCACCTTCAACCTCAACTCGAACCGCCTCGGTCCCTCATTCCACCGAGATCCCGCGATCCCGCTGCCGCCACCAACGACCCACAAACCCAGTGCCCACCCACCATCCCCCACCCCACCATCCCCCATCCGAACCCGCCCCCTCCAACCAGCCCGCCGATCTCCCGCTCGGCCCTCTCCCCACAAGCCCACCGCCGCCCCTCTCCGAACCCGCCCGCCGAAGGCCTTGGAATGCGGAAGCCTGCTGCCGCTTTCCGGAGCCAGCCCGCTGGCCCGGCCCCGCTCAAGCTCTCCACCCCTCCGTACCAGCCCGGGACCGCAAGGCTCCGTACTCTCCCATCTCCCTCCAATCCCTACATCTCCGTCCACCCCCCCGCACTCCGACTCCGATCCGCCCTATCCGCCCCATCCGCCCCATCCGCCCCATCCGCCCTATCCGCCCTATCCGCCCTATCTGCCCTATCTGCCCTATCCGTGCTCTCCGTCCATCACATCCATCACACCCATCACACCCATCCCGTCCATCTTCCCCATACTGCGCCTTCCCCCTCCTCCGCCACTCCCCCTCAATCCCAAAGGGATTGCGTCCCCTAGCCCAAGGTTGGCCTGAGGCACGAAGGCCTACCTTGGGTCCACCCCCAACAAATCCCCAACCCCAACGTGGGTTGCGTCCCCAAACCCTACCAACCAATCGCCCCTCCGCCCCTCCGCCCCGAACGCCGCGCGCCCATCAGAAACCCCACACCACGAGCCCTCGCCACTTCGCTCCAACCCGCCCCTTCCCATTTCCTCCTTCTCACTTCTCACTTCTCACTTCCAACTTCTCACTTCCTCCCCGGGTGCCATCGCCGGGCTTGTTCAACCTCAGGGCCATTCGCTGGCTCATCCCTCGCAGCCACGCACCCTTGAATGGTCGGCCTTGGTGGTTCGCTGAAGGTGGTCATGTCAGTGGCTGACGTAGATGCGTGTAAAACACGCCCAAACCCGCTGAGTCGTAAAGCTCCCAACTGGCGTTCTCGTAGCGCACGAAATACTCACTGGCCCCGAGCGCAGCCCGCCAATCCTCGACAAGCCGCCTGAAGCCACGAACTGAGAATGATGCTGAATCCACATCCCGGGGGAAGTAGCTGACCTCCAAACAGTATCCTCCTGCATCCCAGTCGATGAAGGTCTGTAACTTCGGCAAAAGAGCGGCTGCTGAACTCCAGCAGCCGTGCAGGCAGCCGCTGTCGGACGTGAAGACCTGCGACCACTCTGAGCCGTCGAGCAAACCCAGCATGTCCTCGCTCTCGCTGTCTCGAAATGAATCCGGATGATGGCTGCTGTAAAGTAGCTCAAGAAAAGCGATCATCCGCTCCTGACTCACTGGAGTGAAAGTGATGTCTCGCGATGAACCGTCCGCATCAAGCAAGTAGTCACGAATGGTCGCTTCTGGATACACGGGACGATGCCGAGCTAAGGCGAACGATGAGCACATCCACCACTAGAAGCGGGGGCGGATGTGGATCGCGGGGTTAGTTTTGTAGTTACGGAAAGTCATGGAAACAGGGCGGCTTCTAGTGGTTGGATGATGCGTCTTGTTAGGACTTCTTCGATCTGGGGACTGCGCCAAGCGAAGGGGACATCTCATAGTCCTGAATCAAGTCTCCCTCAGGCGTGTAGAGAACCCAAGCTCGATCTAAAGACAAAACTGGCTCCCGTAAGACGCGGATCACACCGCCGCAGAATGGGCAATCCATCTCGAACTTCTCATTCCCGCTGTTGGTGTGCCCGGCTCTTGAGGGGACAATATCTAAAGAACCGCAAGTGAGACACTTCGCAGGCGCTGATCGCCGACTCCGCCATTCAACCGCGATAGGCTCTGATAGCTCAGAAAGGGCAGGCAACCGCTCAGCCCAAACAACCTCGGCGCATTGATTGCACCACGCGAACGTCCGAAAAATGTTCAATGTGGATTGATCTTGGAATCGGTATGAACGCAAGGTCTCTGAAAGCACCTTGGCTCCCTTGCAATTCTCACACTTGGCTTTGAATTGTCCCATTTTCTTGTCCTAACAGTTTGATTATATCACCATATCTGATGGAATATCCATCTGCAAACGGGGCGTTCGGTCGGGTGTCCTTTTCTTCCAACTGCCTGAAATTCAATGGATACGACTGCCTTTCGCTCACAATATCCGAACCACCGCGGTTGGCAACAACTTCCCATGGTGCTTTGGCATTGCTGATGATCAAGGCGAAGCCGACGCCGGTGCCATAAAATTCCAGTTGCCGTTACACCGCACATGCGGCCGTATCCCACACCATGCGTGCATTCACAGTTCCGGGTGAGAGGCCAGCGGTACTCGCCCATCGCGCCCAGTCCCACGATTCGCCCTATCCGTCCTATCCGTCCCATTCTCCCACCACGGAATCCCCCCTCACCCCAGCATGAACACCAGCATCACAATCAGCGTCGGTGGCAGCGCCGCCGCCAGCAATCCCAGCGGATTCACCCGGTCATTGAAGTAATTCTTCAGAATCCCCTGACCTGCCGGATTCGGCGCATTCGCAATCACCGTCAGCCCGCCGCCCGCCACCGCACCCGTCATCACCGCGTACTTCAGCGCATCCGTCAGCCCCGGCACCTGCGACGCAAGGAACGTGATCAGCGCATTGTCATTGAACCCCGTCAGCACCGCTGCCCCGATCGCCAGCGGCCACGGCCCCAGCCCGTTGTTCATCACCGGCTCAAGCCACCACGACTGACACCGCCCGTGAATCACCAACCCCGCAAGGAAGAAGCCCACCAGCATCGGACTCTTGATGCTCAAAGGATTCTGATGCTCCTGCGAGGCCTGCAGGAACCCTAGGAAGAACAGAAACCCGCCAAGGAAGAACACCGGATAGTGACTCGTGTACACGGTCCACGCCAGAAACGCCAGATGCGTCAGCGTCACCCGCAGCGGAATCCTCGTCGTCCGCTCCTTCCAGTAACGCCCCGCCTCACCATCCTGCACCTTGTCCCCCGGATCCCCCAGCCGCTGAAACTCCTTCCGGAACACAAGGAAATACACCGCATTCGAAATCAGAATCGATACCACCGCGTGCGACCCGAACGTCTGCAGCATGAATCCTGAACTCCAGTTCCACTTCGTCGCCACCATCAGCACCGGCGGAGCCGCGAAATTCGTCAGCACCCCGCCCACCGACACATTCACAAACAGCAACCCCAGCGTCGCATACGCAAACACCTTGCTCGGCCGCAGCTCGTAAAACCGCCGCGCCAGCAGCAGCGCACTGATCGTCATCGCCGCAGGCTCCGTGATCAGCGACCCTAGCAATGGAGCCAGCGTCAGCACACTCAGCCACCACGCCGCCGGCGACCCGCCGCCCAATCGGATCGCAGGAATCGCCAGACAATGCTCTGCAAACCGCACCACCGGCCGCGACGCACTCACCGCCATGATCACCACCACAAACAACGGCTCCACAAAATCACAGTCCCGGTTCACAAACGACTTCACATCCCCCCACCCGTGAAACCACACACCCGCCACCAGCAGCGGAATCGCCCACATCGCAAACACCGCCTCCACTTCCCCTAAATAGTGAAACAACTGCGCCTTGAACGACACCGGCGCAGGCGCATCCGCATACTCCCCTCGCTTCTCCGCCGCTCCAGTCGCATGCCACTCCTTGTGATAAGCCTCCTCCGCATGGTGCGCCATGCTCTGAAACATCCCCGCCGCAAACGTATGCAGAATCGCACACACGAAAATCACCGTCGCCCACACGTTGAAAGGATCCTGCTTCGCCCGCTCCATGATCCTCTCCGTCAGCGACCGCGTCTCACCTCCCGCAGGCACCGCATACTGATCCAGCGGCAGCGGAAACGACGCATACTGCTCAGCCCTCGTCTCCGTCGCAGGCCACGCCGGAACCTCCTTCCCTGACGAAGCACTCACAGGCACCACCGCCGCCATCATCATCAGGCACAGCATCAATGCGAAAAATCGGGTCACCGGTTTCATGGTCGAAAATAGCCGCACTCAACGGCCCGCCATCATGGAAGACGATTCCACTTGTGCAACCGTCGCCAATCCCGCCACCTTCCACCAGCCATGCGCCCCTCCCTGCTCTTCATCCCGGCCGCCCTCGCAGCCTCTCTTCCCTTCATCTCCACCCACGCCGATAACGACGCCGGTTCCGCCGCCGCCGCCAGTGTCATCCACCAGCGCGCCGTCGCTGACATGACCCTCGCCGCCAAGAACTTCCTCGCCAGTCTCGACGATTCCCAGAAGGCCGAAGCCGTCTTCAAAATCTCCGACGACGAACGCCTCAACTGGCACTTCGTCCCCCTCGACCGTAAAGGCATCACGCTCGACAAGCTCCGCCCGGAACAGGACCACCTCGCCTACGCCATGCTCAACTCCGTCCTCAGCAACGAGGGCTTCGCCAAAACGGCCACCATCATGAGCCAGGAACGGATCCTCTTCGATCTCGAAAACCAGGCCCCCAAACGGAACACCGAAAAATACTACCTCGCCTTCTTCGGCGAACCCTCCGATTCCGGCGCATGGGGCTGGCGCTGGGAAGGCCACCACTTCTCCTGCAACGTCACCATCGCCGGCGGCAAGGTCCTCTCCGTCACCCCTTCCTTCATGGGCACCAACCCCGGCGAAGTCAAAGAAGGCCCTCGCAAAGGCCTCCGCGTCCTCGCCGAAGAGGAAGACACCGCCCGTCTCCTCGTCAAATCCCTCACCGACGCCCAGAAACCTGCCGCCCTCCTCGAAGGCAAGGTCCCCGACGACGTCATCAGCAAGGAAGAACGCAAGGCCATCCCCCTCCAGCCAGCAGGCATCAGCGCCGACAAACTCGACCAGACCCAGCGCAACCTCCTCTGGAAAACCCTCGGCGAATACATCGGCCGCTTCCGCCCAGACCTCGCCTCCGTCTTCCGCGACCGCATCCACTCCGGCGGCATGCCCTCCCTAACCTTCGCATGGTCCGGCGGCACCGAACTCGGCGAACCTCACTACTACCGCATCCAGAGCCCGGAGTTCCTCTTCGAATACGACAACACCCAGAACAACGCCAACCACCCCCACGCGGTCTGGCGCGACTTCACCAACGACTTCGGCGTCGATCTCCTCAAGAAACACTACGACGAAGCCCACGCCCGCTGAGCCACCTCAGCAACCCGTTCCCTCTCTCTTTCCCAGAAACCAAAAAGGGGACCCCGCCACGGGGTCCCCTTTTAATTGTTAGCCTTCTCTCTCCCTCAGAGGCCGCGGATAATGTGCTCCAGCGCCAGCACCGCATACGCCGTCACCAGCACACTGTCTTTCTCCATCCACCGACCGTTCTCATTCGCCCACGACCCGTCCTCGTGCTGCAGATTGAACAACTGCTTCGCCAGATCCGCACGCCAGTTCTTCCGGCCCTGCGGGGTCTCCACGAAGTCCATCCCCGCCGTGTTCAGCGCCTTCGCCATCGTGTGATAGTAATAATACAACCCCTCACTCCCGATCCCCGGATTCTCCGTCACCGAGTAATTCGCCGCCAGCCATTCCTTCACCGACTTCACCCGCGGATCACCAGGCTTGATGTCCGCATAAATGAAACTCAGTAACCCCGCGTACCCCATGCTCGCATACGACCGCACCGATGGCTTGCCCGACGCCGGATCCTCCGGAGCCACTTTGCTCTCGCCCGGACGGTACACAAACCCTCCCTTGTTCTTCGCATCCTCACTCACCCACGACGACTTGTTCGTCGCCGCAAGGTGCTGACACCGGCTCACAAAATCAATCGCCGCCGCATAATTCAACTGCGGCTCCGCCTTCGCACGGTCAGGATCATCCGCCAGCAGCTTCTTCGAATGATACAGCGCCTCCAGCGCAAAATGCGTGTTGCTCATGTCCGTCGGCGGCTTGCTCCCATAACCCACCCCGCCATCATACGGACTGTCCATCTCCCCAGGCTTCCCTTCATCATACTGCCCCTTGATCACCAGCCGCCGCGCCTTCAACGCCGCTTCCCTCACCTTCGGCTCGTCCGCAACCAGCGTCAGCGCCGTCAATGACAGGCTCGTGTTGTAGTTAGGCAGCGATGTCTTGTAGATCCCGCCATCCTCCTTCTGACTAGCCAGCAGAAAATCATACGCCTTCCGCGCCTCCGGCGTCACCCCCTTCGTCGCCGGATTCCCCATCAGCGCCATCGCATACAGCGCTGTGAACGCCGGATGATCCTCCGACCCCACAAACCCCTTCGCCGCATCCTGCTTCGTCGCCAGATACTTCAACCCCTTGCTTATCGCCGCCTGCACTTCATTCCGCAGCGATTCGTCAGGCTCGGCCACCGCCGCCCCGGAAAAAACAAGACTCGCAGCCACACTGGCCACCGCACAGAAAAAGGTATGTCGTTTCATAGATTTGAATAAATAGCATGCTTCACTTCTCACTACGCTTGCCCGCAGGCTTCCCCTGGACCGGTTTCACCGCAGGCTTCTTTTCCCCCTTCTCTTCCCCGTTCGACTCACCCTTCTCTTCCCCCTTCGCTTCCGCCTTCCCCGCAGCCACCGGCCGCAACTCAATCGTCACCGCCGTCCCCTTCGCAGGCACCGCCGGATCAGGCACCCAGATGTCATCGAACTCATTCCCCTCCCGCGGATTGTTCACAATCGACGCCGGATCCACCATCAGCGCCACAATACTCCCCGTATCCTGCGCCAGAAAACTCCCGTCCGGCATGATCCTCGACCCCGTGTAAATGAACGGCCCCTCGCTGATGTGCGCCTTCTTGTCCAGATTGTGCAGCCATTCCTCGATCCTAACCGT
>JAIXPK010000475.1 GCA_027486335.1 Verrucomicrobiaceae bacterium | reverse complement strand
GGAGCCGTCGCCACTCCGCTCCCAGCCGCCCCTGCTCCAGCCCCCGGCAACGGCGGCGGCGGCAACGGCCCTCCCGGCTTCACCTCGCCATCCTCCGGCTTCTTCCCCAGCGCCGCAAACATCTCCGCCGCTCGCCCCCGCCCCGTCACCGGATCAATCTTCCCTTCCATCAGTAGTTTGCTCCGCTCTTTGCCAGCAATCCGCGCCAGTTGCGCTGCATGCTCAGCCTTCGCCTTCTCCGCCGCATCCTTCAGGCTCGGATAATAGGTCCAGCCGCCCCAGAACGCGAGCGCGCCAAAAACGAGAAAGAGAAGTGCTTTCATGATTGCGTGTTTTGCAAGGATTCATGCCGGACTCGCCACCCCCGCGCAAGCGCAAGCCCAACGCTTCTCATCCCCCCCGCGCCCTCCACTCTCTGCCGCATCCCCCGCCACCGGACACCCCATCTCCTCTCCTCACCCACCTCAGTTGGAGATTTACAACTCACCCCCCCTTCCCTCACCATGACCCCAAGACCGCCATGAAATCCCCCTCCCCTTTCCTCCTGGTCGTTCTCACGACTACTTTTGCGTTCTCCATCGCCATCCCCCGCGCCGTCGCCCTCGAGGCCGCCGCCGTCATCAACGAAATCCAATACCACCCAGCCGCTCCCACCGACCCGGAGTGGATCGAACTCCGCAACCGCCTCAGCATCGACGTCGACCTCACCGGCTGGCGTCTCACCGGCGGCGCTAACTTCACCTTCCCAGCAGGCACCGTCCTCAAAGCCGGCGGCTTCCTCGTCCTCTCCAGCAACCCTGCCGCCCTCCAGTCCTCCGCAGGCATCACGGGAGTCCTCGGCCCATGGTCCGGCAACCTCAGCAACGGCGGCGAATCCCTCCGTCTCCGCGACCTCTCCGGCCGTCTCATGGACGAGGTCTCCTACAACGACTCAGGTTCATGGCCCGTCGGCCCCGACGGCTCCGGCAGCACGCTCTCCCGCCGCGACGGGCACCTCCCAGGCAATCAACCCGCCGCATGGTCCGTCTCCCCCCGGTCCGGCGGAACCCCAGGCTCAGCCAACGATGCCACGCGCTTCGCCCCACCCGTCAATCTCTTCCCCCTCGCCTCCCCATGGCGCTACCTCGACAACAGCCCCGGTCTCCCTCAGGGCTGGCAATCCTCCGAATCCTCCCCAGGGACCGACGGCTGGCTCGAAGGCCCCGGCCTCCTCGGATTCTCCGACGCCTCCTTCGCCACTCCCATCGCCACCGCCCTCTCCAGCCCTGGCACCCACCCCACCGGTACCTACTACTTCCAGAAATCCTTCACCATCACCGGCGACCCCGCAGCCTCCCAGTTCTCTCTCGAACTCCTCGCCGACGACGGTGCCGTCATCTACGTCAACGGCACCGAAATCGGGCGCCCCGGCATGCCCGCCGTCGCCATCTCCGCATCCACCACCGCCACCTCTGAAACCGGTAACGCCGAACCACGCACCCTCACCATTCCTCCCTCCGTCCTCCGCACCGGCCCTAACACCATAAGCGTGGAAGTCCATCAGGCCGGAAAACTCATCGTCCCCTCCTCCGCCACCACCGGCCTCACGCTCGTCCAGACCGGCGGCACCATCATGGCCACCAACTACTCGCGCCGCGCCGGAGCCACCGCCTTCGCCCGAGACGTCATCCCCGCCGCCCCCACCCACTCCATCGCAGGCCTCAACAACGGCACCTACGGCAATGCCTCCTCATGGATCGGCAATTCCCTCAACTCCTTCTGCGGCATCAGCTTCGGCACCACCCCAGTCACCCTCGGCAGTGTCGCATGGGGCCGCGACAACACCGGCCAGTTCACCGACCGCTGCGCCGGTACCTACACGCTCGAATACACCACCGTCCCCAACCCCAACGCCTCCACCACCGCATGGACCGCCATCGGCTCGGTCACCTACCCCTCCAACACCTCCGCCTTCTCCATCCGCCGCGTCTATAACTTCCCACCAGTCGAAGCCACCGGGATCCGCCTCCGCTGCCCAGGCAACAGCTTCGCCGACGGTAGCTGCATCGACGAACTCGAAGCCGGCCCGACCGTCGAACCACCGCCTCCCGTCTTCAAACTCATGAACACCGGCGGCACCATGGCCTCACCCGCTAACATGGCGCTCTCCGCCACCGCCTTCGCCAGGGACGTCATCGGCAACGGCTCGTTCGCCCCCACCCACACCATCCGCGGCCTCAACGACGGTCTCTACGGCAATCCTAACTCGTGGATCGGCAACTCCGCCAACTCCTTCGCAGGTATCGCCTTCCCTTCCCTCCGCCCCATCGCACGCATCGCCTTCGGCCGCGACAACACCGGCAGCTTCATCGACCGCGCCGAAGGCCTCTACACCATCCAGTTCACCACCACCCTCAACCCCACCGCCGCCACCCCGAACACGGCATGGACCACCATCGGCACAATCGTCGTCGACGCCTCCCTCGGCTCACCCGCCCTCCGCCACCTCATCGAATTCCCCACCGTCTCCGCCTCAGGCATCCGCATCATCACCCCAGGCAATGGCGTCGGCTCCGGCGCCTGCATCGACGAACTCGAAATCTACGGACCCCAACCCCCGGACGTCGTCTGGGGCGCTTCCCTCGACTCCCGCCTCATCATCCAGCCCCCGGCCGCGACCGCCCTCCGCATCACCGAAATCTCCGGCGCTTCCGACGCCATCTGGAAATCCGAACTCACTAACACCGGCACATCCCCCATCGACACCTCCGGCTGGATCCTCGCCGACAGCAATTCCCCACTAACAGGCTTCTCCCTCCCCGCTCTCACCCTCGCCCCGGGCGAATCCCTCGTCCTCGACCAGGCCCAACTCGGCTTCCGCCCAGCCCTCGGCAACCACCTCTTCCTCTTCCCTCCAGACCGCTCAGGCCTCGCCGACGCCGTCACCATCCGCTCCTCCACCAGAGCCCGCGACCCTCTCGGCCGCATGCTCACCCCCTCCTCTCCTTCCTTCGGGGCACCTAACACGTTCTCGCTCTCCGACGCCATCGTCATCTCGGAGATCATGTACAACTTCCCAGGCTCCAGCGAGGAATGGATCGAACTCCTCAACCGCTCCGCCGCCCCCGTCGACCTCTCCGGCTGGCAACTCGACGACGCCATCTCCTTCTCCTTCCCCCCTGCCACCATCCTCCAGCCCGGCGCCCGCCTCGTCGTCGCCCGCGACGCCGCAGCCCTCACCGCCAAATGGCCCGGCATCTCCATCCTCGGCAACTTCTCCGGCAACCTCAGCAACAGCGGCGAACGCATCCTCCTCAGAGACGCCTCCGGAAACCCCGCCGACGAGGTCTCCTACGCCCCCGGCGGCCAATGGCCCGCCCTCGCCGACGGCGGAGGCTCCACCCTCGAACTCATCGACCCGGACGCCGATAACAATCACCCCTCCGCATGGGCCGCCAGCGACGAATCCTCCCGCAGCTCCATGCAGTCGTTCTCCTACCGCATGCCCTCCCTCCAGCAGGTCGGCCCCTCTTTCTGGAACGAACTCCGCCTCGGCCTCCTCGACGCCGGTGTCTGTCTCATCGACGATCTCCGCGTCACCCGCGACCCCGACGGCGCCGCCCAGGAACTCGTCCGCAATAGCTCATTCGACTCCACCGCCTCATGGCGTCTCCTCGGCAACCACGCCGAGAGCTCCATCATCTCCGACGGCCCCAACGGCAATGTCCTCCGCCTCGTCGCCACCGGCCCCGCAGAAACCAATCACAACCACGCCGAATCCACCTACGTCGGCAACACCGCCCTCATCAACGCTCAGACCTATCAGGTCTCCTTCCGCGCCCGCTGGATCAGCGGCTGCCCCAAAGTCAGCATCCGCAGCTACTACTCCCGCATCGCCAGAATCATCGACCTCCCCATCCCCTCACAACTCGGCTCCCCCGGCGCTGCCAACCCCAAATCCTCCATCGCAGGCCCAGCCCTCTCCAATCTCCGCCACGAACCCGTCCTCCCAACCACAGGCCAGTCCGCCACCATCCGCGTCGACGCCGCAGACCCACGCGGTATCGCCAGCCTGACGCTCCACTACCGCACCGACGCCGCCTTCACCGAGGTCCCCATGACCGCTTCCGGCGCCTCATGGTCCGCCTCCATCCCTCCCCAGCCCCCAGGCACCATCGTCCAGTTCCACGTCTCCGCCCTCAACCTCGCTAACACCACGTCCTTCCTCCCCGCCGCAGGCTCCGCCTCACGCGCCCTCTTCCTCACCGACGACGGTCAGCGCGCCACCACCAACGCCCGCGAATTCCGCGTCCTCATGCAGCCGGCCGACTCCGCCGCCATGCTCTCAACCCTCAATCTCCTCAGCAACGCCACCACCGGTGCCACGCTCATCGTCGGCGGCTCCGATGTCTTCTACAACGTCGGCATCCGTCTCCAGGGCAGCGCCGCAGGCCGCGCCCGCGACGGCACAGACTACCAGGGCTTCAACATCGACCTCAACCCGGACCAACCCTACCTCGGCATCTACGAAAGCATCGGCTTCGACCGCTCCGGCCGCGCCCCAACCAACCGCCGCCCCGACGAGATCTACGCCAAACACTTCTTCCACCGCGCCGGCCTCCCCTGCACCCGCGACGACCTCGCCCACCTCGTCGGCCCCACCACCACCTACTCCGGTACCTGCATCCTCCAACTCAACGGCTACAACGCCGCCTTTGCCCGCGATCAGTTCGACACCGAAGGCTCCATCTTCAACTTCGACGGCACCTACGAACCCACCACCACCACCGACGGCAATCCCGAAAGCTTCAAAAACCCCACTCCCTTCACCCACCACCAGACCGATCTCACCGACCTCGGCCCCGACAAAGAACACTACCGCGGCTTCTACGACATCCGCGTCGGCAAGGAACGCGACGACTACTCCCAGCTCATCGGCATGTGCCAGTCCATGGCCCTCACAGGCACCGCCTTCGAAACAGAAACCAACCGCCGCATCGACCCGGATCAATGGATGCGCACCACCGCCCTCGCCAATCTCCTCGGCGTCGACGACTCATGGTTCACCGGCGGCTTCCCCCACAACGCACGCTTCTTCGTCCCCACCACCGGCAAAGCCATCCTCCTCCCATGGGACATGGACTTCCTCCTGAATAAGGGCACCACCGCCGCACTCAACCTCACCAATAACAATCTCCGCAAACTCACTCTCCTCCCAGCCAACAACCGCGCCTACCTCGCTCACATCCGCGACCTCTGCCTCACCGCCCTCGACCCCGCCTACGTCCAGTCATGGCTCACCCACTACGGCAGCGTCACCAGCCATAACTACTCCACCTCCGTCGACTGGCTCGCCGCACGCCGCACGTTCGCACTCTCCCAGCTCCCTGCCTCCGTCCCGTTCGCCATCACCACTAACGGCGGCACCGACTTCTCCGTCGCCGCTCACTCCACCACCCTCGCAGGCACCGGCTGGCTCGACATCGCCTCCATCAGCCGCCGCAACAGCGCCGTCCCACTCGCCTTCCGCTGGACCGGCAACACCACATGGTCCGCTGACCTCCCGCTCGTCTCCGGCCCTAACGCCATCACCCTCGACGCCTTCAGCCGCGACGGCACACTCCTCGGCTCCGTTACCCTCACCATCACCGACTCTCTCCCCGCTCCGCTCGCCAGAGACTTCCTCCGCATCGCCGAAATCCACTACAACCCAGCCCAACCCGCCTCCCCAGCAGAACTTGCCGCCGCCACCGACAACGACGAATTCGAATTCATCGAACTCCTCAACACCGGCACCGAATCCCTCGACCTCTCCGGCGTCCAGTTCACCGACGGCATCCGCTTCGCCTTCGCCCCTAACACCATCCTCCCCGCAGGCGCCCGCATCGCCATCGCCCGCAACCCCGCCGCCTTCTCCGCTCGCTACGGCCCAGCCACCACCCCCGCCGGCCCCTACGCCCCCGACAACCTCAGCAACGCCGGCGAAACCGTCACTCTCGTCGACGCCGCCGGCACCGTTATCCAATCGATCACCTACGACGACTCATGGGCCCCCGCCTCCGACGGTGCCGGCCACTCGCTCGTCCTCCGCAACCCAGCCAACCCCACCGCTCCCGGTGCCGCCGCATGGGCCCTCGGCGGCATCAACGGCAGCCCCGGCATCCCCGGCGGCCCGCCCCTCACCGAATTCAACCTCTGGCGTCACTCCCACTTCTCCCCTGATGCCCTCGCCAACCCAGCCATCAGCGGCCCCTCCGCCGACTCCTCCGGCGAAGGAATCCCCAATCTGCTCCGCTACGCCTCCGGTCTCACCCCATCGGACGCCGCCACTCCCGCCTCGCCATCCATCATCACCGAAGCCGCTTCTCTCCAGTTCATCTTCCGCCAGCTCGCCTCCGCCACCGATCTCATCTACTCGGTCCAATCCTCAACCGGCCTCTCTTCGTGGTCCCCGGTCCCCGGCTCCCCCACCACTCGCGCGGATCTCGGCAACGGCACCATCGAATCCGCCCTCCCTCTCCCTAACGCTCCCTCCCCACGGCTCTTCCGGCTCTCGGTTCAGCTGCGCCCATGATCGCTCGCCTCCTCCTCGCCCTCACCCTCACCTTCACTATCCACGCCGCAGCAGCCCCCGGGCTCTCCGGCAAGGTCCTCGCTGGCTACCAGGGCTGGTTCCGCACTCCCTCGGACGGCTCCAACTCCGGCTGGCAGCACTACTCTCCATCCGCCACCTTCACCCCAGACCACTGCCACATCGACCTCTGGCCAGATGTCCGCGAACTGCCACCCGCAGCTCGCGTCCCCACACCATTCCGCCACCCGGACGGCTCCCCAGCCGAGGTCTTCTCCTCCACCACCCCAGCCGTCATCCAACTCCACTTCCAATGGATGCGCGACTACGGCATCGACGGCATCTTCCTCCAGCGCTTCGCCAGCACCACCCGCTCCGAACACCTCCGCAATCCCCAGGACGCCATCCTCAGCGAGGTCCGCTCCGCCGCCGCCTCCACCGGCCGCTCATGGACGCTCATGTACGACCTCTCCGGCATCTCCAAAGACGCCGCCGCCACCGTCATCAGCGACTGGAAACACCTCGAAAAGGAATTCCACCTCACCGACGCCTCCAAAAACCCGGCTCTCCTTCGCCACCTCGATAAACCGCTCGTCGCCCTCTGGGGCTGCGGCTTCAACGACCGCCCCCCCATCCTCGATCAATGGCGGCAACTCATCGACTTCTTTAAAAACCACGCCCACTGCTCCCTCATGCTCGGCGTCCCTGCCTTCTGGCGCTCCCTCGACCGCGACGCCATCGCCGATCCTGACTTCCTCACCCTAGCCGCCTCCGCAGACGTCATCAGCCCATGGAATGTCGGCCGCTTCAACTCCCCGGAAGCCGCCGCTCGGCACGCCGCCACAATCACCAAAGCCGACATCGCATGGTGCCGCGCACGCAACATCTCCTTCCTCCCCGTCGCCTTCCCAGGCTTCAGCTGGCACAATCTCTCCGCCTCCAGAAACCGCTCCGAACCCCTCAACGCCATCCCCAGACTCGGCGGCCGCTTCCTCTGGGAACAATTCCGCTCCTACCGCAACGCCGGAGCAGACGCCGTCTACGTCGCCATGTTCGACGAACTCGACGAAGGCACCGCCATCATGAAAATCCGTCAGGACCCGCCCGCCAGTCCCGCACAGTTCGTCGCTGAACCAGATGTCCCCGGCGATCACTACCTCTGGCTCTCCGGCAAGGCCGCCCACCTCTTCCGCAACCCTCCCACCACCTCCCCCATGCCCGCCAGATCCCCCTGAACCGCCTCCACCGCTCCCCTTGCCCGCACGCCCACCCCGCCAATCGTCACTCTCATGCAGGCCGTCTCCGCCGCCGCCGTCCAGGACGCATGGCACGATCTCTACAACTCTTCCGACGATCACGCCGAAAACCTCGTCGACGCCTTCATCCGCGAACAACCTCACCTCGCAGACCTCCTCGCCCGCGCCGAATCCTCCATCAGCACCGTCGACGACCGCGGCTTCCTCCTCCTCTACGGCACATGGGCATGGCTCGCCTTCCGCCGCGCCGGCCGCAGCGACCACCCCATCCCAGCTTCCGCCGTCGCCGCAGCCCTCGCACGCAATCAACTCGACGCCGCATGGCTCCAGAATTCTTCCGACAAATCCCTCCTCGACTCCGCTCGCCACTTCACCCGCGGCTACCGCCAATGGCCCCTCTTCAGCGCTCTCATCCACGACATCATGCAGGGTGAACTCGAACGCGAACAAAGCGCCGACGACATCACCGGCATCCTCCTCCTCCACGCCAAAACCATCGTCGACGCCCTCGACGCCTGAACCGCTAAACCCCGCCGAACCACCAGAACCCTAACCTTCCATCACCCCCGCCCGCTCCAGCCACCCCCGGCACTCCTCCGCCGTCTCCATCCCCAGCAACGCTTCGCCAAACGCCAGCAACCGCTCCTCATCAAGCCCGCCCAACACGGGCACCAACTCCCCCGCCTCCCCAGGAAACTTCCGCCCCACCTGCCGCGACGCAATCTGCACCAACCCCTCTTGCCGACCCTCCTGCCTGCCCTCCTGCCTACCCTCCTGCCGACCATGAATGCGTCCGATCTGGATGAATGGATTGACGAGTTTCGGCATGGCGGCAAGTTCGGGTTCGTTGCTGATCATCCTATCCATTCCCGGCAATCCCGCAACGGCAGATCATAACACGCAGCACCTCTCCCCGAAGACCTCGCCTCGGGCCAAGTCAACGATCCCACCCCATTCCACTTCACTTCAAAATCTCATCTCTGCGCCCGCCCGCTCCAGCCACCGCCGGCACTCCTCCGCTGTCTCCATCCCCAGCAGCGCCTCGCCAAACGCCAGCAACCGCTCCTCATCAAGCCCCCCCAACAGCGGCACCAGCACCCCAGCCTCCCCAGGAAACTTCCGCCCCACCTGCCTCGACGCAATCTGCACCAACCCCTCTTGCCGACCCTCCTGCCTGCCCTCCTGCCGCCCATGAATGCGTCCGATCTGGATGAATGGATTGACGAGTTTCGGCATGGCGGCAAGTTCGGGTTCGTTGCTGATCATCCTATCCATGGTTGCCTCAATCTGCAAGGCCTGCGATTCCTCCAGCGGAACATAGTGCTGGATAAACTCCATCACCGCATCGGTGTCTTCCACCGAAAGCCGCTGCCTCACCGACTCCGCAAGGGTCTCCACAATCGCGCGCACCTGCTCCTCCGGCGTCAGCTTCATCAGCGACGTCAGCGCCAGCGCCGCCACATTCCGGCTCCGCAGAAAGGGCTCAGGATCCATGCCGCTGAACTGCACCACCGGACACCTGAACCGGACACTCGCAAGCTCGCCAAAATCCCAGTGCAGTTCATTCCGCACCGCCACCGCCGGCTTCGCATAAGTCAGCAGCACCACCGGCAGCACCTTCATTCCATATCGAATGCAGTCCCGCATCGCATACTCCACCGCCCGCTCAATCATGGCCCCCTCCGCCCGGCTCTGACTCTCAATGTGCACCAGAAACCCCACCTCGCCATCCCGCTGCCGTAAGCGAATCAGCAGATCCCCGGACCGGCGCGGCCGATGCTTCGATCCCGGATGCTCCTTGTCCAGATACTCAATCTCCTCAAGACTCGCAAATCCCTCCAGCCCAGGAAGAAACGCCCGACAGAACTCCCGAAACAGTCGCGGCTGCTGCAGCAGTTTCTTGATCAGATCGTCATGACCGGGCACACCCGAACCAGGGCTCATGCCTCACCAATCCTTGCACTCGCAGGATTCTGCAACACCGCATTTGCATTTTTTCCGCACTTAGTCAGACCGCCGCTGCAACTGCACCATCCCCAGCAACTCCTCATCACTCATCGCCAGCAGCATCCCCGCCGACCCATCCCGGTCCTCCAGCACCTCCGTCGCCAGTCGCTTCTTGTCCCGAATCAGATAGTCAATCCGCTCCTCTAGCGTCCCTTCGCAGATGAACTTGTGCACCATCACCGGTCTCGTCTGCCCGATCCGGTACGCCCGGTCCGTCGCCTGATCCTCCACCGCAGGGTTCCACCAGCGGTCAAAATGAATCACATGCGACGCCGCTGTCAGCGTCAGCCCAGTTCCCCCGGCCTTCACACTGATCACAAAAAACGGCGGCCCCCCAGCCGCCTGAAACCGCTCCACCAGCTGCTGTCGCTGCACCACCGGCGTCCCTCCATGCAGCACCAGACCAGGCATCCCCCAGACCGTCTCCAGATGCGCCGCCAGCGGCCCCGTCATCTCCCGGAATTGCGTGAACACCAGCACTCTCTCCCCGCGCGACGCAATCTCCTGACAAATCTCCGCCAGCCGCCCGAACTTCCCGCTGTCCGCCGCATCATACACCGCATCCCCGCTGAACAGGCTCGGATGATTGCAGATCTGCTTCAGCCGCAGCAGCGACCCTAGCACCACCCCCTGCCGCTGCACCGGATCGTCCGCCGCAGCCAGCTCCTTCGCCATCGCATTCACCGCCCTCTGATACAGCACCACCTGCCTCCGGCTCAGCAGACACCACGACGGCATTTCCGTCTTCGCCGGAAGCTCCGGCGCAATCCCTGGATCCGTCTTCATCCGCCTCAGAATGAACGGCTGCACCAGCCGCCGCAAAGGTGCCATGCCCTCCGGATGCTTCTCCAGTCGCTTCGTCAGCGCCCCGAAATCCGCAGCACTCCCCAGCAGCCCGGGATTCAGAAAATCAAACAGGCTCCACAAATCCGTCAGGCGGTTCTCCACTGGCGTCCCCGTCAGCGCCACCCGGCAACCCGCCAGCATCGACTTCACCGCCCGCGCCTGCGCCGTCCCGGGATTCTTCACCGCCTGCGCCTCATCCAGAATCACCGCATCCCATTCCACCCCGGCCAGCGCCTCAATCCTTGTCAGAACCGTGTACGTCGTGATCACCAGCTCCCCGCTCCTTAACACTTCATGCGTCCCCGCATTGAACCGCCGCCACTCCGCACCCTCCATCGCCGACCGGTGCCCCACTACATACCCCAGCCCCGGCGCAAACTTCCGGATCTCCCGCGTCCAGTTCCCTAACAATGAAGCCGGCACCACCAGCAGCGACGGAAGCCGCGCCTTCCCTTCCGGCCACTCCGCCCGCCTCAGCAGCAGCCACGCAATCACCTGCAGGGTCTTCCCTAACCCCATATCGTCCGCCAGACACGCCCCCATCCCCGATCCCGTCAATTGCCGCACCCACGCCGTCCCCGCCCGCTGATAACTCCGCAACTCCGCCAGCAGCCCCGGCACCTCCGGCAGCTCCAGCTTCTCTGCATCCCTCAACCCCCGCAATCCCTCCAACCGCGCCTCCAACTCACCTCCCGCCACCGTCTCGCTCCACTCCCCTCCCTCCTCCGCCGGCAGGGTCGGCAACCCGCCCGCCAGCCCCGACAGCATCCGCATCCCCACATGAAACGGAATCCCCCGCGCATTCGCAGCCGCCGCCATCTGCCACCGCTCCAAGGCCTCCCGCAGCTTCCTTCGGTCCACTTCCACCCACTGACCCTTCAGCGAAACCAACGGAGCCTCACTGCTCATGATCCGCTCCAACTCCGCCTCCGTCAGCACCGCACCACCCGCCGCCGCCCTCACATCAAACCGCAGCACCGCTTCCTCCCCCATCCCCCCGCGCCGCCCCCCGCTCTCCACCGTCACCTGCGCCACCACCCGCGTCCGCCCGCGCCCGCCCGACCACCAGTCCGGCACCCGCACCATCAATCCCGTCTCCTCAAATCTCGGAATCTCCCGCAGAAACTCCCACGCTTCTTCAGCCGTCCACCCCAGCACCTGAAACACCCGGCGGCTCTCCACCATCTCACGCATCCACTCGCTCGCCGCCGCCGCCCGGTCCAGCGGACCTAGCAATGTCTGCAGCACGCCCTTGTCCTCTGCCGCCGCCGCATCCTTCAACGCCTGCCCCAGCGGCACATACTGAGTCTTCCCCTCCCCATCCAGCCCGCGCGCCGCCGTCGCCAGAAACGCAAACGGCCGCTCCGCGTTCTGCCGGTTTTCCGCTAGGTGCAGCGTCACCCGCCCCACCATCCGCCACCCCGGATGAATCGCCGCCAGCACCGCCGCCACCTCCCTTCCCGCACTCCGCTCCGCCATCGCCCGATTCATCCCCGCCCACTTCTCCTCCAGCAGTCCCGCACTCAGATACTCCATCCCGCCCGCCGCCGGAGCCGTCGCCACCATTCCCGCCAATTCCTCTCCACCCGGCACCGGCACTCCCTCGCCCCATCCCCCGCCTCCCGCCAACCCCGGCAAATGACACGCCTTCGTTAGAAACCGTCTTCCTAACCCCCGCCACCACCGCACCTCCACCGGAACTTCCCCCTCACCAGCCAACCCCGCCAGCGCCAGCAATCCATCTGCCTCACTGACACCGAACGCCATCTCCACCTCCCGACGCCGCACCTCCGCCCAACCATCCACCACCACACCCTTCGCCCAGCACAGTCTCCCCTCAGGATCAATCCGCAGCACCGCCTCACTCGCTCTCATAACTCCCTCCTCCCGCCCGCTCACCGCTCCACCCGCACGCCTCCATAAAGAATCTCCACCGCCCGACTCCCCGGAAACGGACCCGTCGCCACTAGCGCCTCACCCAGCATCACCATGCTCGCCGCATATCCCCCCGCCTCCGCCGCTCCCATCGCCTCCATCAGCCGCTCGCTCGTCAGCAACCCGCTCTCCTCCGCAAACCGCCGCGAAATCCTCAGCAGCCAATCCATGTCCAGCGCCTCCCCGATCTCGCCAATCTCCGCCATCGCCGCGTGCCCCGCCCGATTGATCCTCTCCAGCTTCTCCCGACTGTTGATCACGCTGCTCGTCAGAATCGGCCCGAAAATCCCCACATGCAGCGTCTGCCCGCGCACCGGCAATTGCTCCACCGTCAGCGGCGCAAACCGCTTCCGCTTGATCATGATCCCCCCATTGCACTGCCCCCCCACATCCCCCAACCCCGTCGCATTCGCCACCTCCGCACGGTGCGCCACCATCCCCAGCTCCTCCGCCTCACGCCCCAACCCCAGCAGCCGATCCACCGCATGCGCCGCCGCCAGCGCACTCGCCCCGCTCATCCCGAACCCGCACCCAAACGGAAACGCCGCCGTCACCTCCAGCCGCATCGGCACCGGCGTCAATTCCCCCACCACCGCCCGCACCGTCGGAAATTCCCACATCTCCCCTCCCACCAAAATCTCCGTCTCCCCACCCCTCGCCCGGCTCACCTCCACCCTCACCCCCTCCGTCAACGTGATCCCCACTCCCAGCGACCCCCGACCATGCGGCGGCTCGGCTTCGTACGTCTCAAACACCAGCGATATATTGGCAGGGGCAAAGGCAGCAGCAGTCTCCATGGCGGAATCAACCCACTGGCCGCCGTTTCCACCTCCATGCAATCATGGATTCGCTCCCCCATCGGCACACCCGTTGCGTTTTCCAACCCCTGTGCTTCGCTCCCACTTCCTATGAAGAAAATCGTTGTCGCGTACTCCGGCGGTCTGGATACCTCGGTCCTCCTCTCCTGGCTCAAAAACAAGTACCAGTGCGAGATCGTCGCCTACTGCGCCGACGTCGGCCAGGAAGAAGAACTCGACGGCCTCGAAGAAAAAGCCACCACCACCGGCGCCTCCAAGTGCTTCATCGGCGACCTCCGCGAGGAATTCGCCCGCGATTACATCTTCCCCATGTTCCAGGCCGGTGCCATCTACGAAGGCCAGTACTTCCTCGGCACCTCCATCGCCAGACCCTGCATCGCCAAAGGCATGGTCGAAATCGCCCTCCGCGAAAACGCCGACGCCGTCGCCCACGGTGCCACCGGTAAAGGCAACGACCAAGTCCGCTTCGAACTCAGCGCCGCCATGCTCGCCCCCAAACTCGTCGTCATCGCCCCATGGCGCATGGACGACTTCCGCGCCGAATTCCCAGGCCGCGCCGAAATGATCGCCTACGCCGAAAAACACAACATCCCCGTCCAGGCTTCCGCCAAAAAGCCCTACAGCATGGACCGGAATCTCCTCCACATCAGCTTCGAAGCAGGCATGCTCGAAGACACGTGGTTCGACGCCACTGCCCCCTCCGCCCGCGACATGTACAAACTCAGCGTCGCCCCCGAAGACGCCCCGGACCAACCAGAATACGTCCACCTCCTCTTCGATAAAGGTCTCTGCACCGCCCTCAAAGCCGACGGCACCGACGCCCTCCTCTCCCAGTTCGGCCTCACCCCTCTCGCAGTCAAAGACGGCTTCACCTACCTCTCGCCCTACGGCATCATGAAGGTCCTCAACGCCCTCGGCGGCCGCAACGGCTGCGGCAGGGTCGACATGGTCGAAAACCGCTTCGTCGGCATGAAAAGCCGCGGCGTCTACGAAACCCCAGGCGGCAGCATCCTCTTCGCCGCCCACCGCCAGGTCGAAAGCATCACCATGGACCGCGAGGTCATGCACCTCCGCGACAGTCTCATCCCCAAATACGCCGCCCTCGTCTACAACGGCTTCTGGTTCTCCCCGGAACGCGACGCCCTCCAGGCCCTCGTCACCGAATCCCAGAAACACGTCACCGGCGAGGTCCGCCTCAAACTCTACAAGGGCAACATCATGGCCGCAGGCCGCCGCAGCGCCTTCTCGCTCTACGACGAAGCCATCGCCACCATGGAAAAAGACCCCACCCAGAGCTACAACCAGAACGACGCCACTGGCTTCATCTCCCTCAACGCCCTCCGCCTCAAAGCCAGCGCCCGTCGCGCCAGCGCCGCACTCTGACACTCTCTAACTCTCCTCTTCGCGCCCCGCCCGCTGCCCCGCCGCAGCCGGCGGGGCTTTTCTTTCCCCACCGCTACCACTCCCTAGCCAATCCCTCAGAAAATGTCAGGCTCCGGCGTCGGCTCCCTTCCCGCCAGAAACCGGAAATCACATCCCTCGTCAGCCTGCGTGATCTCATCCAGAAACAACCGCCCGTACCCCCGCGCATAACGCTCCACCGGCGCACGCCACGCCGCCCGCCGCTCCGCCAGCTCCTCCTCGCCCACCAGCAGATTCAGGGTCCGACCCGGCACATCCAGCTCAATCAGATCCCCCGTCCTCACCAACCCCAGCAGCCCGCCCTCCGCCGACTCCGGCGCAATGTGCAGCACACACGTCCCGTAACTCGTCCCGCTCATCCGCGCATCCGACAGCCGCACCATATCCCGCACGCCCGCCTTCAGCAGCTTCTTCGGAATCGGCAGCATCCCCCACTCCGGCATCCCCGGCCCGCCCACCGGCCCCGCATTCCTCAGTACTAACACCGTGTCCGCCGTCACCTCCAGATCGTCCCGGTCAATCGCCGCCTTCAAATCCGGATAGGCATCAAACACCAGCGCCGGCCCAGTATGCTTCAGCAATCTGGGATCCGCCGCCGCAGGCTTGATCACCGCACCCCGCGGACAAAGATTCCCCCGCAGAATGAATGTCCCGCCCTCCGCCGCCAGCGGGGCCTCCGGCGTCAGAATCACGTCCTCATCAAACACTTCCGCCCCCGCTATATTCTCTCCTAGCGTCTTCCCGCTCACCGTCAGCACGTCCGCATGCAGCAGCGGCCGGATCCGCTCCAGCACCGCCCGCAATCCCCCCGCATCATGGAAATGCTCCATCAGGTACTTCCCCGCCGGCCGCAGATTCGCAATCAGCGGGGTCCGCCGCGATATCCTGTCAAAATCCTCCAGCACCAGCTCCACCCCCGCACGCCGCGCCATCGCCACTATATGCACCATCGCATTCGTACTCCCCCCTAACGCCATGAACGCCGTGATCGCATTCTCAAACGACTCCCGGCTCAGCACATCCGACGGCTTCAAGTCCTCCCACACCATCTCCACAATCCGTCGCCCGCACCCAGTCGCCATCCGCGCATGCGCCGCATGCACCGCCGGAATATCCGACGCCCCCGGCAGCGTCATCCCCATCGCCTCCGCCACACTCATCATCGTCGCCGCCGTCCCCAT
>JAIXPK010000171.1 GCA_027486335.1 Verrucomicrobiaceae bacterium | reverse complement strand
GCGACCCGCTCGAACGTTGGTGTCGTCCGTGAAATCGGTGACGGTGCCGCGCGCATTGAAGGACTTTCGGACGTCATGCTGAACGAGATGATTGAATTCCCCGGTGGGGTGTTTGGTCTCGCGTTGAACCTTGAAGAGACGGAAGTTGGTTGCGTGTTGCTGGGCGATGCGACGCACGTCAAGGCGGGCGACGAGGTGAAGACGACGGGTCGGTTGCTTTCGGTGCCAGTGGGTAAGGGATTGCTTGGTCGTGTGATCAACACGCTGGGTGAGCCGATTGACGGGAAGGGACCGATTCAGGCGTCGGCGCAGTATCCTGTGGAGAAGATTGCGCCGGGGATTATTACGCGGCAGTCGGTGTCGGTGCCTGTGCAGACGGGGATTCTGCCGATTGACGCGATGATTCCGATTGGGCGTGGTCAGCGGGAATTGATCATTGGTGACCGTTCGACTGGCAAGACGACGATTGCGGTGGATACGATCATTGCGCAGGCGCATCAGAACCGTTTGGCGGAGCAGGGCAAGTTGAAGGATCACAAGCCGCTGTACTGCATTTACGTGGCGATCGGGCAGAAGCAGTCGAACGTGGCGCGGGTGATCAAGACTCTGGAGGATGCCGGGGCGATGGATTACACGGTGGTGATTTCGGCGTCGGCGTCGGATTCTGCGGTGAGCCAGTATCTGGCCCCGTATTCCGGGTGTTCGGTGGGTGAGTGGTTCATGGACCAAGGGATGGATGCGCTGATTGTGTTTGACGACCTTTCGAAGCAGGCGGTGGCGTATCGTCAGGTGTCTCTGATTCTGAAGCGCCCGTCGGGTCGTGAGGCCTATCCAGGGGACGTGTTTTATCTCCACAGCCGGCTGCTGGAGCGTTCGGCGCGGGTGAATGAGAATTACGGTGGTGGGTCGCTGACGGCGCTGCCGATCATTGAGACGCAGGCGGGTGACGTTTCGGCGTACATTCCGACGAACGTGATTTCGATTACGGACGGTCAGATCTTCCTTGAGACGGATTTGTTCTATCAGGGGATTCGTCCGGCGATTTCGGTGGGTCTGTCGGTGTCCCGGGTGGGTTCTGCGGCGCAGACGAAGGCGATCAAGAAGGTGGCCGGGACGACGAAGCTTGACTTGGCGCAGTTCCGGGAACTGGCGGCGTTTGCGCAGTTCGGGTCTGACCTTGATGCGGCGACGAAGGCGAAACTGGATCGTGGTGCGCGGATTGTGGAGTTGTTCAAGCAGCAGCAGTATCAGCCGAAGAGCCTGCCGATCATGGTGGCGAATCTGTATGCGATGCAGAAGGGGTACTTTGACAACGTGCCGGTGGACCGTGTGCGTGAGTGCCAGGCGAAGATGGAAGAGTTTCTGATGACGCGGAAAGAGGCGTTGCTGCAGACGATTTACGACAAGAAGTCGCTTGATGGGACGGAAGCGGATCTGAAGCAGGCGATTGAAGACTTCAAGAGTTCCTGGAAGTAATGATGGAAGGTCGCGGGACGCTTGGGAATTGGGGAGGAAGGCCGAAGGCTGGAAACTCTGAGACTTGGGAACTGAAAACCGAAAACTGAACACTCCTTTGAACCATGCCCAGCACGCGTGACATCCGCCGCCGCATCAAGTCGGTCAAGAATACCGCCCAGATCACGAAGGCGATGCAGCTGGTGGCGGCTGCGAAGATGAAGAAGGCGCAGGATGCGGCCACGAATGGGCGTGCCTATGCTGATTTGATGAATCGGGTACTGGTGAGTTTGAAGGAGCGAGCGGACGAGGGAGTGCACCCGTATTTTTCCGAGGGGAAGGGTGAGAAGGAGCTGGTGGTGGTGATCAGTACGGACAAGGGATTGTGCGGGGCGCTGAACACGAACCTGATTAAGAAGGTGATCACATCGGTGACGTCTGCGGATGCAGATTTCATCACGGTGGGGAGGAAGGGTGCGCAGCAGCTGGCTCGGATGAAGCGGAATCTGATGGCTGATTTCACGATCAAGGATCCGGCACGTTTTGCGGAATTGCGGTCGGTGGGGGTGTTTGTGCAGGAGAAGTTTCTGAGTGGGGAGTATCGGTGTGTGCGGGTGGCGTTCACGAATTTCATCAATACGGTGACGACGGTTCCTACGGTGGAGCAGTTGCTGCCTGTGAATCCGGTGACGCTGGGAGGTAAGCGGAGTTATGAGGGCGGGACGGGGATGGGCGAGCCGATTGATATGACGGCGCAGCCGGTGATGGACTATGCGTTCGAGCCGTCGGTGCGGGAAGTATTTGCGAAGGTGCTGCCGCAGTATGTGAACAACACTCTTTTCCAGATGATGCTGGAAGCGCGGGCATCGGAGCACTCGAGCCGGATGGTGGCGATGAAGAACGCCACGGACAATGCGAAGCAGATGATCAAGGATCTGACGCTGGAGTACAACAAGGTGCGTCAGGCGGCGATCACCAACGAGTTGCTTGAAATCACCACGGCCAAGATGGCCCTCGAATAATCACAGAACCCTATTTTTTCGTTTCAGCCATTCACCTTTTCGTTCCCATGAGCAACCTCGGTAAAATCGTACAAATCATCGGTCCGGTTGTGGACGTCGACTTTTCGGCAACCGGCAAGCTTCCTGCCATTTACAACGCGCTGGAGATTAATTTTGAAGTCAACGGCAAGGCGACGCGGCTGATTTGCGAAGTGCAGCAGCACCTTGGGGATGGATGGGTTCGTTCTGTGGCGATGAGCGGGACGGAAGGTTTGAAGCGTGGGCTGCCGGCGAATGATACGGGCGGGCCGATCACGGTGCCAGTTGGTGAGAACGTCTTGGGACGGATTTTCAATGTGACTGGTGATCCTGTGGATGACCAACCGGCGCCGAAGGTGGAGAAGCGTTATGGGATTCACCGTGCGGCACCGAAGCTGGTGGATCAGAATCCGTCGGCGCAGATTCTTGAGACGGGGATCAAGGTGATTGACCTGATTTGTCCGTTTACGAAGGGTGGTAAGGTTGGAGCGTTTGGTGGTGCTGGTGTGGGCAAGACGGTGGTGATCATGGAGTTGATCAACAACATTGCGAAGGGGCACGGGGGTTACTCGGTGTTTGCGGGGGTTGGTGAGCGGACCCGGGAAGGGAATGACCTTTACTGGGAAATGATTGAGTCCGGGGTTATTGCGACGGAGCGTGACGAGCATGGGCACCCGAAGAAGGACAGCGGTGGACGGCCGATTCTGAAGGAGGGGTCGAAAGTGGCGTTGGTTTACGGGCAGATGAACGAGCCACCGGGAGCGCGTCTGCGGGTTGCGCTGTCGGCGCTGTCGATGGCGGAGTATTTCCGGGATGAGAAGAACCAGGACGTGCTGATGTTTGTCGACAACGTGTTCCGGTTCTCGCAGGCTGGTTCTGAAGTGTCGGCCTTGCTTGGTCGGACGCCATCGGCGGTGGGTTACCAGCCGACGCTGGCCGCTGAAATGGGAGCGATGCAGGAGCGGATTACGTCGACGAAGACTGGTTCGATCACATCGTTCCAAGCGGTGTATGTGCCTGCGGACGACCTTACTGACCCTGCGCCGGCGAATACGTTTGCGCACCTTGACTCGACGGTGGTGCTGGAGCGGTCGCTGGCTGAGTTGGGGATTTATCCTGCGGTGGATCCGTTGTCATCGGTGTCGAAGGCGCTGGCGCCTGAGATTGTGGGTGAGGAGCACTATCGGGTGGCGCGCGGGGTGCAGCGGGTGCTGCAGCGTTACAAGGACTTGCAGGACATCATTGCGATTCTGGGGATGGATGAACTGAATGACGAGGACAAGCTGACGGTGTTCCGTGCGCGGAAGATTCAGCGGTTCCTGAGCCAGCCGTTTGCGGTGGCGCAGGTGTTCACTGGGGTGGAGGGCGTGTATGTTCCGGTTAAGGACACGGTGAAGGGTTTTGCCGAGATTCTTGATGGCAAGCACGACGACGTGCCTGAGGCGAACTTCTACATGAAGGGTGGCATCGATACGGTGCAGAAGTCCTGAGTGTGAAAGAAGCGGGGAGTAGCGGCGTGTGTTCCGGGATGAGAATCCGGGGTTGCGGTGCCGAGGGCTTTCCGGGAACCACATACCGACCAATACCATGGCATTCCGTCTTGAAATCGTGACACCTGAAGGCAAGGCATTTGCGGACGACATTTCCGGTGTCGTGCTTCCTGGTGCGTTAGGGGAGATGGGGGTGCTGCCTTCGCACGCTAATCTGGTATCAACGCTGGAGCCCGGGGAATTGCGCTATACGAAGGACGGGCAGACGCATGAACTGGCGGTAGGGGCAGGGTTTGTCGAGATTACAGGCAACCATGTGAACGTGCTGACGGACATGGCGATTGGTGCTGAGAAGATTGACGAGGGCGTGGTGGAAGCGGCGTTGACCCGGGCGCAGGATCGCCTGAAGGGAGTCGGTGACCTGACTTCCGAGGAAGTGGCGGCGACGGAGGCTGCGATTCTGAACAGCATTGCGCAGCTGAAGCTGAAGCGGAAGCGCCGGACGATCTGAGTTGGGGGGCGGGCGGGAGGTGAGTGCAGAGCATTGCTCTGGGCTTCTATGGCGTGTTCCGTGGGGACAACTTGCGGTGATGAATGGAGCAGAGGCGGGACCGGCCTTCGGGTTGGGGCGTTGTCAGGGGCTGGGTCAGGTCCAGCGAACGCCCGTCTTGCCTTAGTGCTAGGGCAGCCCGTCTTACAGATGGTATCTTCTGATTTTGAGGGAAGGAAGGAGGATTGAGCCGCACTGCGGATGGGGTAGGGGACGGGTCTTTTTCCCGATTCCTGTGTTGATCGTCGGTTGCGAATCCTGATTCGCGCCCTCCTCGCGCCGTGGACTCGGAAAAGATCCCTCGTCCATAAGATACCATCTGTAAGACTACACTAGTCCAGTTGGGTTTTCCGCGTTTGTGACGGTTGAACCGGAGCGGTGGGATCAGAGGAGGGGTGGGCCGACGATGTCGATGCCGAAGTGGGCGGCGGTGGTGACGAGGTGTTGGATGGCTTCCGGGGAAGGGGGTGCGGTTGGATTGGGGAGGCCGGGGTGGGGGGCTGGTTGGCCCATGGCGCGCACGAAGCGTTCGAAGTCGCCGTGGATGGTGGTGGTTAGGAAGCGACCGCCTTCCGGGGATTCGGCGCGATAGGAGTGCGGGGTGCCTTTGGGAGCGAGGAGGATGGTGCCGGGGTATGCGGTTAGGGATTGCCCGTTGATTTCGAAGCGGAAGGTTCCTTCGAGGATGTGGAAGATTTCGTCTTCGTTGCGGTGGATGTGGAGCGGGGGTGAATCGCCGTGGGGGACGAGGTGTTCGAGGATGGAGACCCCGTCGTGGCCCTGGTCGCAGGAGAGGCGGATGGAGACGGAAGTGGCGAGGAACCAGAGATGCGGGGGTTTCATGGAGGTTTCCGGTGTTGGTTAGGCGGGGTCAGGCTCCGGCCCAGTCGGAGGGATCCTGGTAGAAGAAGTGTTCGAGGGCGGCGGTGATGCCTTTGGTGGCGGAGTGGTTAGCGACGTAGCCGCCGAGGCTGGCGACGTGGGAGGAGATTTCGGGGATGGCGTTGGCTGGGCAGGCGATGCCGTGGGCGACTTCGGTGTGGAGCATGGGGAAGTCGTTGTGGTTGTCGCCGGCGACGAAGGTGAATTCGGGGCCGATGCCTGAGAGCCTGCGGATTTCGAGGAGTGCTGAGCCCTTGTTGTAGTTGCGGTGGGTGAAGCGGAGCCAGATGCTATTGCGCTGATAGGCGAGGTCTGGCCATGCGTTGCGATGGGCTTCGATCCAGTGGACGACGCGTTCCATGAGAGGTTCGTCATTGGTGACGATGCCGGCGGGTTCGGAGTGGTCTTCGATGAAGCGAGCGCCTTTGAGTTCCGCGGCGAGGTGGCGGCGGAGGAGTTTGAAGAACCTGGCGTGGGATTTGTAGAAGTGTCTGTGGACTTCGAGGCAGCGGAGATTCCAGTCACCGAGGGGACCCCAGCGGCGTTCTGCGGTGCGGTGGTAAATTTCGGATTCGCGGGCAATGATGAAGTCCGGGATGGACTGGAAGCCGTGTTCGCGAAGGCCCTCGAGCGTGTGGAGGAGGGAGCGTCCGGTATTGATGCCCCATGCTGCGCCGCGGCGGCGGAGGTGGGCGAGACGGGATTCGAGATTGGCGATATCGTATGGGTCGGAGGGTTTGTCGACGAGCGTGCCGTCGAAGTCGAAGCAAAGGAGAGCGGCGGGAGGGGAGTCGGTGAAGGGGCGGCTGAAGTCCATGGTGGTGTGGGTTAGCCGAGGCGGGGGACCCCGTCGTCGTCGGGGTTTTTGGGGAGGAAGCCGAGTTCGACGAGGAAGGCGTCGATTTCCGAGAGGGTCAGTTCGTAGACGCGGACACTGACATTGAAGTTGAAGAAGCCGTGGCCTTTGCCTTCGAAGGGGCGGAGGCGGCAGAGGTTGCGGCGCCACCAGTTGCGGCGGCGGAATTTTTTGCTGTTGGCGAAGGGGACGACGCGGTCGGCGGTGCCGTGGAAGATGAGCATTGGGGGCAGGCGACTGCGGACGGCGGCGATGAGGTCGGCGTGGCGTGCGGTGGATTTGTCAGGGAAGCGGTCGAAGCCGGCGCCTGAGTTGCGGGAGGTGTCAGTGACTGGGCTGAAGAGGATGAGGGCGTTTGGGGCGCAGGGGACGGCGGTGTTTTCGCCATCGGCTTCGAGGAAGCGGCGGAGCATGGCGGCGGAGAGGATGGCGTGGGC
>JAIXPK010000043.1 GCA_027486335.1 Verrucomicrobiaceae bacterium | reverse complement strand
CCCCCCATCACTCCACCACCATCTCCCCCTGCATCAGCCGCCAGTGCCCAGGAAACGTGCACAAATAAGGATAACGCCCCGCCTGCTCCGGCGCATTGAAGTGAATCACCCCGCTCGTCCCCGCCGCCACCAATCCCGTATGCACCAGCACCGGCGCGTCCGGCGGCACAAAATGCCTCGCCACCGCATCCGCCGCCGTCACCATCGCATCCGCTAGCGCCCCCGTCCGCTCCACGCCCCCCGCCGCCACCAGCACCCAGTTGTGCGGCATGATGTCAGGATTCTCCAATGTCAGGCTGATCCGCTCGCCCCGCTTCACCCGCAATTCCTTCACCCCGAACTGCAATCCCGCCGCCACTGGCACCCGCAGCGCCCTCCCCGGCTCGCCTTTCTCCCACGGCACCGGCATCACCGCCACTTCCCCTCCCGCCCGACCTCCCGCCCGCCGCTTCTCCACCGGCTTCCATCCCGCAATATCCGTCAGCGGCGGCCCTAACCGGTGCACCGTGAAATAGAAATCCCGACCCGCCAGCCGCGGCAGCGGCAGATGCACATGCACCTGATCCGCCGGAATCAGCTGCGGAATCTCCACGAACAACGCCCTCCCTCCCTCACGCAGCAGACACCTCGTCACCTCCAGTCGGTCATGCCCCACCTGCCCCGGATGCAGCACCGAATACTCCTCGCTCCCGTACGACGCACTCCGTTGGTAATTCCATTGCTGCGCCCCCGCACGAAACCCCTCCGGCAGCGTCACCTCTCCACTGAACCCTATCAGAATCCCATTCTCCCTCACCTCCACCCGCTCCGGCAGCACCTGAATCCCGCCCGTCCACCGCACCGCCTGCAACGATCCCTCCGCCGCCCCATACGTCCCCCAACCGGTCATCCCCGCCACACACATCGCCCCGTCCGACGGCCGCACCGCCGCCCGATGCGGCCCCGCAGCAAACTCAATCGGCAGCGGCACCCCGCATCCCTGCCACATCCCTCCGCTCTCATCGCGCAGCAGCAGCACCGCCTGCGCACTCCCCCACGCCAGATGCACCAGCGGATCCCGCACCGGCCAGCTCAAGCCCCTCAACTGCACCGGCGCTCCCGCCGCATGATCCACTCCGCGCGGCAGCCACAGCAATGGCGGCAAATCCCCCAGCGCCCCGTCCCGCGGCCCGCCCGCCCCGTAATGCCCGCCCTCCTCCACCTGCACAATCCCCGTCGCCGGCACCCAGTCGCCTTCCTGCGATGCCGTCAGCAGTCTCCCTGACAAATCCGCCGTCAGTCCGTTAGGATTCCGCAATCCCGTCGCCACCGGCTCCGCTTTTCCCTCCGCCCCGATCCGGCACACGCCCAGCACCCCGGACGCAAAACACCACCTTCCCTCCCCATCCCGCGCCAGCCCGCTCACATAATCATGCCCGCCTGTCGGACACACCCAGCCCCGCGCCGCACTCTCATACCAGTCCGCCTCGCCATCCCCGTTCAGATCGTGCAACCGCGTCAGTTGATCCCTCCCTAGCACCACCAGATCCCCCGCCTCCTCGGCAATCCCCATCGGCTGGTGCAACCCGCCCGCCACCTTCCGCCACGTCGCCTCCTCCGCATCCGCCCCCATCCCGTCCACTACCCACACATCCCCCGCAAACGTCGCCACCGCCGCCCGACCATCCGCCAGAAATGTCAGCGCACTCACATGAAACACGGTCCGCCATGGATCGCCTTTCGGCAATTCCAGCGTGTCCACCGCAAACGGCTCGCCGCGACCCCTCACCCACCGTGTCACAAAAACATCCGGCCATAGCTGCGGTCCGCCGCGCGTCAGCGCCTCCAGCACGCTCCCCGCCGCCGGTCCCCGCACCCGCCGCAATCCCTCCCCATCCACCAGCATCGCCTCAATCCACCGCACCCCATCCACATCATATGCCAGCACCGTCGTCCCACCATACCGATGCCACCCCCTGAAAACCACTGAACCGCCGGGCGGCGGTTCAGGCGGATCAGGATGCATCGGAAAAACCGGAGGCTGCAAGCCCTCAAGAAACCCGAATCGTCTCGTCCCCACTTTCGCCGGGTCACCGCGCCAGAACGCCACCCACGTCATCGTCCCAGGATCAAATACGCCCTGCCACCGACCCGCCGTCACACAAATCGCCCCCGGCACCATCACCGCCCCATCACTGAAAACACCGCAACGCACACTCCCCGTGTCCATCTCCCGCCACCGCGCATCGTCCCACGATTCCTCACTCTGCACCCCGAAGTGGCCCGACCCGCCGCCATCCAGCCCCGGAAACGCCGGCAGCAATCCCGGTTCGTCCTCGCTAGCAAACCTCAGTACCTCCTTCGCATAAAAATCAAACACGCGCCTCCCCTGCTTCTCCTCCCGCGCCCCTGGATGCTCCCGCGGCCGCAACGGCCCGAACTCCGGAAAAAATGCCGCCGTCTTCACCCGCTGAGGCCCACTCGGCACCTCATCCAGCGACCACCTCCCAATCGTGTCCGCATCGTCCTCCGCCGCCTTCTCCGGCAGCGCCACCGGCACATGCACTCCCCGTCTCACTAACACGTCATCAATCAGCCCCGCAGCCGGCAACCCGCCTTCATCCAGTTGCCCAATGCAGAACCGTCCCTCCGCCGCCCCTCCCGGCCCCACCGGAGCACTCCGGTCCAGCACCGCCACCGCATCCGCAAACAACCGCACCCGCCCGCTCTCCAGCACCACCGCCACATGATGCCACTTCCCGTCCGTCACCCTCACCTCCGACGCATACACCCCGCCACGCCCCGGCATGTAAAGGCT
>JAIXPK010000128.1 GCA_027486335.1 Verrucomicrobiaceae bacterium | reverse complement strand
GAAGGCTGCCTGCTCGATCTCGAAGTCGAGGCCAAGGAGCTGATGCTGCGCCTGCTGCCCAAGGCAGGCTCGGCGGTGGTCGAAGCCTACCGCAGCATGCGCGACGAACTTGGTCGCCGACCTTCGCCAGGCGAGTTGTTTCATCACGGCTATCTGCCCCGCACGCTCGCTGCCCGGTTCGGGTCGTGGTTCGGATTTGTCTCTGAAGAGAACGATCTGACGGAAAACGAGCGCGAGGTCTTTGCCTCCTTCGGGTCGTGGTTCGCCATGCTGGAGGCGACCAGCCTCAACAAGTCGTACAAGATGGCCGTGCTGCGTGTGCTGCTGGATCGCGATGCGCTGTGGGACGGGATGGAAATTGAGAGGTTGGCAGCTGCGTGCCGGGAGTTTCTTTTGTCGCATCCGACGCTGCGCCACGACCTGCCGCCGACCAAAGAATTTCCTGATCCGGCAAAGGCACCGATCGGTGCGTGGGCCGCGTGGTGGCTGGAATGGCCGCTGTCGCGCTGGATGGAGGAGCAGGGCGGGCGGCAATGGTTCAAGCGTGAGGGCGACCGATTCCTCGAGGCCTTCCAGTGTCTTGAAAAGCTGCGGCCAGACTTCGAAGCGATGACCGCTGAGCTGGTGGACTACCGGCTCGCGCACTATGCGAAGACGCGCCTCGAGAAGGCCGGGGAACTCGACGCAGGCCGTTTCCTCGCCAAGGTCAGCCACTCCGGCGGCAAACCCATCCTGCGGCTGCCCACCGTCGAGGAACTACCGGGCCGCCCGATGGGCCCGACGACTGTCGCGCTTCCAGATGGCAGTCTGTGGGTGTTCAAGTTCGTGAAGGTCGCCTGCAACGTGGCCTCGCCGCTCGGCACCGAGGAAAACCAAATCCTCCCGCTCCTGCGTGGCTGGTTCGGAGAGAACGCAGGGGCCCCTGGAACCAACTACCACGTCGCCTTCACCAGGACGGAGACTGGCTGGGCGGTTGAGCCGGTCGCGGTCGCTCCGTCGTTGAGTGTGATTCACGCTGGAACTGAAACCGCGGAAAGCGAGGAACCCGAATTCCACGACCTCCCCGGTTTCGTCGAGGTCCCAGCTGCTAAGGACAGGTTCACGCGGCTCGTCCCCGTTTACAGCCTCGAAGCCGCCGCCGGACTGTGGGGACCGGAAAGCACGCCAGAGGAAATCGGCTGGGCCGAAGCGGCCGGGGCACCCCTCAAGCCGGGTATGTTCATCGCCCGGGTCCGGGGCCGGTCGATGGAGCCGAGAATCAAAGACGGCTCATGGAATCTCTTCCGCCCGTGCCCGGCGGGATCGCGGGAGGGGCGCATCGTCCTTGTGCAGTTCAACTCGATGGGGGATCCGGAGAACGGAGGGCGTTTCACGGTTAAAAAGTTCCACTCAACCAAGACGGTGTCGGAAGACGGGTGGAGGCACGAGAGCATCGAGCTGCTGCCGCTGGATCCGGAGTTTGAGCCGATCACCGTTGCGCCGCATGAGGGTGCGGAGATGGTGGTGGTGGGGGAGTGGGTGGCCTCGGTCGAATGATTCATCAGCCGTGAGTACAGAGATCCCAGCAAGAGTCTTCGACATCGGCTACACCTTTGACACAGCGTCTCCCCACGCCCATTCTGACCCCGACCACATCGCAGCATGACGAAACAGGAGAAACAGCAACTGAGCGAGATCGACATCTGCGACCTCTTGATCACGCCTGCAATAAAGACTGCGGGCTGGAACCAGCTCACACAGATCCGCCGCGAGGTTACGCTGGCCCCGGGGCCTGTTGTGGTTCGCGGCAACATGTCGTCCCGGAACAAGAAGAAGAAGAAATTCGCCGATTATGTCTTGTTGCAAGAAGCCGGAGTTCCCATTGCCATCGTCGAAGCCAAGGACAACAACCACACCGTCAGCCACGGGATGCAGCAAGCGTTGGGCTACGCAGACATTCTCGACCTTCCCTGCGCCTTCAGCTCGAATGGCGACGCCTTCGCGTCGCACAACAAAGTTCCTGGTCCCGGCGAGGACATTGAGTGCGAGTTCGCGCTTGATGCATTTCCGTCACCCGACGAGATCTGGAATCGGTACAAGAAGCATCGGAGAATTACCGACTCACAAGAAGAGCTCGTCCTTGAACCGTACCACTTGGACGCCTACGGAAAGGAGCCGCGCTATTACCAGAGCGAGGCAATCAATCGCGTGATCGAAGGTGTTGCCAAGGGCGATAGGCGCCTACTCCTCGTTATGGCGACTGGCACAGGCAAGACCTACACCGTCTTCCAAATCATCTGGCGCCTCTGGAAGGCAAGAAGAGCCAAGCGCACGCTTTTTCTCGTCGACCGGAACGTCCTAGCCGACCAGACACTGGTGAATGACTTCAAGCCATTCGGCTCGGTCATGACCAAGATTAAGAACCGGAAGATCGATCCCTCCTACGAGGTTTATCTCGGCCTTTACCAAGCTCTCACCGGACCGGACGAGGAAGACAAAATCTTCAAAAGCGTCTCCCCAGACTTCTTCGATCTCATTATCATCGACGAGTGCCACCGAGGCAGCGCTGCCGAGGATTCCGCATGGCGTGAGATCCTAGACTACTTTTCCGAAGCCATTCAAATCGGCCTGACCGCCACCCCCAAGGAGACCAAATACGCGTCCAACATCACCTACTTCGGGGAGGCCGTTTACACCTACAAGCTAAAGCAGGGCATCGAAGACGGCTTTCTCGCGCCCTACAAGGTCGTCCGCTACCACCTCGACAAGGACCTCATTGGGTGGACTCCCGAGCCGGGTATGACCGATGACCTTGGAAAGGATATCGAGTACCGCACCTACAATCAGGTAGACATGGATCGAATTCTGGTGCTCAACCAGCGCACCAAGCTCGTCGCCAAGTGCGTCATGAAGCTCCTCAATGCCACCGACCCCTTCTCAAAAACCATCATCTTCTGCGAAGATATCGATCACGCCGAGCGGATGCGAGTGGCGATCGTCAACGCCGCTGGCAAGGTAGCCCTCGATAATCCTAAATACGTGATGCGCATCACCGGCGACAGCGTCGAGGGCAAGGCCGAGCTCGACAACTTCATCGACCCCGAGTCGAAGTTCCCGGTGATCGCCACCACCTCCGAACTGCTCACCACCGGAGTCGATGCCAAAACGTGCAAACTCATCGTTCTGGACAAAACCATCAAGTCCATGACCACCTTCAAGCAGATCGTTGGTCGCGGAACGCGCATAGAGGAAGAATACGGGAAATTCTTCTTCACTGTTATGGATTTCAAGAATGCCACGGAGCTGTTTAAGGACCCGGACTTCGACGGCGACCCCGTTGTCATCTACGAGCCGGATTCTTGGGATGATCCTGTGCCGCCAGATCCCGATCCAGATAGTGCAAAGGTAAATGAGGACCCAGTTGAATACGGTTCCACAAAGATCCACGTCTGCGGAGTTGAAGTCAACATTCTCTCCAAGACAGTCGAATACCTTGGCGATGACGGCCAGATGGTGACCGAATCTTATTCTGACTACAGTAGGAAGAACATCCGCAAGGAATACGCTTCCCTCGACGAGTTCATCAACAAGTGGAACACGACCAAGAAGAAGGAAGCCATCGTCAAGGAGTTGGAAGAATACGGTATCGAGCTCGCGAAACTCGCCGAGGAAGTCGGCAGAGAGTACGGCGACTTCGACCTAATCTGCCACATTGCCTACGGCGCTCCGCCGCTCACTCGCAGGGAGCGCGCCGATAATGTCAAGAAGCGCAACTACTTCACCAAATACGGTGAGAGGGCCCGCGCCGTCCTCGACGCACTCCTCGACAAATACGCCGACGAAGGCGTCCTCACCATCGAGAGCCCCAAGGTTCTCAAACTCACGCCGTTTGACCGGATAGGAACGCCCGTCGAAATCATCAATGACGTCTTCGGAGGCAAAGCGAACTACGAAACCGCGCTCCAGGAACTTGAATCCCAACTCTTTAATCAGCAACTCTCAGCATGAGCAACGTCAGCGGCACCATCAAATCCATCCAGGACATCATGCGCAAGGATGTCGGCGTCGACGGAGATGCCCAGCGCATCAGCCAGCTCGTTTGGATGTTCTTCCTCAAAATCTACGACGACCGCGAGGCCGAGATCGAACTCTTGGAGGATAATTACACCTCGCCCCTGCCCGAGAGACTCCGCTGGCGCCACTGGGCCGCTGACTCCGAAGGCATGACCGGCGATGCCCTGAGTGACTTCGTCAACAACGAGCTCTTTCCCACACTTAAGGAGAAGCTCGTCCTCGAAGGCCCGCACGGCAAGCGCGCCCAAGTCATCCGCAATGTTTTCGAGGACGCTTACAACTACATGAAGTCCGGAACCCTCATCCGGCAGGTCATCAACAAGATCAGCGAGATCAACTTCAACAATACCGAAGACCGCCATACCTTCGGCAGCATCTACGAGCAGATCCTCAAGGACCTCCAAAGCGCCGGCAACGCGGGCGAGTTCTACACCCCCCGCGCCGTCACCCAGTTCATGATCAATCGCGTCGATCCGCAGCTCGACGAGACCGTGCTCGACCCGGCCTGCGGCACCGGCGGCTTCCTCGCCTGCACCATCGACCACAAGCGGAAGAACTACGTGAAATCCGCCAAGGACGAGGAAACCCTTATTGCCAGCATCCACGGTGTGGAGAAGAAAGCCCTGCCGCACATGCTCTGCACGACGAACATGATCCTGCACGGCATCGACACGCCGACAAATATTCGCCATGACAACACCCTCAGCCGCCCCTACAAGGACTACGGCGAGAAAGACCGCGTCCATGTCATCGTTACCAACCCGCCTTTCGGCGGTATCGAGGAGGACGGCATCGAGAACAACTTCCCTGCCACCTTCCGCACCCGCGAGACCGCCGACCTCTTCATGGCGCTGATCGTCAAGCTGCTGAGAAACAATGGCCGCGCCGCCGTCGTCCTGCCCGATGGTTTCCTCTTCGGCGAGGGCATGAAAACCCGCCTCAAGCAGGAACTGTTGGAGAAATGCCACCTCCACACCATCGTTCGGTTGCCGAACGGCGTTTTCAACCCCTACACCGGCATCAAGACCAACATCCTCTTCTTCACCAAGAAGCCCGAGAGCGAGCAACCCGCCACCAACGAGGTCTGGTTCTACGAGCACCCCTACCCGGAGGGCGTGGTCAGCTACAACAAAACCAGGCCCATGCGCTTCGAGGAGTTCCAGACCGAGATCGACTGGTGGGGCTCCGAGGCTGAGGGCTTCGAGACGCGCAAGGAAACCGAGCAGACCTGGAAAGTCAGCATCGAGGACATCGCCGCCCGCAACTACAACCTCGACATCTCCAACCCCCACATCGGCGAGACCGTCAACCACGATCCCGAGGAACTTCTTGCCACATACGCCCATCAGCAGGGCGAAATCCATGATCTGCGCAACCAGCTGAAATCCATTCTAGCCACCGCCCTTGGGGGAAATAAGTGATGAGCGCCGCAGAAACATTGATCACAGAACATCTCGATACCTGGACTTCGGCGATTAAGGCCAAGTCCTCCGCCGGACGTGGAAGCGGGAAAAAGCAGGAGTTCTACGGCCTCAAGAAATTGCGGGAGCTGATCTTGGAAATAGCGGTTCGGGGTTTGCTGGTGCCTCAGGACCCTGATGATGCACCCGCTTCTGAATTGCTCAAAACGGTGGCCAGGGAGCGATCTGATTTAGTCAAAGCCGGAAAGCTTAAAAAGCAAGCTGCTCTTCCCCCAATCGATGAGGCGAGCCAGCAATATCCGATTCCGAAGAGTTGGCTTTGGGCGCGAATCGGAACGCTAGGGAATGTCTTTAACGGAGACAGCATAAGCGCTCAAATTAAGGAGGCTAAATATACAGGCGTCAAAGGCCGTCCGTTCATTGCCACAAAGGATGTTGGATACGGCTTTGAACGCTTAGACTATGAGAACGGAGTCGCCATACCAGAGGATGCGGAGAAATTCCAAATCGCAAGAATAGGCGCGGCGTTGATCTGTGCTGAAGGCGGAAGTGCGGGGAAAAAGTGCGGGATTACAGAAAGAGATATTTGTTTTGGAAATAAGCTCTTTGCCAATGAATTATTCGGAGGAATTTCATCCAAATTCATTCTCTCGGTTTACCTGTCGCCCACGTTCTTCGCCGCCTTTTCAGATTCGATGACAGGAATCATTGGCGGGATTTCGAAGTCTAAATTCGAAACATTGCTTTGCCCGCTCCCGCCCCTCGCCGAGCAACACCGGATCGTGGCAAAAGTAGATGAGCTGATGGCTCTCTGCGATAAACTGGAGCAGCAGCAAGAGGTCAGCACGCGCACGCACGCCACCCTGGTGGAAACGCTCCTCGGTGCCTTGACCGCCGCCAGCGAACGCGGAGCCTTTGGCGAAGCCTGGCAGCGCATCGCCTCGCACTTCGACACTCTCTTCACCACCGAATCCAGCATCGACCAACTCAAACAAACCATCCTCCAACTCGCCGTCATGGGCAAACTCGTCGAGCAAGAAGCTGGCGATGAACCGTCGGCCCGTTTGGTAAAGCGCCTTAGATCGGCAGTTGCGGATGCCGGAAAGACCCCAAAGTCCCAACCTCTGATCGACACCGAAAGATTAACATTCTCTTTGCCTAGTTCCTGGGAGTGGGTTCAGGCACAGGAACTCTGCCGCCCAAACAACCTAATCACCTACGGCATCCTTAAGCCGATCTGGGTCGAGTCCGGCGTCCCCACCGTTCGCGTGCAAGACATGAAGAACGGTGAGATTGATGAAAGCGACTTAGGCCAGTGCTCACCCGAACGCGCGGCCAAATTTACCAAAACAACCCTGGAAGCTGGAGATCTATTAATTGCAAAGGACGGTGCCACTCTCGGCAAAACAGGCTTCGTCCCAGCAACTTTGGCCGGTGGTAATATCACTCAGCACGTTCTCAGGTTCCCAATTTCAGATCTTGTCGATCGAGTTTATATCCGCCTTGTAATCGACTCTTCACACGGGCAGGAATGGATGAAAGGTGAGACCAAAGGGGTCGCTCTACCTGGCGTCAATGTCGGCGATTTCCGTCGCATGCCGATTCCGCTTCCTTCCCCTGCCGAACAATACCGGATCGTAGCCAAAGTTGCTGAGTTGATGGCTCTTTGCGATCGGCTCAAAGCGAGTCTCCAAACCGCCCAAGCCACGCAACTCCATCTCGCCGACAGCCTCGTCGAGGCCGCGATCCATTGATCGTCCTACCATGTCCGCAATTTCCGAAACCTGGTGCGAACGCGACGAGCATAAGCAGTTCGAGTGCTTCGTCGATTTCAATGACTGGCTCGACGGCGACGAGGACGAAGCAAAAGCCATCCGCCGCAACAACGGACTCTTAAATGTTTCCCAACCCAGCAAAGCACTCTTCGCGGGCGACAAGGATGCCTACGAACAAGCCTTCAAGCGATACCGGATAGAGCGAAGACACGAAGTTCTGAGTGGAGAGTATATAACCGCAACTTTCGGAGATGATCACTGGTTTCAGCGCAACGAACAACGATTCGACCAACTGGTCTCCTGCCTGTTGGAGGATGCCGTCGTTCCGTTTGTCGGAGCAGGCGTGTCGGTTGGTGGCGGCTTCCCCTCTTGGAAAGAACACCTTCGCTATCAGGGGAGGACGGCAGGCATCGCCTCGGCCATCATCGAAGCTCACCTGGCCAAGGGAGAATACGAAGCCGTCATCGAAACCATCGAAACCACACGGAGTCCCGACGTCTTTGCTCAGGAGATTCGCGATGCCTTTTTCAAGACCGGCACGCTCCAGGACATCACGCTACTGATTTCCGAACTCTTCGCCGACACCCTGATCACCACGAATTACGACCGCCTGCTCGAACAATGTTTCGACACCGGCCCTGGTGACGAAGTTCAGGTGATCAACAGTACGGACGCGATGGAGGCGCCAGATCCAAATAGGGTCACCATCATTAAGCTGCACGGGGATATCAGTGCTCCGAACCTCTGCATCCTCGGAAAAAGGCATTACGATGCTGCCTACGGCACTCCAGATCTGGATCTAGCTCTCCCAATCCCCAAACTCCTGCGCTACTATTTCACGACCAGCAGCCTCCTTTTCATTGGTTGCAGTCTCAACAACGACCGTACGATCCAGGTCTTCAAAGCCGTCAAAGATGTGATCGGGGACGGCGACCGCCCAGAGCACTTCTCAATCGAGCAAGCGCCCGAAACCGAAGCGGAACTTGTCGCTCGCAATGCCGAGCTTCTGAATCTTGGAATTGTGCCGATTTGGTATCCGAAGGGGGACTACGACAAGGTAGAAGCCATCCTCCGGCACGCCCGGAACGAGGTGAAATATAGCGAAAGTAAAAATCCACGCGGCGTCCCGCCCCAGAAGAAAAAGAATCCCGTTAGCGCTTCGTCAGCTCCACGTTCTAGCCCGGCGACGGCCGCACCCGTCAGCATCTCGAATCCAAGCCAGCGATCTCTTGGGACAAGGTTTTTCAACGCCTTCTTGCGCTTCCTCGGGATTAGACCGGCCCCCTCTTCGATCTCCGTTGAACCATGACCTCAACCCCCTTCGACTGGAATCGCTTTCATTCTTACCGCGTCTTCGACGAGTTTCTCGACCGATTCGTTCTTCAGCGGAAGAGTTACGTCACCAAGCACTCAGACGCCCTCGACCTCGCCACGGCCTTTGAGGACATCCGCGGGCGGTTCTGCGGGGACAGTTACGACGACTCGGATGCGAAGTATGAGGAGAAGATCGCGCATCAGTTCAGTGATACTCCGGAGGAAACCAAGATTGTCTTCGCCAATGTCGAGTATCTGTGGGCGATGCCGGTTGCGAACCTGAGACCGAGAACCAAGCGCGCCTATGGCGAACGGTGGTTTTCCGGTTCGGATCTGCTGGTGGAGGGCGATCGCTACTTTTTCGGCTATCCCAATATCATTGCGGATCCGGGCCCTTGGTATCTCCGGAACAAGTACTGGGAACTGGTGGCGTTGTTGCGCGTGCTGCACCTAGTGGTGTCGGAGTCGGGTCGAGGGGATGTGACGATGCTGAAGCGGAAGATCGCCGGAATCTGTCATCGGGCGATTTATGAGGGCGTTCCTTCCGGGGAGGTGTTTGCCGCGCCGATCTTTTGCGGGGTCCATTGTGCGCTGCTGCACCTTGCTGATCCGGAGCGCTACGAGTCGATCATTTCGGCGTCGCACCGGAGGCAGATCATCAGTGTTTTCCGGCACGTGGTGAGGAAGCCTTCTTCGGATGACGAGGTTCTGTTGAAACAAATCCGGGAAGTTCTGTACGACGCCCATGGGATAGGTGAGGAAGCGGATCGGAAGTATCGCTGGTTCTTCTACTCGAAAGACGTGCAGCCGTTGTGGATCGACAAGAAGACCCCAAAGCAACAGCAGGTGAGTTCGGCCGTTTTTGACGTGCGCAATGAGGAGGAGGCTGTTGATCTTGAGGGGGATGTGGAGGCGGTGTCGGGATTCCGCATCCGCCGGAGTGCTAAGCTAGTCAAAGCAGCGAAGAAGCGAGATGGCCACACGTGCCGGGCCTGTGGCTTCCACTTCGAGGATCAGATTGTCCATGTCCACCATCTGGACCCGCTGAGCGAATACGAGCGGCCTCAGGAGACGAAGCTGGATGACTTGATCACGCTTTGCCCGAACTGTCATTACCTTGCCCATTACTGGCTGCGTGAGGACTCGCGTTACAAGCGGTTGAAGCCGCTGCTGGCGGTGCTCAAGGAAGTGAGAAGTGAGAAGTGAGAAGGGCTGGTTCGGAGCAGGGGCGAGTACGAAGCCGTGATCAGCAGCCGTTCCTTCTCCGGAGGCTGGCTAAGGAAGCTGGACTTCGGGGTCATCTCCGCGACGAAGGTGAATGAAGTCGTCCATGTTGAGAGTGTGGATCACGGAGGCGTTGGCTTTTTTTGCCGCAACCAAGTGCATGTAGTCATAGACGCAGCCGCCACGCACACCGCGGGATTGCGCGGATGCCAGTGCCTGGATGATTTCCAAGGACGAAAGTTCAATCACGGTGACGCGTGGCAGAATGGTTTCCGAGAGCATCCGAACGGCGAAATCGGCAGTGACTCTGACACCGAGTTTTCCGCCGGTGAGGGTCGAGAAGGTTTCGAGCAACGCGTGGGAGTAGATGCAATTGCCGCCTTTCAGCAGCCGGGCGAGGCACTCGGAGTGCTTGAGTTCATCGGAGGCGAGCGCGGCGACGAGAACCGAGCTATCGAGCAGCGCATTCATCGCGGGAGCGACCGTTCGGCCAATGCGTCACGGTCGGCGCGCACGGCGGCGGCGGCGTCCATAGGGATCCTCTGCCGTGGCATCACGAGAACGCCATTTTCGATTACACCGTCGGAAACGACGGGAGGCTCAGGGCAAATATCAATGCGGTTCGGACTGACATCGGCACGAACCTGATCGCCCGGCTTCATTCCCAGCACGCGTAGGGCGTTGTTTGGGAGCACCAGCCTGCCGGCTTCATCGAGACTAAGGGTGGCGTTCATGACGCATTAGGTGCCACATCCAAGGCTCCTTGGCAAGGGACTCGGTCGCGGGGGGGAGGGAAGTGAGAAGTGAGAAGTTTGAAGTGAGAAGTGAGAAGTGTGAAGGGGGAAGTGAGAATGGCTGGTTGGGAGAGGCTGGTGGGAAGTGAGAAGTGAGAAGTGAGAAGTGAGAATGGCTGGTTGGAGGGGCGGGTGGGGAAGTGAGAAGTGAGAAGTGAGAAGTGAGAATGGCTTGGTCGGAGGGGCGGG
>JAIXPK010000382.1 GCA_027486335.1 Verrucomicrobiaceae bacterium | reverse complement strand
AGAAGCCCCATCCCACCGATTCTCTCCCCACAAGCCCCCTCCCAACCAGCCCCTCTCACTTCTCACTTCTCACTTCCGCGCCAGCGCGCCGCAGGCTCTGGACTGCTGTCAGAATTACAGCTCTCCCTGCGTGCGGAGCACGCCTACAAGCCCTCCCAACCAGCCCCCCTCCCAACAAGCACCGGGCACGCGAGGCTCTGTACTCGCGATCTTCCAACCAGCCCCATCTCAAATCTCAAATCTCAAATCCCCCCGCGCGCCGCAGGCTCTGGACTGCTGGGAGAATCACAGCTCTCTCTGCGTGCGGAGCACGCCTACAAGCCCTCCCCAAAAGCCCCCCTCCCAACAAGCAGCCGCAGGCTCTGGACTGCTGTCAGAATTACAGCTCTCCCTGCGTGCGGAGCACGCCTACCAGCCCGCCCCACTCCCCACAAACCTCCACCTTGCTCATCAGCCACGCCCAATCCGTGAGACGCCCTTGCCAGTCCGACTGGTCCGAATACTGCAGCCTGAAGACAATCATATCCATTGAATATCAGGCAGTCGCAAGCCCCCCCCGACCCGCCAACACACCCCGATTGCAAATGGATATTCCACAAGATATAGTAAAATAATACACTTTCGCCCAACTCACAGCGTCACTCGCCAGCATGACCATCAACGACCTTACCGTGAACATCAGTCACCTAGACCGCGAGACTTTGCTGTCTGAGTGGCATTGGCTGATTGGCCTCACGAAGCTGCCCGTGATGGCGACTTTGGCTGGAGATGTATTCGTGCAGGATTCCACCGACGGCAGTGTTCACTTTCTCGATGTCGTGGAGGGCACTTGCACACAGATTGCCGACGACGGAGCCAGCTTTCAGCAGATGCTCAGCGACAGGGAGTTCGTGATGAACCGACTTTCGGTTCAGCTCGTCACGCCGCTCATCCGCTCTGGTTCGGTTCCCGCCGCAGGTCAGATACTATCGTGGCGTCAACCGCCCGTGCTAGGAGGTAGCTACACGACCGACAACCTAGGGGCGACTGACATCTCAGTTCACTTCAGTATGCTTGGTCAGATTTGGCGGCAGGTTTCCACTTTACCACCAGACACGCCCATTAACAGTGTGACTATTGAGTAGATGCCACCACTACAACCAACCAAGGGCGAACACTCGCCATGCCATCCTTCACTTTAGCTGCCATCAAGGAAGTATCCGCTGCGGCACATCGGCAGTTTGCTGGGTCGGGATGGCGGAGGAAGGCTCCTCATCTTATTCGTGAGTCTGCAGGCGTGATTCATGGTATTCACTTTCAGGCGAGTCAGTTCGGATCCGCAGAGGAGGGCAGATTTACCATCAACCTTGTTGTTACGGAGCCACGGATTTATCAGGCTTGGACTCGACGCCCACCTCCAGCCAATCCTGCGACAGCTCTTTATCCAGTGCAGCAGCGAATTGGATGGATGTTGCCAGCGCATAGAGATCATTGGTGGGAGATTTCATCGTCCACGGACATCACTACCGTTAAGTCAGAGGTGCTAGACCTGTTGCGACTCGCTGAGAGTGATTTCTTCATTCAGTTCAGCAGTCTTGAGGCTATGCTCGAGCGTTTGCGCCAGCATGGCACCTTACCCGGTCTTCATGGACGTCAGGGTGGAGTCACGCATGGCCTGATTGCCGCCATTCTTGGACACATCACTGAGGCGGAGACTGTCTTGCGGCAGGAGGTTGCATCTTCTACCGTTCCCGGCTTCACCTACAACATCAGAGAGGCGGCCAAGCATGTCGGAATCCACGTCTAATTACTCCAATAGGCCGAACAAGGCGCGGCTGGACAACCGCCGAGGCTGCTCTGTCGGCCATGCTTTCCGTGGCTTTGATTCTTCATCCCGTTTCGACGCTCACCCTCGCCCCATCTGTGCCAGAGCTTTAACGTACCCCCAACAACAAAACCGTGTGGACGCCCTCCAAAATTGAGTCACGAAACGCGACGCTTGATTTGAGCGCGTCGGCGCAAGGCCACTGCACCGTTCGACAGGTGTTTTGTGATGATGTCGTCGTCTGCAACGCCGCAGACTTCATCGATTGGTCTGCTCGTCCTGTTCAGTTTGAGTTGTGCGAAGCCTGCCTTGTCGCGGGATGTGGTGCCGGCGGACGTGTCGCCATTCGGCGCTTTGGTGACCGGGTTCTGATCATTCCCGACTTTTCGGCCATGATTCAGGGAGATTGGGAGACCACGGAATACGCGCCACCCCGCTGGATGAAGAATCGAGGCCCTCTTTCATTTTCGGCTTCGACCTGGAGCATGTTCCATTCAGCTTGCCCTGGATCACCCTCCTTCGAAGCTATCTCTCCGGCATCGACTACCGAGGTGCTTCGGCTCTATCACTTCATGGCTCCACGGTCGTTCTTGCCTGACCATCGTTCGCCATCGCTCGCGAAGTGGGATTTGATCCTTTGCACCAACGGGCACGACTCAGAGATTGACCTTGTTCATCTGAGACGGCTATTCTCAGATCCATCGACTTTTAGAGGGCATGAACTCTGCACACCACAGCCAGACAGTTACACGGTTTCAGCCTTCCTTGATCTCTCGACCGTCACCGATTGGCCCATCTTCAGTTCCGACCCTGACCCCGCAGTCATCCTTTCGGATGACATCCACTTCCGGTTAAAACTCAGCCCCAACCCCGTGTCAAACCTCGCCCCCGGTCAGGCGTAGGAGGATTTAACGTTCGCCATAACGCGCCCATGCCATTCCCCATCACAGGAGCAGAGATCGCCAAGACGGAAGCAAAGTCCGGTTTCACGTTCCCTCTTGGCCTGAAGTCGCGGCTCTCAAAGGACAATGGTGGCGAGATTGAGGTGGCGGGCGATTATTGGCAGTTGATTCCGTTCCTCGATGGCAGTGATCGTAAGCGCATCGCTCGGACGTGCAATGATATCGTCCGGGAGACAGCAAAGATGCGTGCTTGGCGGGGTTTTCCCGCCGACGCGTTTGTCGTGGCTCAGAATGGCGGTGGAGATTGCCTCATCATCCGTCCCGAGGCAGATGGTTCGTCTGAGCTTGGCGAGACGATCTACCTTTGGGATCATGAGACCGGAGAGCATGCGCCAGTCGCAAACTCGCTCGACTCGATATGACAAACACCATGACGAACCAGTCAGCGGGGCGCATGGCGGCGGACGGACGCTGTTTGCCAGTTCGTCCGTCGTGCACCGCCGCCATCGCTCATTCTTCTCGTTAGCGCAACTAGGCCGTGGTTGAAAAATACCCGCCACTACCGGATTCCAACCGTGACAAGGCCGTCCCGCCCTCGTATCCCCACACGCCCACCCCTTGCGGCCCAACGGGCCACAAGAACCAAGCCCAGGGACGAAGCAAAGCGAAGGCCCTGGGATGCCGCAATTTTAAATCCATGCGCTCCAATGGGGCGCGAGAACGCCAAGCAAAAGCGCAGGTCTACCATGGGTCTCCACCGCACATGGCCCAACCCCAACCGGCGTTGCGTCCCTGGCCACATCAACCCCGCCCTTGTCCCTGACGCTCCAGCATTTTCAAACACAGCCTAGTCCAGCCAACCCCAAGGCAACCCTCAATCCCCTCCCGTCTATCCAGTCCATCCCGTCCATCAGGTCAATATGGTCAATACGGTCCATCCACCCTCCCAATCCCCTCACACCTTCCCGGCCCCTGCCCCACTCCGCACAATCCCCGGCCACGCAAGGCTCGGCACTCACACCCTCCCAAAACGCCCCCTCCGCACCACCAACCACCCTGCTCATCAGCAATGCCCAATCCGTACTACGCCCTTGCCAATCCAGCTGGTCCGGATATCGCGGTTTGAAACCAATCATATCCATTCAATTTCAGGCAGTTGCAAGGACCAAAAACTCGTCGCCGCGCCCCGATTGCAATTGAATACTCCAACAGATATTGTGAAATGATAAACTGTTCTCCGAAAAATAATGATCGCACTCACCCATGAATGACACCAAGCAACTCGCATGTGGTCTCGACGTGCCGTTGAAGGCGGATTCCGTGAACTCGCCGATCGTGCAGTATTGAGGTGAGATGACCGCGATTCATTTCACCACCGACGATGGCCGATGGGGACGGGTGACGTTTGAGGGCCTCGACTCACTCAAGGTTTCTCGCGGTGAGTATGGGCCATTCCCACCCGTGCCCGGCCAAGAGAACAGATTCGATTGGGTAACGACGATTTCGAATTCCGCATGGCTACGCGAGCGGTATGAGTACGAGAAGCGGCACTACGGCAGCACCTATAATTGCGGAGGAGACGTCAATGAGATGCTGACAGATTTCTCACACTACGTCTTTAGCTTCCACGACCAGTTCGTGGAGGTTCTCGCCGCAGGGATTTGGTTCGAGTCAGATGATAAGATGCTTGGAAGTCGCGCGCCAGATCCGGATCATCCATTGATTGGACTGAAGCATCTTGACCCTGTTGAGTGGTTCGAGCACGCCGGGATTACTTGTCAGGTGCGGCGGAATCCGCTCGCTTTAGATGAGATTCAGAATCGTGCCCGATTGTGCTCCCAGCCAATTCTTGAAGTAGCCGCCGAACTGGACGGCCGAGCAGGGACGGATTGGAGTTTGACGCACCGCGTTCGAGATGGAGGCGGCGTCACGTCGCTCAAAGGCTTTTTCGGGCACTCTGCGAAGAGCTTTAATTCGGTTCCTGACCTTCAGGCAATCAGGCCTTCCATTAATGCTTGGCTTGAAGAGGTCCGAAAGAGGCGTAGAGAGATGGGCAAGGCATGACCAATATCCACAAACCAGATCGGGAGAATTATTCGCTGCAGCGAACCCTGAGGTTGGCCGAGCCTAGGCGTTCGCCCAACTTCGAGAGCCACCTGTGATGCTTCCCGAGCTTCAGACTGACCCAAAGTTCCCAGACAGGTTGACCGGCATCATTCCTTTCGCTGGCCGGACGGTAGTGTTGAGCATCCATCCGGATGGCTCCACTATGGAGGCCGTCATGGGCCTCGCATCAAGTGCGGTAGATGCCCTTGAACAGTTGGACTCGCTGGCTCGACAGGTCGCAGCGAAAAGACTGTTGGCTGAATACAACTCCACTTGGCGGCAGTTTATTAGCGTCGACCTAGAGGGGCAGGATGCAGCGGCATCAGGACCGGAGCTCGGCGAGAGCGATTTCATGTCCCGGCTCATGCTCATTTCAGTAGAGGCCACAGGAGATTCCTGTCTCACCCTGGGCTATGGTGATGACCATATGTTTGCGGGGCATTCGATTTTCGTCACGTCGTTTGATGGCGTGCAATTTGCCGATGCACATGCCGATCTATTCGGATAGGCCATGACGCAACACATCACAAACCAACCAAGGAGCGAACATTCCATGGCTCACGGCTGCGAGGATCAATCCAGCCAATGCCCCTGTTATTGAACAATCCTCGAAATCTCACCCGGGGACGATCCATGCGCTTTGTGTTTGACGCTGGTGCCATGACGATGGGATCACCCCATGGCTTCGCCAGCCTTCCCTACTGCTCAAGTCTCGCCGTGGCCTCCGTGTCCCGGTCACTCGTCACCCTCAGCCACCGGGCCTGCACCTCCACCGGGAGCGCTTCCCGCCACTCCTGCCCCGCCGCAATCCCGACCGTCTTCCACGTCACCCACTTGCCATCCCCCGTTAGGTCCAGCTCCACCCTGAAGTTCACAGGCTCCGCCGCACGGTGCTT
>JAIXPK010000313.1 GCA_027486335.1 Verrucomicrobiaceae bacterium | reverse complement strand
TCGAGGGTTTTGAGGAAGAGCTTGCGGTCGCGGACGGTGAGGTCGGCTCCTTCGACGAGCGGGTAGCCCATGAGGCGGGCTTCGTAGGCGTGTTCGAAGTAGGTTTCGTTGTAGGGGCCTGGCGTCATGAGGACGACGCCGGGGGAGCCGCGGCGGGTGGGGGCGAGGAGGCGGAGGGCGTCGCGTTCTGCGTGGAAGAAAGAGCCGAGGCGCTGGACGCGGCAGGATTCGAGGGTTTCGCCGAAGACGTCGGCGATGATGGATCGGTTTTCGAAGGCGTAGCCGCGGCCGCTGGGGGCCTGGGTACGGTCGGCGAGGACGAGCCATGAGCCGTCGGGGCCGCGGACGAGGTCGGTGCCTGAGGAGACGAGGAAGGCGTCGCCGGGAGGGGTGACACCCCATGCGGCGCGGAGGAAGCCTGGGTTGGCGTGGACGAGGACTGGTGGGAGCCAGCCTTCGCGGAGGAGGTGTTGAGGGCCGTAGAGGTCGGCGAGGATGGCGTTGAGGAGCCGGGAGCGCTGGCTGAGGCCGGCGGCGACGGATTGCCATTCTTCAGCAGAGAGGATAAAGGGGATGGGGTCGAGGGCCCACGGGCGGCTGGCTCCTTTGGAGTCGTCGTAGATGTTGTAAGTGACCCCGTGGTCGAGGAGGAGCCGCTGGATGGCGGCGGTGCGGGAGTTCCAGTGGGCTGGCTGGAGGGAGGCGAGGTGGGAGGCGAGCGTGTGCCAGTGCGGGCGGAGTGAGCCGTCGGGGGCCAGCATTTCATCCTGCGAGCCGGCGAGGGACCGGTAGCTGGCGATGAGGTTGGCGAGAGGGTCGAGGAGGGAAGGCGGCACGGGGGAGCGATGGAGTTGCACCATGGGAGTGGGCAATGCCAGCGGGAAGCGGGTCAGAGGGAGAGACGCAGATCGAGCGTGAACGGGAGCGTGTACTGGGGGGCGGGCGCGGTGGGGGAGAACGTGCCTGGGGAGTGGTCGTGGGGGACGAAGCGGCTGAGGCGGCGGCTTTCGGCCTCGAAGGCGTTGACTGGGAAGGAATCGAAGCTGCGGCCGCCGGGGTGGGCGACGTGATAGGCAGCGCCGCCGAGACTGCGGCTGTTCCATGAGTCGTAGAGGTCGAAGACGAGGGGGACGTGGGGGGCGATGGTGGGCTGGAGACAGCTAGGGGGTTGCCATGCGCGGTAGCGGATGCCGGCGACGGCTTCGCCGGGGACGCCGGTGGGGTGGAGCGGGACGGTGCGGCCGTTGCAGAGGAGCGAGTGGCGGGAGGAGGTTAGGCCGCGGACGGTGACCTGGAGCCGTTCGAGGGAGCTATCGACGTAACGGGCGGTGCCGGAGCCGTTGTTTTCCTCGCCGAGGACGTGCCATGGTTCGAGGGCGGTGCGGAGTTCGGTGGTGATGCCGCTGTGGGTGAACGAGCCGATGAGAGGGAAGCGGAATTCGAAGTGCGGGGCGAACCATGCCGGGTCGAAATGGAAGCCGGCGTGGCTGAAGAAAGAGAGGACGTCGGCGAGGTCTTCGCGGATGAAGTGAGGGAGCATCCAGCGGTCGTGGAGGGCGGTGCCCCAGCGGACGGGTTCGATGGGTGTCAGGGGGTGGTTCCAGAAGTGGGCGACGGCGGTGCGGACGAGGAGTTGCTGGACGAGACTCATGCGCGGGTGGGGCGGCATTTCGAACGAGCGGAGTTCGAGGAGCCCGAGGCGGCCGCTGGAGGAATCAGGGGAGAAGAGCTTGTCGATGCTGAATTCGGCGCGGTGGGTATTGCCGGTGAGGTCTGTGAGGAGGTGTCGGAAGATGCGGTCGACGAGCCATGGGGGGACCTCGGTGTGGTCGGGGATCTGGCGGAAGGCGATTTCGAGTTCGTGGAGGATGTCGTCGCGCGCTTCGTCGACGCGGGGGTGCTGACTGGTGGGGCCGATGAAGAGACCGCTGAAGAGATAGGATAGGGAGGGATGGCGGAGCCAGAAGCCGAGGAGAGAGCGGAGCAGGTGGGGGCGGCGGAGGAGCGGGGAGTCAGGAGGGGAGGCGGCACCCATGACGATGTGGTTGCCGCCGCCGGTGCCGGTGTGGCGGCCGTCGAGCATGAATTTTTCGGTGCCGAGGCGGAGCTGGCGTGCGTCGTCGTAGAGCCCTTCGGTGGCGGCGACGAGTTCGTCCCATGAGGACGTGGGGTGGAGATTGACCTCGATGACGCCGGGGTCCGGGGTGACCTTGATGACGCGGAGACGCGGGTCCTGGGGAGGCGGTTCGCCTTCGATGATGACGGGCAGGGAGCAGGCGGCGGCGGCGGCTTCGACGATGCTGATGAGTTCGAGGTAATCCGACGCGTTAGGGAGCGGCGGCATGAAGACGTGGAGACGGCCTTCGCGGGGTTCGACGCAGAGGGCGGTGCGGACGATGTCCGGTGCGGACTGCTGCGGGAGCGGTGCGGAATCGGAGAGGAGAGAGGCGAAGGGAGGAGGTGGCGGGCGGCGGGGCGGGGCGTGACTGGAGGGGAGATGCGGCCATTGGGCGATGGGCATCATGGGGTCCGGGTTGTGGATGTATGGATAGGATTCCGGGCGGACCCATGGGAGGGAATCGAGGGGGAGGCGGAGACCCATGGGGGAATCGCCGGGTGTCAGGTAGAGTGTTTCGTCGCGAAGGAACCAGTGGCCGCTGCGCCATGAGGATCCGTTGCGGGCGATGGGGAGCGTGCAGCCGACGGCTTTGGAGAGCCCCTGGGCGAAGAGACGGCGGAGACGGTCGCGTTCGAGAGGGTCTTCGAGACGGGACTGGAGGGGATCGACGTTAGAGGGGAGACGGCGTTCGCGCCATAGGTAGTACCAGACGTCCTCGTAGGCGGTCATGATGCAGTCGGTGGGTACGCCTGCGTGTTCTGCGATGGATTTGGTGAGGAGACGAGCTTCGGCGAGGCCGTGGCCGAGATTGGCGGAGGCGTCGGCGAGGAGGGAGTCATCGCGCCAGAGAGGCGAGCCGTCGGTGCGCCACCAGCAGCCGAGGGACCAGCGCGGGAGTGGTTCGCCGGGGTACCATTTGCCGATGCCGTGGTGGAGGAGCCCGCCTGGGCCGAAGCGGGTGCGGAGTCTGCGAATGAGTTGTGAGGCGAGGAGGAGCTTGCGCGGGCCGAGGGCGGCGGTGTTCCATTCTTCGCCGTCGGGGTCGTCGATGCTGATGAAGGTGGGTTCGCCGCCCATGGTGAGGCGGACATCGCTGGAGAGGAGGGCGGCGTCGACCTTGTGGCCGAGGGCGTTGATGGCGTTCCACTGGGTGTCCGAGTAGGGGAGAGTGACGCGCGGGGATTCGTGGATGCGCTGGACGGACATCTGGAAGTCGAAGGAGACTTCAGCGGGTTCGACGGCACCGGAGATGGGGGCAGCGCTCTGGGGGTCCGGGGTGGCGGCGAGTGGGAGGTGGCCTTCGCCGGCGAGGAGACCGGAGGTGGGGTCGAGACCGATCCAGCCAGCGCCGGGGAGGTAGACCTCGCACCACGCGTGGAGATCGGTGAAATCGCTAGTGGGGCCTTCTGGTCCGTCGAGCGGGGTGACGTCGGGGCGGAGCTGGATGAGGTAGCCGGAGACGAAGCGTGAGGCGAGGCCGGTCTGGCGGAGGAGTTCGCAGAGGAGCCATGCGGAGTCGCGGCAGGAGCCTGAGCCGAGGGAGAGCGTTTCTTCCGGGGATTGGACCCCGGGTTCCATGCGGACGACGTAGCGGATGGCTGAGTTGAGGCGCTGATTGAGACCGACGAGGAAGTCGATGGTGCGGAGAGAGCCGGAGGAATTGAAGAAAGAATTGCGGACCTCGGTGACGAGCGTGGCGAGATTAGGTGTTAGAGGCGAAGTGCGGCGATAGGGTTCGAGTTCGTGGGAGAGCGAAGGGTCGTAGGAGAAGGGGACGGCTTCGGCGTCGGCTTCGAGGAAGAAGTCGAAGGGATTGTGGACGGCCATTTCCGCGACGAGGTCGACCTCGACCTTGAAAGTGCGGGTTTTTTCCGGGAAGACGAGACGGGCGAGGTAATTGGCCTGAGGGTCCTGCTGCCAGTTGAGGAAGTGTTCTGCGGGGGTGACGCGGAGCGAGTAGCTGAGGATTCTGGTGCGGCAGTGGGGTGCGGGGCGGAGGCGGATGACTTGAGGGCCGAGCGCGACGGGGCGGTCGTACTGGTAGGTGGTGACGTGGTGGAGGGCGACGTGAATGGACATGGGGGGGCGGCGCCCTGAGATGGGCAGTTAAGAGACAAAGCATGGGCCGTGCCAGACGGCGGGGCTGGCCGGGCGGAGTCAGACTGGGGAGTCGGCCTTGAGCTGGTCGAGACGGCCGGCAGCGTAGGCTTCGAAGACCCTGCGGATTTCGTCGCGGACGCGTTGGAAGACGAGGAATTGTTCGTCTTCGGAGCCGGTGGCGTGGGCTGGGTCGTCGAAGCCCCAGTGGTGGCGGTTGAGCTGGCCAGGGAAGATGGGGCAGGCCTGGTCGGCGTTGCCGCAGACGGTGATGACGGTTTCGACGTTGTCGTTGAGGAATTCGTTGAGGTGTTTGGAGTGATGTGAGGAGATGTCGATGTTGATTTCGGCGAGGGCGCGGATGGCGAGCGGGTGGACGAAGCCGGCGGGTTTGGAGCCAGCGCTGGCGACGGTGAAGTGGGGGCCGAGGGCGTTGCGGAGGATGCCCTCGGCGAGGTGGGAGCGGCAGGAATTGCCGGTGCAGAGGATGAGGATGGTGGGTTTTTTCATGGGGTGTTAGAGTCTGCGGTGGAGCGGGTGGCGAGGAAGAGGGGGATGGCGGCGAGCGTGCCGAGGGTTGGGGCGAGGAGGTAGAGCCAGAGGTGCTGGGTGTTTTTGGAGATGAGGGCGGGGGCGAGAGAGCGGGCGGGGTTCATGGAAGCGCCGGAGATCGGGCCTGCGAACATGGCTTCGAGGCCGATGATGCTGCCGATGGCGATGGCGGCGGTGATGCCTTTTTCGCGTGCTCCGGTGGAGACCCGGAGGATGGTGAGCATGAGGATGGCAGAGAGGAGGAATTCGAAGATGAAGCTTTGTGAGGGTGAGCCGGAAGGGAGGGTGGCACCGAGCGTGGGGTGTGAGGGGAATTGGGAGTAGAGGAGGGTGGAGGCGGCGATGGCACCGAGGGATTGGGCGGCGGCGTAGGCGGGGACGGTTTTCCATGGCAGGCGGCGGGAGGCGGCGAAGGCGATGGTGACGGCGGGGTTGAGGTGAGCGCCGGAGACATCGCCGAACGTGTAGATCATGGACATGACGACGAGCCCGAAGGTGAGGGCGATGCCCGGGTGGGTGACGGCTCCGCCGCTGACGTCGTTGGAGATGATGGCACCGGTGCCTGCGAAGACGAGGATGAAGGTGCCGAGGAATTCCGCGAGGAGCTTGGGCATGGGAGGGAGCGTGGGATTTGTCAGGCCGGGGGTGGGGAGGCGGCGAGGGCGGCGAGGGCATCGGGGCCGACGGGTTCATGGGGTTGCCATGGGAGCCATGCGGTGCGGGCGGCGAGTTTTGAGGTGACCTCGTCGATGTAGCGGTGTTCGTTGAGTTCGCGGCGGCGGAGGAGCGGGTCGCAGGAGCCGCAGCCTAACAGGCTTTGATTGATGACCCATGCGAAGGGTTCGATGCCGGCGCGGTGGAGATCGTCTTTGAGGGCGGCGGCTTCGTGGACTGGGGTGGCTTCGGGGAGGGCGACGAGGAGGATGCGGGTGAAAGCGGGGTCTCGGAGACGATCGAGGAGGTGGAGGACCTCATCTGGCTGGGAGGAACCGGCCTGGCGTTCGAGTTCGCGCTGATAGGCTTTGCTGGCGTCGAGGAGGAGGAGCGTGTGGCCGGTGGGGGCGGTGTCGAGGACGACGAAGCGGTCGGTGCCGCGGCCGACTTCGCGTGCGAAGGCCCGGAAGACGGCGATTTCCTCTGTGCAGGGGGAGCGGAGGTCTTCCTCGAGGAGGGCGCGGCCGGCGTCGTCCATCTGGGGGCCCTGGCGGGCGATGACTTCGGCGGAATAGGCGGCGGTTTCTGCGGCTGGGTCGATGCGGCTGAGGGAGAGACCGTTGACTTTGCCGTCGAGCGTCTGGGCGAGATGGGCGGCGGGGTCGGTGGTGGAGAGGTGGACCGAGTGGCCGAGATTGGCTAGGTGGACGGCGATGGCGGCGGCGACGGTGGTTTTGCCGACCCCGCCTTTGCCCATGGTCATGATGACCCCGTGGCCGGCTGGGGCGATGGAGGCGACGATCCGAGCGAGGGAATCCATGGGCGGGGGCGACCATGGGGCGGGAGCGGTGGCGGGGAGTGAGGAAGTGTCAGGATCGGGGTCGCCTTCGAGGAGGATGCGGAGCCCGGAGATGCCGAGGATGTTGACCGGGCGGAGCGGGACGATGGAGGTGGGGAGCGAGGCGATGAAGGGTGCGGCGCGATCGATGGCGGCGGCGCTGCGGTTGGCCATGGCGGTGGCGGTGGGGTCGTCCGGGCAGTGTGTGGAGAACGTGCCGTTGATGACGAGGATCTGGTGGGAGACGCCGAGGGCGCGGAGTTCGAGGGAAGTGCGTTCGGCTTCGCGGAGGGCGGAGGTCTGGGGGCGGCTGACGAGGACGAG
>JAIXPK010000175.1 GCA_027486335.1 Verrucomicrobiaceae bacterium | reverse complement strand
GCCGTCGTTGGTGAGGCGCATGAAGTTGGTCATTTTGGCGCCTTCGAATTTGAGGCCTGCGGGTGGGCGGTCGGTGCGGTTGTCGACATCGCCGTCGATGACATTGCCGTACTGGTCGACGAAGGCGCCGTAGCGGCTGGATTTGTGGCCTTTGTCTTTCTGGATGATGCGGAAGGAGCCGGTGGGGGTGCGGTGGCCGACGTCGCCGGTGGAGAGCCATGATTTGCCGACGAGGACGGAGCCGCGGTAGAAGTAGGCGGTTTGCTCGCTGAGTTTGATGCGGATGCGAGCGGGGCCGTTGCCTGGGCCGCCGTCCCAGTGGGAGATGAGGTCTGGGGGGCCGCCGATGGGCTGGCCTGGTTTGCGCGGTGCGCCCTGGCCTTGAGGGACGCCTGAGGGGTCGTAGTAAAGAGTGCCGTCCGGGGCGCGCACGATGCCTGGCGGGAAGGGACTGCCGCCTGCGGTGGTGGCTATGGGGGACTGGCAGGCGGAGAGGAAGACCGCGGAGAGGGCAGCAGAGAGAAGAGGGATGGCGAGTCGGGACATGGCGGTGAAGACGCTAGATAAGCGGGTGGGGGCGTTCGTCTACGCGAAAATCGGGGGGGGTGGGCGGGATGGGATCATGGCGGGGTGCCATGGATGCGGAGGGGGGCGGGCTTGTGGCGGGGAGCAGGGAGGGTCGAGGGAGGGGGATGGAGAAGCGACTGATTCTGCTGATGATGGTGGCGTGCCTGATGCCGGTGCGGGCGGGGATGAGGCTGGCGGTTTTTGACAGTGATGCGACGCCGCCGGTGGGGACGCAGATGAGTTACGATCCGATGCTGGGGGTGGGGAAGTTATCTTTGCGGTGTCGGGGGGTGGTGCTGACGGGGTCGGGTGCACCGGTGGTGCTGGCGACGGTGGATTGGATCGGGGTGGCGAATGAGGGGCATGATTATTTCCGGGGGGCGCTGGCGAAGGCGGCGGGGACGGTGGTGGAGCGGGTGGCGCTGCATGCGTTGCACCAGCATGATGCGCCATTGTGTGATTTCGGGAGTGAGCGGTTGCTGCGGGAGGCGGGGCGGCCGGTGGGGCCGTTTGAGGGCGGGGTGCAGCGGGAGTTGATCGGGCGGGCGGCTGGGGCGGTGGAGGCGGCGATGAAGCGGACGGAGGAAGTGACGCATGCGGGGAGCGGGGAGGCGGAGGTGAGGCAGGTGGCGTCGAATCGGAGGATCATGGGGTCGGATGGGAAAGTGCGGGCGACGCGGTACACGGCGTGTCGGGATGCGGGGCTGCGTGGTGAGCCGGAGGGGGTGATTGATCCGAAGGTGCGGGTGGTGGGGTTCTGGAATGGTGATCGGGTGCTGGCGGTTCTGAGTTATTATGCGACGCATCCGCAGAGTTATTACCGGACGGGGATGGCGGATCCGGATTTCCCGGGGATTGCGCGGTTTTTGCGGGAGCAGACGGTGCCGGCGCTGCATGTGCATTTCACGGGAGCGGGTGGGAACATCGGGGCTGGGAAGTACAATGACGGGAGCCCGGAGATGCGGGCGGCGCTGGCGACGCGGCTGGAGGATGGGATGGCGCGGGCGTGGGAGGCGGTGAAGAAAGAGCCGTTGGGGGACGGCGAGGTGAGCTGGCGGGTGGAGAAGGTGGCCTTGCCGGTGGCGAAGCATCTGGAGGCTGGGAAGTTGCGGGAGTCGCTACGGAGCGGGGCGGCGGCGTCGATATTGGGGTCGGCGATGCAACTGGCGTGGGTGGAGCGGTGCGAGGCTGGGTATCGGGTGGAGGTATCGTGTCTGGCGCTGGGGAAGACGAGACTGCTGCACATGCCTGGGGAATTGTTTGTGGAGTATCAACTGGCGGCGGCGCGGATGCACCCTGGGGGATTGGTGGGGGTGGCGGCTTATGGTGATTACGGGCCTGGGTATATTGGGACGGCGGCGGCGTATCCTGAGGGCGGGTATGAGACCCAGCCGGGGTCGTCGTTTGTGGATCCGGGGGTGGAGGGGGTGCTGATGGGGGCGATGGAGCGGGTGCTGGGTGGTGAATGAGGGATAGAAAGTGGAGCAGTGGCGGACGGATTGCGTGTGGTGTTCGGGTTGCGGGGGTGAGGGATTGAATGGAACGGGGGAGGAACCATTCTGGAAACCATGCGCACCCGACTTTTACTAGCCCTGACAGTGACGACTCTGCCGGTGACGGCGGCGGACAAGGAATGGAATCCTGACACGACGTTTCCGGCGCTGAAGCCTGAGGAGGCGCTGAAGACGATTGAGGTTCCGAAGGGGTATCGGCTGGAGTGTGTGGCAAGTGAGCCGATGGTGGAGGAACCGTCGATGATCGCTTTTGACGGGGACGGGGCGATGTATGTTTGCGAATGGCGGACGTACATGCAGGACGAGCATGCGACCGGGCAATTGGATCCGGTAAGCCGGGTGGTGAAGCTGCGGGACACGGACGGTGACGGGAAGATGGACCAGCGGACAGTGTTCATTGATAAGGCGGTGCTGCCGAGGTCGGTGCTGCCGATGGGGGATCGGGTGCTGGTGGTGTTTACGGGGTCGACGTCGGTGTGGTCTTATTTTGATGATAACAAAGATGGGGTGGCGGACCGCTGGGAGGAGAGTTTCAAGGGTGAGCCTGACAATGGGAACATTGAGCATCAGTCGTCGGGCCTGATCTGGAATCTGGACAACACCGTGTGCACGAATGATGTGCGGTTTCGTTATGAAAACGGGAAGCTGTTGCCGATGCCGCATGCGACGGGTCGGGTGAGTCAGTGGGGATTGGCGCAGGATGGGGATGGACGGCTAGTGTGCAGCTGGGGGGGGGGTGCGAATCCGGCGCATTCGTTTCAGTTGCCGGCGGGGTATCCGATCGTGCAGTTGAAGGAGCACGATGACGAATATGAGCGGCCGTGGTCGGCGTGTCCGGTGTGGGATTTTTCGGATGGCGGGTATGATGTGAAGCTGCAGCGGATTCTGACACGGTTTTCGGCGACGTGCGGGCAATCCGTGCTGCGGAGCCCGTTGTTTCCGGAGCTGGCGGGGTGTGCGGCGACGTGCGAGCCGGTGGGGAGATTGGTGAGGATGAGCCGGTTTACTTGGAAGGACGGGATGGGGATGGCGCACAATGCGTTTCCGGGGACTGAGTTCATCCGGAGCAGCGACGCGTATTTCCGGCCGGTGTGGACGGCGAGCGGGCCGGATGGGGGGCTGTATGTGGCGGATCTGTATCGCGGGATCATTCAGGAGAAGACGTGGTTTCCGACGGAGGTGGAGAACAATCAGGACTGGCGGGATCAGCATCAGGAGCGGTGGGTGGCGCGGTATCACCGGGTGAAGAAGTGGGGGATGATCAAAGTGGTGCGGCACGGGAGGATTTACCGGGTGATGCCGGAGGGCGGGAAGCCGGTGGCAGCTCCGAAGTTGCTAGACAAGACCGGGGAAGCGCTGGTGATGGAACTGGCGAACCCGGACGGATGGTGGCGGGACACGGCGCAGATGCTGCTGGTGTCGCGCGGGGACAAGACGGCGGTGCCGGCATTGGAAGCGATGGTGAAGGGTCATGCGGAGACGAATGCGCGGGTGCATGCGTTGTGGACGCTGGAGGGGTTAGGGGAACTGAAGCGGGACGTGCTGCTGGGTGGGTTGAAGGACAAGGCTGGGCGGGTGCGGCGGGCGGCGGTGCAGCTGGCGGAGCGCCGGGTGGTGGCTAAGGATGGGGAGATGGGGGCGGTGCTGACGGGGATGAGCGGGGACGAAGATCCATTTGTGGTGACGCAGCTGTATCTGGCGTTCCGGGCGGCGGCGGCGGCAGGGGTTGGGATGATGCCGGAAGTTGTCAGGGAGAAGGCGGCGGTGCTGCCGGTGGTGAATGCGGTGATGGATCAGGACCGGGCGGCGGCGTTGGAGGGACCGCTGGGCGAGACGGCGCGGAAAGGGAAGGAAGTGTATGAGTCGCTGTGCATTGCCTGTCACGGGGTGGACGGGAAAGGCGTGAAGGCCGGGGACAAGTTCCTTGCGCCGAAGCTGGTGGAGTCGTCGTGGTTTGCGGATGGCGGGAATGTGAAGGTGCTGGCGCGGGTGTTGCTGAAGGGCCAGAGCGGGCCGATTGATGGGGTGACGTATGGCGAGGGATTGATGCCGCCTTTGGAGATGAGTCACAGTGACGAGCAGATTGCGGCGGTGCTGACTTATGTGGGTCAGCGGTGGCACGGGTGGAAGAATCCGGTGGATCCGGCGCTGGTGGCGCAGGTGCGGAAGGAGACGGCGGAGCGGAAGCAGCCGTGGACGCACGAAGAGCTTAAGACGGTGGCCAAGTGAGGCCGTGGGCGGCGCGTGCTTTGCGGCATTGGTCGTCGCCCGGGGAGACCTCGCGGCAGGGGTGGGGACGCTGCTGGTAGATGCGGCAGGAGACTTGCTGACCGACGGTGCCGTCGAGGTGCGTGCAGCGGACCGGGTGGGATTGCGTGCCGCTGAAGCAGACGATGTTAGGGGAGACGGGGACGAGGGCGGATTCCGGGAGGCCGAGGGCGGCGGCTTCGAGGTATGGGAAGGAGACGCGGAAGTGGGCGCAGCAGGCGCCGCAGTTCAGGCAGGCAGAGGCATCGTCGGGCATGCGTGGAGGCGTGAGAGTTGGGGCGGTGGGTTTGAGCGAGGGGGAGCACGGGTGGGTGGGTCGTGCAAGGCGGAGGCGTGGAGAGATTACGTGAATCGGGCTGGTCGAGTGGGTGGGGGCAGCCGTAGGGAGAGGGTATGCAGGAGAGATCGCTGAGAGATAGAGAAGCGGAAGCGGCGTGGGCTGGGTGTGCGGTGGCGGAGCGGTTGGTGTGTGTGGCGCGGTTTCGGGATCTGCTGGCGGGGGCGGGGATGGAGGCGGCGGCGGCGGCGCGGCCGGTGGGGATGGAGGCTGGGGAGCGGGCGATGCGGGAGGCGCTGACGGCGCAGGTGATTCCGCTGGCGGAGGCGGCGGCGTTTCTGGTGCGGGAAGGGCCGGGGTTGCTGCGGGTGCGGCGGTTGTCGTGGTGGGGGCAGCCGGTTTGGCTGGGTGGGGTGCGGACGGAGATCAGGCGTGAACCGGTGGGGCGAGTACTGATTCTTGCGCCGTCGAATTATCCATTGCTGTTGCCGGGGGTGCAGGCCTTGCAGGCGCTGGCGGCGGGGAATGCGGTGTGGTGGAAGCCGGCGGTGGGAGGGGAGGCGGCGGCGGACTTCATGGTGGGGTTACTGAGGGCGGCGGGGGTTCCGGAGGGAGTGGTGCGGGTGCTGGGGTCGGATCCGGCGGTGGTGCGGGTGGCGCTGGATGAGGGCGTGGACAAAGTGGTGCTGACGGGATCGGCGGTGACTGGGGCGGCGGTGCTGGCGGATCTGGCACCGCGCCTGGTGCCTGCGGTGATGGAGTTGTCAGGGTGCGATCCGTGTTTTGTGAGGGAGGATGCGGACGTGGGGCTGGCGGCGCGGGCGGTGGCGTTCGGGTTGAGGTTGAATGACGGGCGGACGTGCATTGCGCCGCGGCGGTTGCTGGTGAACCGGCGGGTGGCGGGGGCTTTCCGGGAGGCGCTGCGGGAGACGCTGGATGGGGTGGAGAAGCGGGAAGTGCCGGCGCGGTTGAATCAGCGGGTGAATTTCGAGGGAGCGGCGGAGGTTTACGGTTGGGTGGGGGAGGATGGGCGGCGGATGATGCCGGTGGTGATGGCTCCGGAGGCGGGTGGGCATGTGCTGACGCGGAGTGATTTGTTCACGCAGATTGCGACGTGGGAGGAAGTGGAGACGGACGAGGAAGCGCTGCGGTTGAATGCGGCGTGTCCGTTTGCGCTGGGGGCGTCGGTGTTCGGGCGGGATGAGGGAGCGGCGCGGGAATTGGCGGCGCGGATTCCGGCCGGGGTGGTGGTGATCAATGACGTGGTGGTGCCGACGGCGGATGCGCGCGTGCCGTTTGGCGGGCGTGGGCGGAGTGGGTTCGGCGTGACGCGTGGAGCGGAGGGATTACTGGAGATGACGGTGGTGAAAGTGATTCAGGTGCGGCGCGGGAGCGGGCGGCGGCACTACGAAGATGGAGGCGGGATGGAGGCACCGTTCTTTCAGCGGTATCTGGAAGCGGCACACAGGCGTTCTCTTGCCGAACGTCTATGTGCTGTTTATCATCTGTTGAGGATGGCGATGCGGCGGCAGACTGAAAAAAAGACAACACCCGACCTTATTCAAGACACACCATGAAGAACGAACGAGTTGGCATCATTGGCGGCGGACTGGCCGGGTTATCGGCGGCGGTGGTGCTGGCGGGACGCGGGCATAAAGTGACCTTGTTCGAGGCGAATCCGTGGATCGGGGGGAAGGCGGCGCAGTGGGATCAGGAAGGGTACCGGTTTGACATGGGGCCGACGATCCTGACATTGCCGTCGGTGCTGCGGAAAGTTTGTGAGGAAGCGGGGACGACTCTGGAGAAGGAGTTCAACATGGTGCGGCTGGATCCGCAGTGGCGGAGCTTCTTCACGGATGGGTCGGTGCTGGATCTTGTGGAGAATGTGGATGCGATGGCGGGGAATGCAGAGGCGTTTGCGCCAGGGATGGGAGCGGGGGAGGGTTATCGGAAGCTGCTGGCGCTATCGGAGAAGCTGAACACGATTTCGAAGAAGTACTTCTTCTACAAGGCGATTGGGGGGATCAAGGACATGTTCCGGCCTGGGGAGATGGTGAATCCGGGCGTGCTGCGGGATGTGCTGACGATGCGGATGGGGCAGTCGGTGGGGAGTGTGCTGCGGCAGTTTGTGCCGGACGCGAAGATCTCGCAGATGATGGATCACTTCACGCAGTATGTGGGTTCGTGTCCGGAGACCTCGCCGGCGGTGCTGTGCGGGATTGCGCACATGCAGACGGATGAGGGCGTGTGGTATCCGATCGGAGGGACGCGGGCGGTGCCTGTGGTGCTGGGCAAGATTGCGGAGCGGTTAGGTGTGGAGATTCGATCGGATAGTGAAGTGAAGCGGATTCTGCAGGAGAATGGCCGGGCGACCGGGGTGGAACTGGCGAGCGGGGAGCGGGTGGCGTTGTCGGCGGTGGTGAGCAACATGGACAGCGTGCGGACGCATCGGGAGCTGGTGGGCGGGCCTGCGGCGGCGGCGTTCGAGGCGCGGCGGAAGTACGAGCCGGCGTGTTCGGGTGTGGTGCTGTATCTCGGGCTGCGGGAGCGTTATGAGCATCTGCTGCATCACAATTTTGTGTTCAGCCGGGATCCGCATGAGGAGTTCGAGGCGATCTACCGGAAGGGCGAGCCGGCGCCTGATCCGACGGCGTATGTTTGTGCGCCATCCGGGACCGAACCGGCGGTGGCTCCGCCGGGGGGTGAGGCGCTGTATGTGCTAGTGCACACGCCTTATCTGAGGCCGCATCATGACTGGAAGGCGATGCTGCCGGCGTACCGTCGGGTGATTCTGGAGAAGCTGAAGACGACTGGTGGGATGCCGGACATTGAGGAACGGATTGTGACCGAGCACTGCCTGACGCCGCAGGGGATTCATGATCGGTACCGCGTGCTGAACGGGGCGATTTACGGGTTGGCGAGTCACGGGCGGTTTACGGGGGCGTTCAAGCCATCGAATCGGAGCCGGGATGTGAGGGGGTTGTATCTGGCGGGCGGTGCGGCGCATCCTGGGCCGGGGATGCCGATGGTGCTGATGTCGGGGTGGATTGCGGCGGACGCGCTGCATGCGGATTCTGCGGCGTGAGTGCGGGCAAGACGATGGCGAGCGGGTACCGTCCGGCGTCGCGGTATGTGCTGCGGTTTTTCCGGTGGTACATCCGGCGGCACCTGCGGCGGCACTTTGCGGGCGTTCTGCTGTTAGGCGAGCTGCCGGAGGTGGCGGAGGACCGGTCGGCGGTGGTGTTTTCGGCGCATCCGTCGTGGTGGGATCCGCTAGTTTTCATGTTTCTGCATGAGATGGCGTTCGGGTGGCGTGGACAGGCTGGGCCGATTGATGCGGGGCAACTGGCGAAGTTTCCGATCTTCGGGAAGCTGGGGTTGTTCGGGATTGAGCCGGGGACGACGGCGGGGGCGCGGGAGTTTCTGAGGTGCAGCCGCGAGCATCTGCGGGAGCGCGGGGCGGTGCTGTGGGTGACGCCGCAGGGGAGGTTTGCGGATGTGCGGGAGCGGCCCCTGGGGTTGGCGGGGGGTGTGGAGATGCTGGCGAGGAGGGAACCGGAGGCGTTGCTGGTGCCACTGGCGCTGGAGTATTGCTTCTGGAATGAACGCCTGCCGTATGTGCTAGTGCATTTCGGCGAGCCCGTGGAGGCGGGCGGGATGGAAGCGGGATTGGAGGCGGCGATGGACCGACTGGGGGCGGCGGCGAGGCGGCGGGACGGCGGGGAATTCCGGTGCCTGTTGCGGGGGAAGTCGGGGACGGGGGGCGTGTATGACTGGCGGCGGCGGGAGTGAGTTTGTCAGGAGATGGCGGAGACGGCTGGGGGCGGGCTTTTGATTTCCTTCATGAGGACGCGGGAATTGCGTCCGCTGCGGCGGAGTTTGTCGAGACGTGCGGCGGGGAGCCGGGTGGGGTCGACGGTGGAGTAGCCGAGTTTGCCTTCGAAGAAGTTGTAGGCCTGGGTGCTGAGGGCGAAGACGGTGGTGAAGCCGAGGTCGCGGGCGCGGCGTTCGGCGAACTGGACGAGCGTGCGGCCGAAGCCCATGCCTTCGTGGGATTTGCGGACGTAGAGGCAGCCGATTTCGGCCATGGCCTGGTCTGGCCATGGCTGGACGGAGACGATGGCGACGATGGTGCCGTCGACTTCCATGACGTAGTAGCTGTCGATGGAGGCGCGGATTTCGTGGCGGGAGCGAGCGACGAGTTCGTCGTCGGCGACGGCGGTACGGACCATGCGGACGATGGTGTCGATGTCGTTGCGGCGGGCTGGGCGGATGCGTTGATAGGCGTCGCCGTAGACCATGGTGCCGACGCCTTCGATGCTGAAGAGTTCGCCGAGGAGGGCGTCGTCGGTGCGGCCGTCGAGGAAGTGGACGCGGGGGACCCCGCCTTCGCAGGCGCGGGCGGCGTGGCGGAGGAGGAGGACCTTGCTGCTTTCAGATTCCGCGGTGTCGGAGCGTCTGGTGGAGAGGGAGCGGGCTTCGTCGATGGAGAGCTGGCGGATGCGGCGGTGTTCGGTGTCTTCGACGACGCCTGCGCCGACGAAGAGGAGCTTGGAGGCATGGAGGGCGACGGCGACTTCGACGGCGACGGCGGCGGAGTTGAGACGGAGCGTGCGGCCCTGGCGTTCGCAGCCGCTGGGTGGGACGAGCGGGGTGATGCCCTGGTCGATGAGTTGCTGGAGCGTCTGGGTATCGATGCGGTCGATGGCGCCGGTGTAGCCGAGGTCGCGGCCGCGGATGACGCCTGCGGGGTGGACCGAGACGGCATTGGAGACTGCGGCGCGGAGTCCGACACCAGCGAGGTGCTGGAGCATGGTGGTGGAGAGCCGGCTGATGGCGTCGATGGAGGCCTCGAGGGTGGCCTCATCGGTGACGCCGGTGGCGTCCGGGCTGGAAAGGGTGACGCCGCGGCGAGCAGCGAGTTCCATGATCTGGAGTCGGGCACCGAAGACGACGACGACGCGGATGCTGAGCGAGTGGAGGACGGCGAGGTCGAGGAGGACGTTGCCGAAGTTCTCGTGGCTGATGATGGCGCTGTCGATGAGGACGACGAACGTCTGGCCGCGGAACTGGGGGACGTAGCGCAGAATGCCGCGGATATCGTCGTATTTCATCGTGCGAGGGTCGGAGGCGGGGATCAAGGGAGGGCGAGTGTGGGGCCCGCGGCCGGAAAATCAACCATGGTTTGGGGCTGGAGGTGTGGACAGGCTGTTAAAGCGGGTCATGGTGAGCGGGATGGCAGCGTATTCTTCCCATGCCCGGCTCAGCAGATGGCTCGCGTTGCTCGCGGTGACGATGGTGGCGGTGTATCTGTCATGGAAGCTGATCGAGCCGTTCATGGAGGTGCTGCTGCTTGGGGTGGCGCTGGCGGTGATTTTCCGGCCGTGGCACTTGAGGTTTCTGAAGTGGACGGGGAAGCCGGTGGTGGCGGCTGGATTGTCGACGCTGTTCACGCTGCTGGTGCTGGTGGTGCCGATGGCGTTTGTGTCGCTGACGCTGGTGAAGGAAGTGCCTGGGGCGATTGCATCGCTGCAGGCCGGGGCGGAGACGGTGCAGGAGAAGTGGGCGGCGGATGCGGGTGCGGATTCGTGGCTGGCTACGGTGCGAAGGGATTGGGAGCTGGATGAAGTGCTGGCGCCGGAGAAATTGCGGGAGTACGGTGGTCAGCTGACGGCGTTTGTGCTGAAGAATGCGGTGAACGTGGTGGGAGGGGTGCTGGGGTTTTTTCTGAATTCGGTCTTCCTTGTGTTTGTGCTGTTCTATCTGTTCCGGGACGGGGGGAAGTTAGGGGGTCGGTTTCTGGAGCTGGTGCCATTGCCGCGGGATCAGACGATGCAGCTGGCGGAGCGGACGGGGGAGGTGCTGCATGCTTGTGTGTACGGGGTGATCATGGTCGCGAGCGTGCAGGGGTTGCTGGGAGGGCTGACGTTTCTGGCGCTGGGGTTGCCGTCGCCGGTGACATGGGGGGTGGTGATGACCCTGTTGTGCACCCTGCCGATTGTGGGGGCGTGGCTGGTGTGGCTGCCGGCGGCGGCGGGGCTGGCGCTGCAGGGGAATTACACGAAGGCGGTGATTCTGCTGGTGGTGGGGCAGTTTCTGATCAGCAGCATCGACGGGTTTCTGAGGCCGGTGCTGGTGGGGCAGCGCGCGAAGCTGCATGAGCTGGTGATCTTCTTTGCGGTGCTCGGGGGGCTGCGGTACTTCGGGCTGCTGGGGATTCTGCTAGGACCGGTGGTGGTGTCGCTGACGTACGGATTGCTGGGGGCGATGTGGCGGGTGCAGCAGAACGAGGCGGGGGAGGGAAGTGAGAAGTGAGAAGTAGGAAGTGAGAAGTAGGAAGTGGGATGGGCTTGTTGGGAGAGGAGGTTTGAACGGAGAGTGGGGTCTCACGCGAAGGCGCGAAGGGCTGGTGGGGAGGGGTGGTGGAGTGGAACCGTCGGTGAGAATTGAAGCTCCCGCGGGAAGGTCTGCTGGACGAGGAGCGTCCGAGCATGCGTGGTTCCGGGAGGGATGAAGCAGGCTGATTTTGTTGTTGTTCCGTGCGTACGCCTGTCTGAGGAGGCTGGTATGGGAGTTTCGCGTAGTGGGTGAGGGTCCGCCGCCTCTGCCGGGGCGGTGATCTACTGGTATGTTAGACCTAATTTCTCTCAAGCCTCCGGCTTGGCTGCCGAGCAGGCGTCCACTCGACGATGGTGGGACGTGGGTTGTCCTACGCAAGGCTGCATCGGATGGGCTGCATGTTGCGGTGGCGTCGGTGCACGGTTTGGGTTACGTTGAGGCGTGGAATTTCAAGTGCATTGCCAATCCCCTCATCCGCGATCGTCTGCGATTCTCTGTGGCGAGTGCGGGATTTGAGCATCCGGTGATGTGCAGTCCGGATGAAGCTAGATTCCAACCCAAGAAACATCGAAGCATGAGCGCGCCTCAAACCAAAACCACGGATAAGCCCTCGTTCTCGGGGCTCTACATGAGCACCTTCCTTGCGATTGGCGTTGCGATGGGGGCAGCGTTCAGCGCCATACCTGTCTGCATGTGTGTCGGTCTGGTGATTGGGGCCGGTTTGGACTGGCTTGAATACCGGACAGCGAAGACGCGGAGCGTCGATGGGAGCAAGCCGTGACTGGTTCGGACGCGAAATGAAACCAGGGCCTCTGGGGGTCAGGAAGGGGCGCAGTCGTTGATGGCGTCGATGAGGCGGCGGAGGCGGCCGTAGTTGCGGCGGTGGGGAGTGAAGATGAGGCGAGGGAGGTGGGTGAGGGATTCCTCGTCGGCTTCCTGGGGGAGTGCGGTGCCCTGGGTGATGGTGCCGGATTTGACGAGATCGGAGAAGTCGGCGTTGAGGCGTTCGATGTGGGTGTCGCTGAGGCGGCGCTGGAGGCGGATAACGAGTTTGTCTCTGACGAAGCGATAGGAATGGAAGACGCGGTAGAAGTGTTTGAATTCGTGGACGGCTTCTTCGATGTCGTCGGTGATGCGGAAGAGGGCGAAGTCGTCTTCGGAGATGAGGCGTCGGGAGAGGAGTTCGTTGCGGAGGAAGGCGTCGAAGGTTTTCCAGTAGGAAGCGCCTGGGGCGTCGACCATGACGAGGGGGAGGATGGCGGTTTTGCCGGTCTGGATGAGAGTGAGGACCTCGAACCCCTCGTCCATGGTGCCGAAGCCGCCTGCGAAGAGGGCGAAGCCTTCGGATTCCTTGACGAAGGTTAGCTTGCGGGTGAAGAAGTAGTTGAAGGGGACGAGTTTGGGATCGCCTTCGATGGTATCGTTAGCGTCCTGCTCGAAGGGAAGGCGGATATTGAGGCCGAAGCTATTGTCTGCGCCTGCGCCTTTCTGGGCGGCACCCATGATGCCTGCGCCAGCGCCGGTGATGATCATGAAGCCTTCTTCGACCATGCGGCGGGCGAAACGTTTGGCGGCTTTGGCTTCTGGTTCGTCAGGGTGGGTGCGGGCGGAGCCGTAGACGGCGACCTTGCGACGGTTAGTGAATGGGCGGAAGACGCGCCATGCGTTGCGGAGTTCCTTGACCGAGCGGTTGAGGAGTTTGAGTTCGGCGACGCTGACGTCGTGGCGGGCGAGGCGGAGGGCGGAGATGATGAGTTCCTCGATGAGATCGGGGTTGGCGATGCCTGCCCAGTCTTTGACGAGTTGGTCGACGCGGGCGTCGAAGGCGGGGTCGCCGGTGGTGGTGCGTTTGCCGCTGAGGGCGAGGATGCCGCCGCCGGTGAAGTCTTTACCGGTTTTTTCGTGAGGAGATTCCGTTTTCATGATGCAGATTAGATGATGCCCGGACCGTCCGGGCTTAAGAAAGAACGAGTGAGGGGTGGTGAGGGCGAGGGATTATTTCAGGGTTTGGGGGGATTGGCGGCGAGCTGGCGGGTGATCCATGCGTCGATGGTGTCGCGGTCGGCGCGGTGAGCGAGGATTTTGTGGAGACGGGAGGAGAAGGGGCCGCGGTCGAAGTTATCGGGGAGAGGGAAGGGCCAGAGGAGGAAAGGGGATTCGCGGCGTGGGGCGGAGGAGAGGGGCGTGCAGGGATCGTCTGGGTCGAGGGCGCGCATGAGGGCGAGGGCTTCGGGCGGGGTGTTGCCAAGGTTGACCCATTGGGCGAGGATGGCGGAGCGGCGGTCGGTGGGAAGGTTAGGGAACTGGAAGAGGACAGCGCCGAGGAAGCGGCGGGGGAAGCTCTGATCATCGATGGAGTCGATGCGGACGAGGGATTCCGAGGAAAGCTCGATGAGGGAGAGGTCGCCGCGGGCGATGCGGATGGTGTTGGCGAGGACTTGGGAGGCGAAGGCCTTTTCGTCCGGGCTGCTTCCGGCGAGGGTGGCGAGAGATTTGGGGAGAGCGGAGTCAGGGAGGATGGCGAGGGCGGGCGGCCATGCGGAGAGGAGGGAGAGAGCGAAGCGCTGGTCGGAGGGGGCGGTGAGGGCGGCTTCGGGCCAGCGGGAGGCGAGATCAGTCAGGAGCGCGGTGGCGGCAGGGTTGGAGGCGGCGGAGGGGGCGGCCCAGTGTGCGGAGAGGTGCCAGCGTCGGGCGGGATCGGGGATGGCGGACGCGAGCCATGCGAGGGAATCGGGATCGAAGGCGGCGGCGGGAGGCGGGATAGAGGAGAGTTGGCTGGCGAAGGACCAGTCGGTGAGGGTGGTTCTGAGGAGGGCGGTGTTGCGGGCGATGGAGGCGAAGGCGGCGCAGGAGGCAGCGCCCTCGACGCCGACGTGGCGGAGGATGGCGGAGGCGCGGCCGAATTCGTTGGCATCGAGGGCGATTTTGAAGGCGTTGGCGAGATCAGCGTCTTCGCTGTTACCGGAGTCGATGAGGATCGGGGTGATTTGGCGGAGGAGACGGCGGGCGGGCTCTGATGGGAGCCTGTGGAGGGCAGCGATGCGGGCGATGGCAGCGGCGAGGTC
>JAIXPK010000460.1 GCA_027486335.1 Verrucomicrobiaceae bacterium | reverse complement strand
TTCATGGGGAAGTCGGTCTTCGGGAGGTTGACGGAGTCTTTGTAATTCGTGCCAGCGGTGCTCATGGGAGGGATGAGCGTAGAGCCCATGAGGCGGTGGAAAAGGGGAAATCGGAGGCGTGGTGGATCGTGAGATGGGGGAGAAGTGGCCGTGATTCCGTATGTGTCTGGGAGGTAGAGTGGGGAGGCGGAGGGCTGTAATGGAGAGGCAAGATGACAACGAAGCATAGACAACTGACGGTGGAGAGAAGGAAGCAGGGGATGATCGGGCGGCTGGTGCCCGGGGTGGTGGCTTTGGCGACGATGGCGATGGGGGTGCGTGCGGAGATACCGTTCGGGCGTGGGGACTATGTGATTTGTTATGGGAATTCGATGATGGAGCGATTGAGTGAGCAGGGGGAGCTGGAGGCGCTGGTGCAAGTGGCGGAGGCTGGGAAGCAGTTGAGGTTCCGGAGCTTTGCGTGGACGGGGGATGAGGTGGGGTATCGGTTGAGGCCCGAGGGGTATGAGGAGCATTTGAGGACCCTGATGAAGGAATGGCCGGCGAAGGTGGTGGTGGCTGGGTACGGGATGAATGAGGCGTTTGCGGGGGAGGCAGGGCTGGGGGATTTCCGGGAGCAGTTAGGTGGGTATCTGGATCAACTGGCGCGGCTGCATGCGGGGGCGAAGGTGGTGCTGGTGGGGCCGACGGCGGTGGAGCCTGGGTTTCCGGGGCCGGATGCGGCGGGGCGGAATGCGGACATTGAGCGGTATGGGAAAGTGATGTCGGAGGAGGCTGGGAAGCGTGGGGTGGTGTATGTGGATGTTTACGGGGCGAGTGTTGCGGGGCATGGGCGGCTGACGACGAACGGGCTGCATTTGAACGACGAGGGGAACCGGGTGGTGGCGCGGGTGATTGCGGGTGCGCTAGTGGGGGAGGCGGTGGTTAGGGGGATTGATGATGGGCGGGTGAGGGAAGTGGCGAAGGCGGTGGGGCGGAAGCAGAAGTATGTGGCGGAGGTGGTGCGGCCGAAGAATGCGGATCTGTATTACGGGATCCGGAAGCGGCCGGAGGAGTATGCGGCGGAGATGCCGCGGTATCATGAGATGGTGCGGAGATGTGAGGCGGTGGTGCATGAGCTGGCGGCGACGCCGGGGAAGAAGGTTGAGGACATGCCGGTGGCGTGGATGGAGCCGCTGCCGGCGATTGCGGGGAGTGATGACGGCGGGGCGACGGGAGTGATCCGGAAGCCGGCGGAGGCGATGGCGGAGTTCCGAGTGGCGGATGGTTATGCGGTGAATCTGTTTGCGTCGGAGGAAGAGTTTCCGGAGTTGAAGAATCCGGTGCAGATTGCGTTTGATGGAAAGGGGCGGCTCTGGGTGGTGACGATGCCGTCGTTTCCGCACACCGTGCCGGGATTGCCGCCGGAGGACCGGATTGTGGTGCTGGAGGACAGTGATCGGGATGGGAAGGCGGACCGCTGCACGACGTTTGCGGAGGGATTTGATGCGCTGGACGGGATCGCGTTCACGGAGTGGGGAGTGATAGTTTCGGAGCAGCCGCGGTTGTGGCTGATGAATGACACGGACGGGGATGGGAAGGCGGACACGAAGCGGGAGTTTTTCCGGGGGATTGACGTGACGGATTCGCATCATGGCGGGATGATCGCGACGGATGCGCTAGGGCATGTGATGTTCTGTGACGGTGTGTTTCACCGGTCGCAGCTAGAGACACCGTTCGGGGTGGTGCGGGGGATTGATGCGACGACGTACCGATTGCATCCGAGGACGGGGAGGGTGGAGACCGAGTGGCAGAGCAACACGCCGAATCCGTGGAAGATCACCTATGACAGGACGGGCAGCATTTTTCAGATGTATGGGGACGGACTGCCGCTGGACACCCTTGCGCTGACGTGGACGCCGCTGGGCGTGTATCATCCGTTTTCGTATGGGAACACGGGGAGCAACGGGAAGGGGTCTGGGGTGACGAGCATTTCGAGTCCGAATTTTCCTGATGCCTATCAGAACGGGATGGTGACGGCGGCGCTGCTGGGTAACTATGCGGTGTCGCTGTGGAAGTATGATTACAGCCAGGGAGTGGTGCGGGGGAGTGACCGGGTGGATGTGGTGAGTTCGCCGAATGCGGCGTTCCGGCCTGCGGATGTGGAGTTCGGGTTCGATGGTGGGCTTTATGTGTCGGATTTCTGCAGTCCGATCATCGGGCATGCGCAGCATGCGATGAGGGATCCGCACTGGGATCACACGCACGGGCGGATCTGGCGGGTGGTGTCGAAGGCGAAGCCGGTGGTGAAGGACTTCCCGGTGGTGGAGGGGGCGGGGGTGCCGGCGCTGCTGGAACTGCTGAAGCATCCGCAGAATATTGTGCGGCACCATGCGAGGATCGGGCTGAGGAAAGTGGGGGTTGAGGTGATGGGAGCGCTGGATGCGTGGGTGAACGGATTGGATGAGAAGGCGGAAGGGTATGGGCAGAGCCTGCTGGAAGCGGTGTTTGTGGCGGAGGGGTTGAGGGAAGTGAGGCCGGAATGGCTGACGAGACTGACGAGGGTGCGGGACGAGCAGATTCGAGCGGCGGCGGTGCGGATGGTGAGGTTTCAGGCCGACCGACTACCGGATGCGCTGACGCGGCTGATGAATGCGGCGGTGCATCCCAGCCCGCGGGTGCAGATGGAGTTGGTGGATGCGGTGGCGCACCTGCGGCCGGGGCAGCCGGGGATTGAGCTGGCGCTGCAGAGCCTGCGGCCGGCGAACGGGGATGTGCAGCACATGGTGGATGATCTGAGGCACGGGACGAAGCCTGCGCTGGGTCGGAGTGTGCCGGTGCTGGAGGTGGCGGAGGGGACGCGTGTGAAGGAGTGGGTGGATCTGGGGAAGGGCGCGTGGCGGACATTTGTGAGAGCGGAGGCGGAGCAGCCTGCGGTGCTGGCGGTGCGCCATGGATATGTGGACATTCTGGTGAATGGAGTGCCGATGCTGACATCGGATTCGATGTGGCTGAATGACCAGCAGGTGCAGCTGAGACTCGGGGCGGGATTGAATGTGATCGAGACGAGATTCCGGAACATTCAGAAGCCGCCGGCGGTGTATCTTTATGATTCGCTAGGGCAGCGGCTGGCGAAGGCGCGGGCGGCGGAGGGGGCCGAGGAGCTGGCGGCGATGGCGGCGGATTATGAGAAGGCGCAGGCGGCGCTGGGAGATGCGATTTTTGTGCAGGCGGTGCCTGGGCGGATGAGTTTTGAGCCGGGGAGCATGACGGTGAAGGCTGGGGCGAAGGTGCGGCTGATTTTCCGGAATCCTGACGTGATGCTGCACAATCTGGTGGTGCTGGCTCCGGGGTCGCTGGAGAAGGTGGGGGCGCTGGCGGACAAGCTGGCGGGAGGGCAGGATGGGCTGGCGAAGGGTTATGTTCCGGCGGTGCCGGAAGTGCTGCAGGCGACGCCGCTGGTGCAGCCTGGGAAGGAAGCGGAGCTGGTGTTTACGGCGCCAGCGGTGCCTGGGGAGTATCCGCTGGTGTGTACGTTTCCGGGACACTGGCGGGTGATGCGCGGCGTGCTGGTGGTGGAGTGAGGGGGGGGCGTCAGAGGCGATTAGGGTAGGGAGGCGGCGACGCGGAGGAAGCGCGTTTGCTGGTTAGCGGGGATGGAGAGGGAGATGTCGCGAGGGGAGGCGGTGGCGGTGACGGATTGGGCTTCTGACCAGAAGATGAGGTCCGGGCTGGACTGGAGGGAGGCTTTGCGGTTGGCGGCGAGGGGGAAGCGGACGGTGATGGTGTTGGCGGAGATGGAGGCGGAGGTGATGCGGAACGTGCTGGCGGCGTTGCGGGGGTCGGTGCCGGCTGCGAACTCGGATAGGTTCGAGGCGCCGTCGCTGTCGAGATCGGAGAGACTGTCTGAGGGGTCGGCTGGGTTGAGACCGTTGGCGGATTCCCAGTCGGAGGGGAGACCGTCGGAGTCGCGGTCGGCGGAGAGGAAGGCGAACGTGCCTGCGGCGTAGCGGTTGGTTGGGCCGCCGTCGGGGGTGGCGGGGAACTGGTTGGCGTTGCCGTAGCGGCCGGTTCCGGAGAAGCGGAGGAGACCGCCGCCGTCGTTCGTGGACCATGTGGGGATTGCGCCGCTGGTGTTGCCGTTGGGTTCGGTGGCTGAGTAGCCGAAGGCGACGATGGAGTAGGAACCGGCGGGGAGGGAGAGTGGGGTGGTGAGGTCTTTGAAGCGATTGGAGGACGAGGGGGCGAGCGTGCCTGGGGAAGCGGGTGAGAAGGAAAGTGAGGCGAGCAATTGCTGGGTTGGGGCGGTGCGCCAGAGCTGGGCGGTGAGGGTGGCGCTGAGGCCATTGGCGCCGCTGTCGAAGACGCCGAGGCGGGAGACAAGGATGGGAGAGAGGACATCGAAGTCCATGCCGAGACTGCCGTTGTAGTTCTGGTTGCCGATGGTGCCTGCGGGGACGTGGAAGGCGGTGATGGTGGCGTCGGCGGCTGCGGTGGCGACGAAGATGGTGATGGGGAGGGAGGTGGAGGAGAGCCCGGTGAGGTCGGTGGCGCGTGCGGTGAGAAGGTGCGGCCCGGGGGAGGGGTTGAGCCATGTGAATTGCCATGGCGGGGCGGCGGCGGAGCCGATGAGCGTGGAGTTGGCGAAGAAGTCGACCTGCTGGAGGAGGTTCTCGGGGTCGCGGGCGGCGGCGGTGATGAGGATGGGGGCGGAAGTGTTGAAGCGTGTGCCCTGGGCTGGCGAGAGGATCGCGGCCATGGGGGGATCGCTGAGGAGAGTCAGGTTGAGTGATGACGAGGAGGAAGCGAGACGGTCATCCCATGCGGTGGCGGAGATGGTGTGGGGGCCGGTGGTGCTGGAGGACCATGAGAAGAGATAGGGAGGAGTGGTGGAAGTGGCGGCGATGGCGCCGTTGACGGACCATTGGACGGCGGTGATGCGGCCGTCGGGGTCGGATGGTGAGGCGGAGAAGGAGAGCGGGATCCCGGCGGGGGCGGAGGTGCCGGAGGGAGAGGAGATGGTGATGGCGGGCGGGGTGTTAGGTGTCGGGAGGGCTCCGGGGGAGGGAGGAGCGGGCGACCATGAGTCGGGAAGGAGCCCGAAGGAATCGGGTAGTGATCGTGTGAGGGAGGGACCGGTGCCGTCGGCGGCGGGTGGCCATGGGAAGACGTCCGTGTAGCGGACCTCGTCGGCGGTGATTTCCGGGGTGAAGCCGAAGTCCGGGCCTTCGATGGAGACTGGGGGGAGACGGCGGATGAGACGGATCGAGCCGTTGCCGTTGTCGAGTGAACCGGACCATGGGCCGAAGACGGAAGTGCCGTCCGGGACGGAGAATCGGGCGAGGAATTCTGCGGGGGGAAGCGGGGAGAAGACGAGGAAGCCTCCGGGCCGGAGGGAAGTGCCTTCGGGGAGGGCGAAGGAGACATCGCCGTCGAGTTGCCAGCCGCTGAGGTCGACGGCGGACGTGCTAGAGTTGCGGATTTCGATGAATTCGTAGAGACTGTTGTCGCCCGGGGCGTCGGGCGGGTGGTAATTGAATTCGGAGATGACGACCGGGCCGACGGCGGGGATGTTATTGGGGGTGGCGGGGGAGGGGAGGATGGGGACGAAGACGGAGGAGACGGGGAGAGAGACGCGGCCCCATGGGCGGCCGTCGAAGGCGCCGTAGGGTTGGCGGCTGCGGTGGGTGCCGTCGTGTTGGAGGAAGAGATCGCCGCCGCGGATTGTGTCGAGGGTGAAGGGGAGGGCGGCGGCGTTGAGGGAGAGGGTTGCGCCTGGGGCGAGGGCCGGGGAATCGGGCGGGAAGGAGAATGCGAGAGGGCTGTTGATGGCGGGGGAGAGCGACCAGTTGGCTAGAGAGACGGGTTGGGAGTTGGCGTTGAAGAGTTCGATGTCCGGGTAGAGACGAGAGATGACGACATCGGTGATGGCGAGGGCATTGGGATCGCCGGGGGAATCGCTGGATGGGAAGGCGGTGGGCGGGCCTGAGGCGTCGGGGAGACGGCCTTCGGAGATACCGGAGAGCTGCGGGCCGAAAGTTAGGGAGTCGATGAGTTCTCCTGAGGAGGTGGAGAGGGAGAGGGAAGCGCCGCTGGCGCTGAGTTTGAAGTTGAGGTGGTGAGGGCCGGGGTTGCGGTCGGCGAGGAACTGCTGGAAGCCGCGTGGGCCGATGAAGGAGAGAGCGGGGAGAGTGGAGATGGAGGGACTGTTGGTGATGCGGAGGCCGGCGAGCGGCACGGGGAGAGCGGATGGGTTGGCGAGCTCGAGCCAGTCCGGGCCGTCCGGGTTGGAGGCCATCCATTCGTTGAAGCGGAGAGCGGAAGGGGTGCCGAGAACGGTGGGGGTGTTAGGATTTCCGGGGGATGGGTTGGCGAGTTGCCAGCCGGTGGGGGAGCGTGCGAGGGAGAAGTCGGGGGCCTGGGGGCCGAAGGAGACCGAGTCGGCGAGCGAGCCATCGGGACTGAGGAGGAGGACGGTTTGGCCGTCGCCGTCGAGGCGGAAGGCGGCGCGGGAGTCGAGCGTGATGGTGAGGAGAGCGCCGGGGGCGAGGACCGTGGCTGGGGGCAAGGTGAATTTGGGTGGAGCGGCTGGGTTGTCAGTGAGACCCATGCCGGAGAGTTCGGCGGCGGAGGAGCTGGTGTTGAGGAGTTCGATGAAATCGGGGGACGAGCCGCGGGCGAAGATTTCATTGAGCTGGATGCCGGGAGCGGAGGTTGGGGGAGAGCCGAAGGAGAACGTGCGTTCCGGGGATTCGAAGGATGGGTGGCCGTCGCGGTCGGTGAAGAAGCATTTCCAGAAGTAGGTCGTACCGAAGGTCAGGGCGTCGAAGGGGATGGGGAGATCAGTGAGGGAAGAGGAGCTGGTGATACGTGCGATGGGGCGATCCCATGGTGAGCCGGAGGCGCGGATGAGCCATGTGGTGGAGGCGTGGGGTGGAGCGGGGGCGGGGGCGGTGTGGGAGTAGGGAGCGGTGAGGAGACGGGCACCGGGGAGGACCGAGGCGAGGGGTGCGGGGGAGGAAGGGATGGGAGTGGCGGGTCGGTGGAATGTGCCGAGGGCTAGCTGGGTATTGACGCTAGTGTGGCGGGCGGTGGCGAAGGATTGGAGCCCATTGTAGCCTGAGGGACCGAAGGCGGCGGGGAGGAGGACGGTGTGATTGAGGAGCCAGAGACGCTGGCGGAATTCGTTGCGGAAGGCTTTGAGGAACGAGTCCTTGATCCAGTGGGGGCCGCGGAGCGTGTCGGGCTGGGGGATGGCGAATTCGTCCCAGTAGATGTGCTGGGTGGTGTTAGAGAGTTCGCCATCGACGTCCCATGGGAGCATGGCCCAGCGGCCATTGGCGCGGCGCCAGAGGAAGTAGTTGTGGGTGACGTTGTCGATGGGTGAGCACCAGTTGCGGATGGCGATGTAGTCGAGCGTGGCGTTGACGTCGAAGCGGGAGGCTAGGAACGCGCGGAGGGCGGGGAGGTCCGGGGCGGGGGCGAGCGGGGAGTCGCCGCGGGCGGCCCAGAGGCCGGTGATGAGGGACTCGGTGTCACGGCCGCCGATCCATGAGTGCATCTGGGGGCCGTAGGTGAATTCGTAGCGCTGGCGTGTTAACCAGCCTTGTTTCGGGGGGATGGGGGAGGCGTTGCCGATGAAGTAGGGGCCTTCGCCGCTGGCGGAGTAGATGTTAGTTGTGCCGATGCCTGCGGCGGTTTCGAAGGGTACGGTGCCGGTGGATTTGTAGAATTCTCCGGTGGGTTCGGTGGGGGAGCCCGGGAAGCGGAGGGCCTCGGAGGCGGCGAAGGCTTCGAAGTGGCGTTCGTCCATTTCGGGGACCTCGAGACGCTGGAGGAGGGCGTTGGAATTGAGATAGAGGTCGGCGTAGCGGGCGGAGAAGGCGGGGAGGCCGGCGGCGCGGTAGAGGAG
>JAIXPK010000310.1 GCA_027486335.1 Verrucomicrobiaceae bacterium | reverse complement strand
CGCTGACAAATGCGAAAAGGCGACATATAGTCACAGGCTATGCCAGACGCCGAAACCAGCCTCCGCCAGCTTGCCGCCTTGAAGAATCTCGGGGAGAAAACCGCCCAGTGGCTTCTCGACGCCGGGGTCAAAACAAAGTCGGAACTGGCGAAACTCGGCGCCATCGAGGTCTGCCGCCGCATGCTCCAAGTCGGACATCCCGTTTCCGTCGTCGCCGCCTACGCCATCGAAGGTGCCCTCACCGACACCCACTGGAACGAAATCCCCGCCTCCAAGAAGCTCGAACTCCAGCGGCTCTTCGCCATCATGAAGCGCGAACTCGGACCAGTCGAAATCAAACGCGCACCCCGCAAAAAAGCCGCCCCGAAGTCTCCGCCGAAACCCGCAAGCGGTCGCTGAACCTCGCCCCCTCTCCTTCATTCGCCCCGGGCTCCCGTGCAGCGTCGCACCGGAGCCCGTGTTTTTTCTCATGCAAAAAGCGCAAGAATCACTGGTCTCCTTCTTCAGAAAGCGCCAGATTCAGCGCAAATTCTCATTCCATCCCCCTCTCAACCAAGTCCTCCCATGCCAGCCAAAGCCAAAAAAACCTACCAGAAAGTGAATGTGGCCATCGTCGGCCTCGGATTCGGTGCCGAATTCATACCCATTTATAAACGCCACCCGCAGGCAAACATGTACGCCATCTGCCAGCGCACTCAGGCCAAACTCGACGCCATCGGCGATGCCTTTGAAATCGAAAAACGCTACACAGACTTCGCTGAAATGCTCAAGGATCCGGACATCGATCTGGTCCACATCAACTCCCCCATTCCAGACCACGGCTGGCAGTCCATCGCCGCCCTCAAGGCCGGCAAACACGTCGCCTGCACCGTCCCAATGGCGACCAGCATCGAGGAATGTAAACAGATCGTCGACCTCGTCAAAAAGACCGGCCTCAAGTACATGATGGCGGAAACCGTCGTCTATGCCCGCGAGTACCTCTACATGAAGGAACTCAAGGACAAAGGAATCCTCGGGAAACTCCAGTTCGTCCAAGCTTCCCACCAGCAGGACATGGACGGCTGGCCAAATTACTGGCCCGGTCTGCCCCCCATGTGGTACGCCACCCACTGCGTCGGCCCAGTCGCCGGTCTCGCCGAAGCCGACGCTGAATACGTCAGCTGCTTCGGATCCGGCACCGTCCGGGAAGAACTCCAGAAGCACTACGGCAGTCCCTTCGCCGTCGAAACCGCCCACATCAAGTTCCGCAACAGCGACCTCTCCGCACGCATCATCCGCAGTCTCTTCGACACCGCACGCCAATACCGCGAAAGCATCGACGTCTACGGCGACAAAGTCTCCGTCGAATGGCCGCTCGTCGAACACGAACCCCTCGTGATGCACCGCGCCAAGCTCCCGGAACACAAAATCCCCAAACAGGTCAAGGCCCCGGACTACGCCAAGCGTCTCCCTAAAGCCATCCAGCCGTTCACCACCAAGGGCGTCTACGATCTCGGCAAGAAATCACACCTCAGCTTCGTCCAGGGCGCAGGCCACGGCGGCAGCCACCCGCACCTCGCCCACGAAATCATCAGCGCGCTCGTCGACGACCGCGATCCGTTCCCAAATGCCCGTCAGTCCGCCAACTGGACCTGCGTCGGCCTCTGCGCCCACGAATCCGCACTCAAAGGCGGCCAGATCGTCAAGCTGCCCGCCTTCACTCTGTCGTCCTGACAGCAAAGGGCGGCGCGCCTCCAGATGCCTGCCTTCCCCAAAGTCGCCCTGCTCATCGAGACCTCGAACGCCTACGCGCGCGGGTTGCTCGGAGGGATCCAAGCGTACATCCGCGAACACCGGCCTTGGTCGGTGTATCTCGATGAGCAGAGTCGTGGCGATCAACCACCCCGCTGGCTGAAAAAATGGAAGGGCGACGGCATCATCGCCCGCATCGAGAACCCGGTCATTGCCCGCGCCATCGCCGCCTTGGGCATTCCCTCGGTCGATCTCAGCGCCGGAAGACTGCTGCCGCAACTCCCCATGCTGGAAATCGACGAGGCCGCCGTCGGCCGCATGGCCGCAGATCATTTCATCGAACGCGGATTCCGCCACTTCGCATGGTGCGGCGACCCGAGATTCGTCTGGTCCCGCCTCCGCGGCGACGCCTACGAAGCCGCACTCAAGGAAGCCGGCCATACCCTCGCACGTTACGAGCCGCCCTCAGGCACACGCGGCGATGATGAAGACGCCGGCCTCGAAGCCCTCGGCCAATGGCTCCTCAGCCAGCCGCGCCCTCTCGCCGTATTCACTTGTTATGATATTCTCGGCCGCGAGGTCCTCGATGCCTGCCGTCGCTTCTCCATCCATGTCCCGGACGAAGTCGCCGTCCTCGGTATCGACAACGACGAACTCCTCTGCTCCCTCGCCTTCCCGCCTCTGTCCAGCGTGATGCCCAACGCCCGGCGCACCGGTTACGAAGCCGCCGCCGTCCTCGAAAAACTCATGGCGGGCGACGATCCCGGAATCCCCGTGCGCCACATCCCGCCAACAGGAATCGCCACACGGCAGAGCACCGATGTCCTCGCCGTGGAAGACCTCAATGTCGCCAAGGCCGTCCGCTACATCCGCGAACACGCCTGCGAAGGCATCTGCGTCGACGATGTCGTCACCCACGCCGCACTGTCGCGGCGGCTTCTCGAAACCCGCTTCAAACGCCTCCTCGGCCGCAGTCCTCATGACGAAATCACCCGCGTTCAATTGCGGCGCGTCAAAGAACTCCTGGCAGAAACCGACCTGCCTCTGTCCGAAATCGCGGACCGTACCGGCTTCCGCTATGTGGAATATCTCTCCGCAGTCTTCAAGAACAAGACAGGTCGCCCTCCCGGCCATTACCGCGCAGAACACCGGCCCAGACGTAAAGGAAAAGCCTGAGTCCCGCCCGCCCGGGAATCATTGACCCCCGGCCGCACGCCCGCTACGCTGCTGCGTAATTCCCCCGCTTGCGCCCCCATATCCCATGAAACTTCCCGCCATAGCCATGGCCTGTGCCATCGGCCTGCTTCTCCCATTCTCCGCGAACGCCGCCGTCGTCATCAACGAAATCAATTACCGCCCAGGCACCGGATTCCCCGAAAACTCCGCACTCGAATTCATCGAACTCCACAACACCGCCAACGCCCCGGCTGCCGTCGGCGGCTGGAGCTTCACCAGTGGCATCAGCTACACCATCCCCTCCGGCACCATCCTGCCAGCCAACGGTTACCTCGTCATCGCCGCCAATCCGACCGCCGTCTCCACCCAGTGGAACGTGACAGGAATTCTCGGCCCATGGCTCGCTGGCACCAGCCTCGCCAATAACGGCGAACGCATCCGACTCTCCATGCCAGGCACCACCGCCGGCACCCTCGTAACCGTCGACGAAGTCACCTACGCCAGCGAAGGCGACTGGGCCCAGCGTGCCCGCGAAACCACCTTCAATGGTTGGGACTGGATCACCGCCGCTAGCGGCGGCGGGGCCTCGCTGGAACTCATCAACCCACTCCACTCCAACAACAACGGCCAGAACTGGCTTCCTAGCACCTCACCCGCCGGTGCCACCCCCGGAGCCGTCAACAGCGTGCGCGCCGACAATGTCGCCCCTCTCGTCAGCAGCGTCCGCCACCGCCCGGAAATCCCCGCGCCCGGCCAGTCCGTCACCATCACCTGCGCGCTGGATGATGAAACTCCGGCCTCCATCACCGCCACTCTCTTCTGGCGCAACGCCACCACCACCTCGCCAGGCCCTTTCCTAGCCGTCCCCATGACAGCCGACAGCAGCGGCACATGGACGGCCGCCATCCCCGGTCTCCCTGACAAATCAATCGCCGAATTCTACATCCAGGCCGGAGACGGCTCCGCCGCCAGAACATGGCCCGCCCCCGCCGACGGCGCCCAGCAGGCAAACTGCCAGTTCCTCGTCGACAGCGAATTACCCGGCCCCTCCGACTCGTTCTACCGCCTCATCCTCACAGCCACCGAAAACGCCGCCTTCGAAAGCCTCGCCTCCAGCACCCCCTCCAGCGACCGCCAGTTCAATGCGACCCTCATCGCCTCGCAGTCCGGCAATCACACCGTCCGCTACCGCTCCTCCATGCGGATCCGCGGCAACAGCAGCCGCAACTACCAGTTTAAACCGCTGCGTATCTCTATCCCCAACGACAACCCGTGGGACGGCATCACCTCCTTCAATCTCAATCCCAAATACCCGTGGCTCCAGTTCCTCGGCATGAAAATGTTCCGCGCCGCAGGCCTCGCCTCGTTCGATGTCCTGCCCATCGAACTCCGCCGCAACGGAATCGAACAGACCAGCGGCACCACTAGCGCTCAGGATTACGGAAAATGGGTTCGCATGGAGGAAATCAACAGCGATATGGCCACACGCCAGTGGCCCCTCGCATCCTCCGGCAATCTCTACAAAAAAGGCCGCCCTGACGAATTCTGGCGCGCCACCCAGCCAGCTCCCTCCACTCCCGACGGTCTGCTCGACGGCTGGTCCAAACAGAACAACTCCGCCGCCAACGACTGGAGTGACCTGACCGGCTTCTTCCTCGCATGGCAGACCGCCGCCGCCCCTTACTTCAATGGCGAATCCCTCAACGACGCCGACACCGGCACATGGACCGGCGCTCCATTCACCGACGACGATCTCGATAACCTCGACGCCGTCGCAGAAACCAACCAGTGGGCCCGCTGGTTCGCATTGATGACCATCCTCCAGTCTAACGAAACCAACATCTCCAACGGCCAGGACGACGACTACTCCGTCTATTTTGCACCCGACAACGCCGGACGCCGCCGCCTCAATCTTCTGCCCCACGACCTCGATACCATCCTCGGTCAGGGCGACAGCGCCCTCGCCGCCAATGCCCGCGGCCTCTACGACGCCACCGCCGAAAGCTCCATCTTCAAACCTCTCCTGCCCCTCCTCGGCAACTCCACCACCACCGGCCATCCCGGCTTCCGCGCCCTCTACCACAGCACCATCCGCGTCCTCCTCGGCTCGGTCTTCAACGCCGACACCGCCTCCGCCTCCGTCCCCCCCGCCCACGCCTTCATCGACAATCACCTCTCCGGTTGGGTGCCTTCCGCCATGCGCGGCGTCCTCAAAACCTTCATGACTGCCCGCCAGTCACACCTCCTCAATATCATCGGCAGCCCCGCCGTCATCCCAGCCGCCCCAACCGCCACCTCCACCCTCACACAACCACGCGCCGGAGCCATCCTCAACGAAATCCTCGCCTCCAACGGCGCCGCCCACGCCAACGGATCCACTTTCCCGGACGTCATCGAAATCCGCAATACCTCCGCCGCTCACGTCGATCTCACCGGATTCACCCTGACAGACGATCCCGCCATCCGCACCAAATTCACCTTCCCGGCCGGCACCACTATCGCCCCGGACGCCCTCATCATCGTCTTCGCCGACAGCGACTTCGCCGCCCCAGGCCTCCACACCGGCTTCGCCCTCGATGATGGCGGCGAAATCGTCTACTTCCACAACAACACCGCGACCCTCCTCGACTCCCTCCCCTTCGGCCCCCAGCCTGCCGACTTCAGCCTCAGCCGCACCGGTGCAGACGGAGCCACATGGGCCCTCACCAATCCTTCCATCGGACAACCTAACGGCTCGCCTGTCCCCCTCGGCCTCCCCCGCGACCTCCGCATCAACGAATGGTTCGCCGCACCGGACTTCCGCCTCCCTTCCGAATTCATCGAACTCCACAACGCTACCGCCAACCCCATCCCCATGGGCGGGCTCCGGCTCACTGACGACTTCATCAACGAACCGTCAAAACACACGCTGCCCGCCCTCAGCTTCGCCCCTCCTAACGGATATACTCTCCTCCGCCCCTTCGGCAGCAGCGCTGATCCCGCAAAAGCCTCCGATCTCCCCTTCCGGCTCGACGCCAACTTCGGCTGGCTCGCCCTCACTGGCCAGAACGGCACGCTCATCGACCGCATCGACCTCACCGGCCAGAACCCGGACACCGCCACCGGACGCACCCCGGACAGCGGCATCCCATGGGCCGATTTCGCCCTGCCGACCCCCGGCATCGCCAATGCCGCGCCATCCGCCGCCATCACCGCCCTCGTCAATCAGCTCCGCATCACCGAACTCCTCTTCCGCCCCTCCGGCGGCAGCGATTTCGAATTCGTCGAACTCCAGAACACCGGCGCTACCACCATCGATCTCTCCGGCGTCCGCTTCACCGGTGGCATCGACTACGAATTCCCCGCAGGAACCTCGCTCGCCGCCGGCCGCTTCATCGTCGTCAGCCGCAGCCGCGACATCTTCACCGCTCACTGGCCGTCCGCCGCCAGTCTGCTCGCCCCTGGCCAGTTCACCGGATCCCTCGACAACAGCGGCGAAACCATCACCCTCACTCTCCCCCTCCCATGGCGCGCCGCCATCCTCTCTTTCCGCTACGAACCAGCATGGGAACCCCTTACCGCCACCGCCGGACACTCGCTCACCACCGTCGATGCCGGTTCCACCGCCGCGCGCGACTGGGACCAGCGCACCACATGGTCCGCCTCACCTCAGCCCGATGGCTCCCCGGGCAGCGCTGGCCCGCCCTTCATCACCAGCCCGCTCACCGCAGCCAGCATCACCGGAGACACCTTCTCCTATCAAATTACCGCTTCCCGCAACCCGACCGCATTCGGAGCCAAGGGCCTGCCCTCATGGCTCAGCATCGATCCCGCCACCGGTCTCATCACCGGAACCGCCGGCGCAGCCGGTACATGGCCCCTGCAGATCTCCGCTGAAAACTCCGGCGGCACCGACACCAGAACCCTCACTCTCACCATCACAGGATCAGGCCCCGCCGAGTCCCTCCAATGGGATTACACACCCAGCGCCGCATTCGCCGGATTCCCCTTCCCCGTCCGCATCACCGCCCGCGACTCCAAAGGACGTCAGGCTCTCGCCGAACAAGGCTCTCTCGCCCTCAGCGCATCCATCCCCGGCGACACATCCTCCACCATCGTCTTCAGCGAAATCTCCGAACTCAACCCCGATCGCTTCGAAATCACCAACGTCACCAACCGCACCATCAGCACCGCAGGCTGGCGCGTCTTCGTATCCCACAACAATCAGGCCATCTCGTCCTACTTCAACGTCCAGTGGAGTCTCCCCGCTACCCTGACACCCGGCCAGACCATCCTCGTCCTCGACACCACCAGCAGCAGCCTTCCCGGCGTCTTCTTCGGCGGCGACTTCCTCTGGGCCACCAACAGCCGGGCATGGGCACTCATCGTCGACGCCGCTAACAATCCAATCGACTTCATCACATGGGCCCACTCCGACGCCGACCTCCTCAGCGGCACCATCGTCATCGGCCAGAAATCCATCGCCGTCAGCTCCATCTGGAAGGGATCCGCCCTCCCCGCCCTCAATAACAGGGCCTTGCAACGAAGTGGCACCGCCGACACCGACAGCGCCGCCGACTGGGAAGTCTTCGCCCCCGCCAGTGGCACATGGGGATTGCCAAACCCGTCGCTCTCCCTGCCATGGCAGACCTCCGCTCCTCTCGCCGTCACCCCATCCACCATCACCCTCACCAATGGCGAGTTCACCGGCTGGCTCACTCTCGGAACCGCCGGTAATCTCCAGATCTCCGCCATCGGCAACGGCCGCAGCGCCCTCAGTCCCACCATCGCCGCCGCTCCAGCCCCCGCCGACTCCGACCTCGACGGCATGCCCGATGGCTGGGAGTCCTCCAACGGCACCAATCCTAACACCGACGACCGCAACGCCGATCCTGACGGCGACGGCCTCAGTAACTACACCGAGTACCTCGGCGGCACCCTCCCGCTCGACCGCACCTCAGGCACCTTCACCCTCTCCCTCCAGCCGCTCCCCGACGGTCGTCTCGGATTCTCCGCCAACGGTCAGCCCGGCCGCCCCTACCGCCTCGCATGGACCGACGGAATCCTCCCATGGACACCCGTCCCAGGCGGCGGCCTCATGTCCCCATCCGCCGCCCCTCAAAACACCACCGTCCAACCCCCAGCCGGCAGCAGCACCCGCGCCTTCTTCAGAGCCGAACTGGCGCTTCCGCTTCCCTAGCCGCCTCAATCTCCCGCTCCACAGCCCGCAGCTTGCCAAACTCCCGCAGCCCAAACCAAAGCGCCACCAGCCACCAGATCACCGCAGAAATCAGCGCCGCCGATAACACCGCCGTCAGCAGCTCCAGCTTCATATCATACCACCCGGACGGGTAACCCTGGTCCCACCCCAGCCGCATCTGCACCTCGACCATTTCATCCGCCAAGCCGGGTGCCACCATCCCTCCTCCCGGCCACACCATCGACAACAGCATCAGCCCCATCGATGGAAACGGCACCCAAAGCGCCAGGACAATCCCCGACACCACCGCCCCGATCGCCGTCGCCGCCAGCCACCACCAGAAATTCCATGCCGCCAGCTTCCGGAAAATCCCCGCCAGCCCGATCGGGAAAACGAAGAAACCCAGCGCACCACAGCAGCCCGTCGCCATCATCAGCGCCTCAAACCGCAGAGTCACCGGGTCTCGACGGTCGTTGAACGCAATGTAAACCTCCGTCACTACCAGCGCCGCAAGGACCCACAGCGTCGCGTAAATCAAACCCGTGTGCCATCCCGGCAGCAGCACCCGTCCTGCCAGCCGCCCGAAAAACCCACGCCGCGCAAACGGCAGTATCAGCGGCCTCAAATGCGCCGGTGGCTCGCTCATCGCCTGCACCACCGTCAGCATCGCCGCCGCTAACGCAACCAATCCACCCGCCTCCCGGATATCATCCTCCTTAGAATACACCGCCAAAACCGTTGCCACCGGCACCATCACCATCGCCGCCAGTCGCCGCGGCGTCGCCCGATTCTCCGAATCAGGAGCCAACTGCGAGGCCCCCAGATCCAGAAAGAAGAAAATCGCCCACACCAGCAGCACCGCACAGTACCAGATCCCCGCCGTCCCGATCTCATCATGCAGCGATTCAATCCCGTATTGCTGCCTCGCAATCTCGAAAACCGACACCGTGCAGAATCCAAACGTCGGCAGCAGCACCGCCAGCAGCACCGCCGCGCGCAGCAGAAAATACTTCAGAAACGACAACCCCAGCAGCACCGCAGACGCCGTCACTCCCAGCAGCAGAAACAGTCCCAGCCACGCGATCTCCTGGACCACGTCAATCCCGCCCGCAAAATACCGCAGAATCAGATAGGGAAGCACCGTCAGCGCCATCAGCACCTGCAGCGCCGCCGTCGCAACCCACTTGCCTAGCACAATCCGCCAGCCGCT
>JAIXPK010000103.1 GCA_027486335.1 Verrucomicrobiaceae bacterium | reverse complement strand
TGTGATGCAGCCAGCATAACCAAAAGCGAACAAGCCGCATCATCCAACCACTAGTAGCCGATCTGTTTCCATGATTTCCCGTACTTACAAAATCAACTCCGTGATCCACGCCCGCCCCCAATGATAGGGTTGCGTGCTCTTTGACGTTCGCCCAACCCAATAAATCACCCGTGAAACTCACGCCACTATCAGCATTGATTCGGAAGCGAAACGGGGCACTTAGACCACCCTCTTCCCTGAAGACTCTGCACGACTTCACGATCCCAACGGATTACCAGCGCTTCCTTCATGAGCACGACGGTTCAGACGGCATGGACAGTGCGGGTTGGTGTTTTTGGGGATGAGGGTCAGAGCTGCGGAGCATTACCACCCTCGCAACCGAGGACGACGGGCACTCGATACCGCCCGAATGCCACGATCCAGAGAACTACATCTTGTTTGCTGACCATTTGATTCATGCAGGTTTCCTCTGCTTTCGAGTCCATCGCCCGGCATCAGATACACCTGTTTACTATTACTTCGGCTTCGGTACCCTCTATCCACTTGCACGGGACTGGTTCGATCTTCACTATGCCATTGAGCACGAAAATCAGGAGTCGCCATTCTTCGATAGCTTGCATCAGCGTTGCCTAGCGGGGACGTCATTCATGCCACCACCTCCGCCAAGCATCTTATGACAACAACAACAACAACAACACCAACCCAAGCCAAACATTCCATGGTGCATGACTGCGAGAAACGACCCAGCCAATGCCCCTGCGATTGAACAAGCCCGGCAATAGCACCCGGGACGAGCGATGCGCCTTGTGTTTGGCGCGCGTGCCCTGATTGCCCATCACACGCAGAGCCACCACCCGAACCGTCGAAAACAGCGTGGAAGACCGTCACAGCCGCCGCCGGAACGCTCCCGCCGCACCCGCCGGGCCCTCCAACGTCACCCGCCCCGTGCCAGCGCGCCCACTGAGCCAACCGGACCGCCGATACATACCACGATAAGGAAAACCAGCGCCCGCAGCGGCTCAATCCAACCGCAACGCATCCGGGCAGCAGGCGGGTCACTCGCCACCCTGAAAACAAGTCTTGCCCCCGCCTCCTCACCGGATACACTGCCTTACGTCCAGGAAGACAGTTAAATGAAATATCAACATAGTAACATTATCCTATAATGATTATCACAAGTGTCATCGATCCTGATTTATGAATATTTACACACTATAACCATAGGGGCTTTGTGGATATTTACCGTTTTCTCGATTATAAAATATTGGATACGACGGCAGATTATATGCAGTCGTATAATTGCATTTATAAACCATTTAATATAATAGAGGGAATTATATGGGTTTTATATATCCCAAAGACTATAAAGAAGTATTGGAATCAGTCGGATAGATCCATCGTAATGTGGCAATGCGTATCTTTTCTTTTGTTTGGCATAAGTGATTTCATTGAAATCCATTCAACCTCAGTGTTCCTGATTTTGTTTAAATCATCAATATTGATCTCATTGATAGTCGGGCACAAGGCCATATTAAAATCAATGAACAATTCTGCCCAATAAGGTGATGTATCGGCGCCGGATTCGCCGGCCCGGTGATCCTGGACGTTCGGAGCTTCTACACACATCCTGTGAACTACGCATTCGGCCACAACTCCGCCCAGCGAGAAGCGGCCGTTTGGAGGTGGCTCCTCCTTTTCCTCGTCTTAACCGCAGTCGCTTCAACAGCGCATGAACCGGATGCACAACAGCCCATCGAGGGTCCGCACGCCCATGCTGCCCTCGAAGCCAGCTTCCACACGGGATGGGAGAGCCGTTATGCCTCCGAGGGTCGGGATTACTTGGCCGGAGATTCTCTCAGCACGACGAGCATCGACCTGAGCGGAGAGCATTTGACGGCAGGCGTCTGGTTCGGGAAATCGCCCGAGCGGAAATATGACGAGCGGCGATTTGCGTTCGGGCTGACCGAGACATTCGGGCCACTCAATGCGTTTCTGACTTGCACTTACATTCAGTATCGGGATGCCGATCTCGAGGATCACGAATTTAGTCTTTGGGCCGAGTGCATCGAACTTCCATGGGACTTGGAAGTTTCCGCCAATGCCTACTACTCAGTAATGGCAGAAGGAGCCTTCATTGAGGCGGCGCTGCATCGCGATATCCTTGCACGCGATCGCTTTTCTCTGCGCGGGTCTCTTATCCTTGGGGTCAACCAAGGCTACGTGCCTGACGGGCACGACGGAGTCAATCATTTGGCGGTGCGTTTGGAGTCAGAGTTCGCGCTCACCAAGTCCTTAGCTATCACTGCACATCTTACCTGCAATTGGGCGTTGGATCGGGATTCTGAACTGCCCGGTGATGCGCCGTTGATTGATTTTCTCCACGCCGGAATTGGATTGCAATGGTCGTTTTGAGCATTCCTTTACAGATGAGCCTTCTCGCCACCAACGAAGCACCTAACATTCAATGGTGCATGACTGCGGAAAACGAGCCAGCCAACGCCCCTGTGGTCGAACAAGCCCGGCAGCCCGGCAATAGCACCCGGGACGATCTATGCGCTTTGTGTTTGGCGCGCGTGCCCTGATTGCCCATCCAACGCAGAGCCACCGCCGGGACCGTCGAAAACAGGGCAGAAGACCCGTCACAGCCGCCGCACCCGCCGGGACCTCCAACGTCGCCCTCCCCGTGCCAGCGCGCCCACTGAGCCAACCGGACCGCCACTACAAACCCCGATGGGAAGAACCAGCGCCCGCAGCGGCTCAGTCCAACAGCAGGGTATCCGCGCAGAAGGCGGGTCACGCGCCACCCTCAAAACAAGTCTTGCCCCCGCCTCCTGACCGGACATACTGCTTCACGTTCGGCAACAAGGTTCATGCTCTTCGGCACTAAAGATCAATTCGGCATAGAAGCCATGACGGAAGCGGATCTCGCAAGGCCAAGCACAGAGTGGGGACGGACGCGGATATGGTGTCAGAACGAGTCCTTCGGTGACTTCGAGAACCCATACAACGCCCTTGGTTCGGCGTCCGAGTGCTTTCGTTCTGCCCTCAACGCCTTTCCGGATCTTTGGGATTCGGCATTTGACGATCTTGATGACGCTCAAATCTTCCAGCAGTTCAATGAAGCCATTTACACAGGAACGGACTTAGGTTCCGAGGAGATTTCGCAGCTTGCTGCTCGTTATTGGAAGTTCGACTTTCTCACGAACTGGGGAGAGCATTTTGATCCTTTGAAGGGATTTCTAGCTTTTGATCCCAACGGTCACACGCTTTTCATGGTCGAGGATCGCAACGACGCAGTTCGAGGCTTCCGATTTCCACAGTCTTGCTTCGTTCGCGCCGCTACGGACTTTGTCGATTGGTTCGATTCCGAGGCCGAACGACTCCACAAGAAGACCGGAGAACAAGCCGCGTCATGACAAGCCAACCATCACGGAAGGAACGGTATTCGCCCGAGGCTTATCGCCGATTTCGGCGCGCCGTGTTTCGTGATGTCCGGTTTGGCGTTCTCTGGTTCGGCGGCTTGGGCGCGCTTTTAGTCTTTCTCACGCGTCGCATCCTCCTTGGCGAGGATTACGTGGGCATTGCAGCTCTACTGACAGGACTTTTTCTGTTCAGCCTCCTTTCCGGCATTGGTCGCCTTTACAGCCTGTTCCGAGAGCCTCCGAACCTCATGCCATACTTCAAGGGCACTGTGCCAGGATGCGGTCTATTGGTTGGCGTCCAGCTATTGAACCATTCTCGCGAGCTCGACACGCTGGCTCAGTCGATCGGTGTTCGTCCGATTTCCTTCTACATCTCCGATGATGACTTCTACGACAAGCGCCCTCCGACATGGCACCCGCCCGCGGAAGCCTTCGCGACATTCGACGGTCTTTTTCGCGAGTTCCCAACGCATCCAAGCGTCCAAGCAGCGCTGGACGACATCGAACACATTCGGGACCGGCTCGTGCTCGCGCAGGCGAGCGACATTCCGTTTTGCCTGCTCCTCCGAGACGTTCACACCACCAACGGCATGGAGTGGGAGCAGCGGCAAGGCCGCTTCTGATTATGCACGGTCAGCGCAACGAGCCGAATCGCCGTACCGACACGTGTCCAGACCTCTTAGGTCTCTCCGCTCCCACGCCCCCCTCAGACAGCTGCCCAGACCTCTGAAAACCCACCTCGTAAAACCGCACCACGCCAGGGCTGAACCGGGCGCGCACAGGTGCCCAGACCTCTTGGAGACCTCTTGGGACCTCTTGGAGTTGCCCCGCACCGAGTCTGAGCCGCTCTCGGGTAGTGTCCACGGACAGGTGCCCAGACCTCTTGAAACCGCCCCGAGCCGGGCCTGCGCACAGGTGCCCAGACCTCTTGGCCTGAACCGGAATCTCCCCCCACAAGCCCTCCCCCCTTCGCGCCTTCGCCTCCCCCCTCTCCCCACAAGCCCTTCCCACTTCTCACTTCTCACTTCTCACTTCCCCCCATCCCACCATCCCGAATTCTCAATTTCCTATTTTCAATTTCCAATTTCCCCTGGCAGTCCCCCTCCCCCCGGCCACAGGCTCTACCACCCACATGGCGATCACCGAGAACTGGAACATCCGCAGCCGCGCCCACGCCTGCGCCCACACCGGGAACCCATTCACTCAGGGCGAATCCTTCTACACCGCCCTCTTCGACGACCCCGCCACCGGCGACCTCATCCGACGCGACTTCTCCCTCGCCGCATGGGACGAGGCCCGCGCCCTCGCAGAACCATTCTCCTTTTGGAAAAGCACCTACGAACCCCCAGTCAACGACGCCAAACCTGAAGTCGTCGAAAAAGAAAACGCCGAATCCCTCCTCCGCCGCCTCATCGAGGAAAATAGCCCGGGCTCCGAAAACACCCGCTACATCCTCGCCGTCATGCTCGAACGGAAAAAAATCCTCAAGCACACCGCCACCCGCGACTCCGACGACGCCTCCTTCCTCATCTACGAACACCCCAAATCCGGCGAAATCTACATCATCCGCGACCCGGAACTAAAACTCGACCAAGTCGAAGCCGTCCAACGCGAGGTCTCCCTCCTCCTCACCCTCGGCGCTCGCCCACCTCAGGAACCTACCCCTGAAGCCGCGCCAGCTCCCGATCCAAATCCAGAGCCTGAGTCCCCAGTCGACCCAACACCCGAAACCGAGCCCGCTCTTGAAGCCGAGCCCGCTCCCGACACCGAATCCTCCCCAGAGCCCGCTCCGGAAACCAAATCCTCCCCAGAGCCCGAGCCAACTCCAGAACCTGAGCCCGCAGCCGAGCCCCCTCTCGATCCAGTCACCGAGCCCGCTCCCGACCCCTCCCCCGATCCCACCCCCGACTCACCCGCCTGAGCCCCGCACCCTCTCACCCTTCCCTCCCATGGCCGCCACCGCCTCCATCGACCTCCGCACCGAAATCCTCCGCCTCAAAAAGGAACGGAACGCCGTCATTCTCGCCCACAACTACCAGTCCCGCGAAATCCAGGAAGTCGCTGACTTCGTCGGCGATTCCCTCGGCCTCTCCTACCACGCCAAAGAAACCAACGCCGACGTCATCGCCTTCTGCGGGGGCCACTTCATGGCTGAAACCGCCAAAATCGTGAACCCGGAACGCATCGTCGTCCTCCCCGACAAAGACGCCGGCTGCTCCCTCGAACAAAGCTGCCCAGCCCCAGCCCTCGAAGAATACCTCCGCCGCCACGCCGACAAAAACTACTACGTCATCGCCTACATCAATTGCTCCGGCGCAGTCAAAGCCCTCTGCGACTGCATCTGCACCTCCGGCAATGCCGTCAAAATCGTCCAGTCCGTCCCCCCCGACCGCAACATCCTCTTCGTACCCGACGCCAACCTCGGCTCATGGGTCATCGAACAAACCGGCCGCCCCATGGACCTCTGGCAAGGCGCCTGTTACGTCCACGTCGAATTCACCCGCGACAGCATCCTCCGTATCAAAGACGAATACCCGGACACCCCAGTCGTCGCTCACCCGGAATGCTCCTTCGCCGTCCGCCTCCTCGCCGACGAGGTCTGCAGCACCGAAAAAATGGTCCATTTCTGCCGCGCCCATCCCTCCCCGCGCTTCATCATCGCCACCGAAAGCGGCATGCTCCACCGCCTCCGCCGCGAATGCCCGGAAAAGGAATTCATCGCCGGCCCCACCCACCACTGCGCCTGCGCCGACTGCCGCTACATGAAAATGAATTCCATGGAGAAACTCATGCGCTGCCTCCGCGACCTCTCCCCTCGCGTAGAAATGCCGGAAGACCTCCGCGCCCGCGCCGAGATCCCGCTCCTCCGCATGCTCGAACTCTCCCGTTAGGCCCCTCAATACGTAAGCGTCACGCCCAGGATTGAGAACATCGCTCGCTTCATACAGGCCATAGCGGGACAGCTATGGTCTATATGAATGTATCTGACCGGATCCTTGAACTGGAGGTGGATGGCCGGGTCTTTGTGCCGGTGCGGCGGCAGATTGGGCGGGCACGGCGAAAGTCACGCACAGCGCCGCAGCGGGGGACTTCCGCTTTGCGCGGTAGCTATCCCTGTTTCGGTCACCTTCCGCTCCGCTACCCACGCCCTGGGTGTCAGCTTCGCATATTCATTGGCACGCATCCCGGGCATTCTGGTGAACACGTCCCGGAGATACTCAAACGGATTGACCCCGTACCTCCGGCAGGCTTCCACCACCGTGAAGAGGATCGCGCTCCGCTCCCCGGCGTCGGCGGCACCAATGAAGAGCCAGTTCTTCTTGCCGACCGCAGTCGGCCGGATCGAGTTCTCCACTTCATTGTTATCGATTTCGATGCGGCCGTCCTCAAGATATACCAGCAGGTCGTCCCACAAGTTGAGTGCATAAGCGCACGCCTTACCCATGGTGCTGCGTGGAAAATGGCGGCGTCTGGCTTTCCAGTTCTCAAGGATCTTCCCGATCCGGAGAACGATGGCCCGGCATTCAGAGGCCCGACTTGCACCGCGCAGGGCTGGGCCTGCTCCCTTCTCCCTCAGCCTCGCCTCGATCTCATAGAGGCGGCCGATCAGCCTGACCATGAGTCCGGCATCTGCGCGCCAGGCTCCTGTCAGACTTGCTTTGATGAAGTCGCGGCGCACGTGCGCCCAGCAGGCGGCAAGCCGGATGCGTTCCGCACGGGGGCGGGCATATGCCCGGTATGCCGAATACCCGTCACACTGGATCACCCCCTTGAAGCTCTCCGGAACGATTTGTTCCAGCACGGCAGCCGCGCGCTCCGTGCTCCAGTGAAACACGGTGTCGCCGTCCGGACGCTTGACCGTCCAGAAGTAGCCCTGCCGGGCTTTCCCTGTTCCGGGAACCAGGTATTTGATAACCGTCTCGTCGATCTGCACATATCCATCTCCCCACATTCCGCCGAGTATCCGCTGATAGATTGGCCTGAGCCAGAGTGCCGCAAGGTCAAGCCAGCGGGCCATGTCCTGGCGGCTGATGTCGATCCGGTGCCGCGACCAGGCGATTTCCTGCTGCCGGTACAGCGGCAGGTGATCGCAGAACTTGCCCGTGACGATGACTGCCAGGAGGCTGGGACCCACTTTGCAGCGCTCCAGCATCACTGGAAGACTGGCAATCACCGGAGGCTGATAGGGTGCGTCGATGCGGGCGTAGCGCCTGCGGATGATCCGGCGGCAGATGTACTGAGGGGGAACGTAATCAAGCTGCCGGGTGACTTCCTCGCCCAGCAGGCGGTAAGCTTCCGGCTCGATCAGGACCTCATCTGGCTCCACGACCACATCGACGGCCGGCAGCGAATCAAGCAACTCACCGGTAATGCCGCCTCTGCCCTTTCTCCGACGTCCGGGACGTGCCGCAGGCTCGGACTCGAGGGACTTCGCCGCTGCCTGCGCACCAGCCGAATCAGCCGCCGCAGCGTCCTCAAGCGCGAGCAGGAGCTGATCGGAATCCAGCTTCTCACTGCTGGCACCGAAGACCTTGCGCACGAGCAGATCGACCCGTTCACGCAGCAGTCTGTTCTCCTGACGCAGCGCCTCAACCTCGCGGGAGAGGCTGGATTCCAATGGCGTCATTTCAGGCGTCGGCACGGTGTATAATACTAGCACCATACCCGAATGCCCGCAATAATATTATGATATGAAATGCAGGTTCATCGCTCGTACCACGGTCGCAATGTTGCCCTGTGCATATCGACACCGTCAGTGAGCAGGGCGAAGGCCTCCGGCGTGAGGTTCAGCTTCTGCTGACCAGGTTCCGCGGCCCGCGGCCAGAAGAACGTGCCGCGCTCGAGCCGTTTTGTCAGCATCCATAAACCCGTTCCGTCGAAGTATAGAACCTTGATCCTCGTGCGCCTCCGGTTGGTGAAGACAAAGAGCGCGCCACCGCGGACGTCTTCCTTGAGTCGATCGCAAACCGCAGCATGCAGCCGCTCGAATCCGCTGCGCATGTCCACCGCCTCGAGGCAGAGGAAGACCTTCAGACTGCCTGTGAAGCTCAGCATGGCGTCGCGGCGATGGATTTGAGCAGAAGCACTGCGAGCGGGAGCTGATCCTGATGCGTTATCTCCGCAGTGGCTCCGCCGGGCAGACGCAAAGTGAG
>JAIXPK010000543.1 GCA_027486335.1 Verrucomicrobiaceae bacterium | reverse complement strand
TCGGAGGATCACATTCCAGTCAGCCTCAAGTTCGGACAGAGTCATCCCGGAATGGTGCAGCCACTCCGCCCAACATTCAAGAAAATTATAATTACTAGGTTAACGCATATGGGGCAACGCCCCGGGTCCAACCACACCTCAACAAGAAGCCCTGAAAGGGCGCCCTATCTTTTCCCGGGGCACAGCCCCGGGCGAACGCCGCCCCCTCCCGACAAGCCCCTCCCTCCCCGCGCCTCATCCCAACCGGCTCACCAATCCAATAGCTCGACGGAAATTAGCCTCAAAGAGGCGCAATGTGATAGACCGGGGCAACGCCCCGGGTGCGCACATCAAAAGACCCCAGCCCTGAAAGGGCGGAACACCCTCCGTTCCCGCCCCTCTCCTTACCAGCCCCCCTCCGAACAAGCCCCCTTTCTCACTTCTCACTTCAAACTTCTCACTTCAAACTTCCCTCCCCAGCTCGCAAACTAGAGTTCATGCGCCCCTCCTGCATACTTCTGCTGGGAACCCTCTCCCTCGGCATCAGCCCGAAGGTCAACGCCATTTGTGGACTCGATGATGCCGCCACAGAGATGATTCGTCTCGTGAAAAATCCTGACATCAGGGCAGATCTGAACCAGAAACTCGCCGGAGTCGGCTGCACCGTCTGCCACCTCGCCAGATTCGGCGGACCTCGCAATGCCTTCGGCACCGCCGTCAACACGCTCCTCTCATTGAAAGATCGTGAGGATTCCTTTCGCCAGCGCGACGCCGGTCGCCGCATGGCCAGCATCCTCGTCGACCCTTCACTACCCGGCTCCCCGACCTTCGGTGATCTCTTTCAAAACGGCAGGCTCCCCGTCCAGCCGCTCACGTCCGATCCCGATCCCCTCCCGCATGCGCCCCCAGCGGAATCAGAGAATCTCACCGTCGAGGATGCCATGCGGCTAGTCAGGGAAACCCACGCCAAGTCGCCATGGGAAATCCTGCAGCTCAGCCGGACTCACGAGTTGAGCCCACCCGCCGCCGCAGCACTCGCAGATTTCAGCGGCGAAATGCTCATCCTCGGCCTGAAAAACCTCACACCCGACGTCGCCAACGCCCTGGCCAACGCCAAGGCCGCCACCGTCTGGCTTCCCTCCCTGACCTCGATCTCCCCGGAAGTCGCCGCATCACTCGCAAAGATGCCGGCACACCTCGTCCTCACCGGCCTCACCGAACTGGATTCCATTCCACTCGCCGAAAAACTGGCCTCCCGCCCCGAAGCCCTTTCCTTCCCCTATCTCAAAAGCATCTCCCCGGAAATCGCAGCAGTCCTCGCCAAAAGCAGAAAATCCCTGACCCTCGCCGGACTGACCAGCGTGCCGTCAGACGTGCAGGAAAAACTCGCCCTCACAGCCGGCTCACTCTACCTGCCGAACCTCGCATCCATCGAATCCACACCCATCGCCGCAAAACTCGCCTCAGGTTCGGTCGTCCTCCCCAGACTGGAAAAACTCTCCGCTGAACACGCAGCCCTCTTCCCCAACGCCAAGGGCGTCGCCTCATTCTTCGGAGGCATCATCCTGCCTCTCGCCGCGATCACTCCGGAAGTCGCTGCCGCCTTCACCCCCGATCCTAACGCGCCAAACGCATCCTTCTTCAACCTCACCCTCGTCGGCACAGGTCCCATCTCAGACGAAGCCTTCAAAGCCGTACTCAAGTCACGCGCCAATCTGATCCTGCCTAACCTCGAAGCCCTCTCTCCCACCCAGAAACAGATCCTCTCCGACGCATCCACCGAACAGAAATTCCAGCCCGCACTTCCCGCCCTCGCCTCGCTGTCGCTTCCCGGCGCCAAGGCTCTCGACTCCCCGTTCCTTGCCGAAAGATCTGTCGCCAGCGGCAGCAACGGCACTCTCTTCGCCCCGGGAAACCGCAGCGTCCTTTCCATCTCAGATGAGGTCGCCGCCGCACTCGGCGCCCTGCCGGACACCGTCCAGAAACTCTCCAATGGCTCGGAAACCATCCTGCCAAACGGCAATCTCTCCTTCCCAAGTCTCACCTCCCTCCCACCGGAAACGCTTCGTCTCCTCCTCAGAAAACGCTGGCTCGATATCTCCCTGCCGTCCCTCGATAACATCTCTCCGGAAACCATTCGCTCCCTCGCCCGGCAAACCTTCCGCCTCACCCTCGGCATCACCACCCTCCCCGAGGAATCCGCCGATGCCTTCGCCCAGACGCCCACAGACCAATCCATGGGCGGTGGCTTCATCGTCCTCCCCAGACTCCGCAATCTCTCCCCCCAAGCCGCTCGCATCCTCGTCAATTCCCTCAACCGCGGCGTCGATGACCTCGGCTATACCCGTACAAGCAAATCCCCGAAACTCTATCTCGGCGGCGACCTTGGCTCCTCCGGCGCAGGCTTCAGATCCCTCGATCCCGACGTCGCCACCGAACTAGCCAGATACCACGGCTTCCTCTCCATCAGCGGCCTCGATGATCTCCCCGACGCCTCCGCCGCCGCTCTCTCCAGCTTCGCCGGCACCGCCCTCTCCCTCTCAGGCCCAGCCGTCGAAAAACTCTCCCAGCCAGCCGCCGCCTACCTCTCCAGAATCCCCGGCACCCTCCAGCTTCCTCTCAAGGATCTCGATTCCGGTCCACTCGCCGAAAAATTCGCGCAGCAAAACACATGGACGCTCTTCGCCCTCGAAACCATTTCCACAGACGCCGCCATCGCCCTCTCCAAATACAAATACTTCTTCAGTCTCAGAAAACTGCGCATCCTCGACTCACCAGACCTCGCCCGTCGCTACGTCTCCGATGAATCCTCAGGCGGCATCACCCTCCCGATGCTCCACACCATCACCCCCGAAACCGCCGCGATCATCGCCAACTCAAATAAGCCTCTCTTTCTGGGACTCACCCTGCTCGACTCCACCGAGGTCGCCTCAGCCCTCGCCAAATCCCAGCAATCCGTCGAACTCCCGCGCCTCCGCGCCGCCAGCCCGGAAGTCATGCGCATCCTAACGACTTCAGGCAGATTCAAACTATCCGCAGACCCTCCCTTCCCGCTCCCAGCCCAGTCCAACTAACTCACCCACCCCCTCCGCATCCGCCTCGGCATCAGCAGGCAACATCGAGTCAGCACTTCTCCACCCATGACCCTCTCAGACATCCGCGACTTCTGCCTCGCACTCCCCCACACCACCGAATCCACCCCGTTCGGCCCCGACGTCCTCGTCTTCAAAGTCGCCGACAAACTCTTCGCCCTCGCCTCCCTCACCGACGTCCCTCCTCGCCTCAATCTCAAGTGCGACCCCGACCGCGCCCTCGACCTTCGCGACCAGTTCGACGCCATCCAGCCCGGCTACCACATGAACAAACGCCACTGGAACACCATCCACATCGAAGGCATCCCGACCGCGCTCCTTCGCGAACTCATCCTCCATTCCTATCACCTCGTCACCGCCTCCCTGCCCCGCCGGACCCGTGACGCCCTCGGGCTCCTCTGATCCCCCCGATTTCCCATCGCGCCCTTGATTTCAACCGTGCCGGTCCCCATGCGTGGACGTAACTGCCAGCAACGCCCGCCACCATGAACGAAAAGATCGCCGCCTACGCCCACCCGGATGTGCTCGTCAGCACCGACTGGCTCGCCAGCCACCTCGACGACCCTTCCCTCCGCATCATCGAAAGCAACGAGGACGTCCTCCTCTACGACACCGGCCACGTCCCCGGAGCCGTCCACATCGACTGGCGCCGCGATCTCAACGACCAGACCGTTCGCGACTACATCGGCCCGGAACAATTCGCCCGCCTCTGCAGCGCTCACGGCATCACTCCAGACACCAAGGTCGTCTTCTACGGCGACAAATCCAACTGGTGGGCTTGCTACGCCTTCTGGGTCTTCCAGCTCTTCGGCCACCGCAATGCCGCGGTCGTCGACGGCGGTCGCGCCAAATGGGTCGCCGAAAACCGCACCCTCACCCGCGAAATCCCCAAACCCTCCACCGCCGTCTACCCGCAGCCCGCTGCCCGCAACGACGCCGCCATCCGCGCCTTCTACCACGAAACCCTCGCCCACATGCAGGCCGCCAAACCCATGGTCGATGTCCGCTCCCCAGGCGAATTCCGCGGCGAGGTCACCCACATGCCGGAATACCCTCAGGAAGGCGTCCTCCGCGGCGGCCACATCCCCGGTGCCCAAAGCTGCCCATGGGCCACCGCCGCCAACCCCGACGGCACCTTCAAATCCGTCGACGATCTCCGCGCCATCTACCAGTCCGGTCTCGGCCTCAACCCAACCGACGACATCATCGCCTACTGCCGCATCGGCGAACGCTCCAGCCACACGTGGTTCGTCCTAACCTACCTCCTCGGCTTCTCCTCCGTCCGCAACTACGACGGCAGTTGGACCGAATGGGGCAACATGGTCCGCTCCCCCATCGAACGCAGCACCACCTAACCAACCATGGCCGAGCACCCGCAAGCCCTCAAGGACATCATCGACCTCTGCGCCGGTCTCGCAGAAACCGAACGCCGCGAAATGCTCATCAGCTTCGCCGACGGTGCCGCTCGCCAGGCACCCCAGCCCGGCGAATCCTTCGACCTCGAAGACACCCGCAAAGACGAGGAATGCACCGACACCGTCGGGGTCTTCCTCCGCATCGATGACGCCCGCCGCTGCCACTTCCGCATCACCCTCGGCCCGCAGGTCCAGACCCTGACTCGCGCCATGACCACCATCCTCTGCCAGGGCTTCAACGGCGCGTCCCCCGAAACCGTCCTCGACGCCCCCGCCGACTTCGTCCCGCAAATCGTCGGCGCAGAACTCGTCCGTCTCCGCTCCCAGACGGTCTATTACGTCCTCGGCCGCATGAAAAGCGCCGTCAAGGTCTGGCTCAATCGCGAGCGCGCCGCCTCCGCCTGACCCACCCGCTTTTCTCCGCACATGCGCGGATGACCAAGCCACCTCCCGCCCCCACGCTCGTCCCTCAATCTCCTCCCACCCGCCATGCGCCGTCTCGCCCTCTCCTTCCTCCTCCTCGCCTCGCCTTTCCTCCGCGCCGCCGATCCCGCCCCCGGCGTCGGCCTCAAACCCGAAACCGGCGCCGATATCCTCATCGACGGCTCCCGCGCCCTCCTCGACGACAAATGGACCTACTGGCAGGGCCCCGGCTTCGCCTCCGCCCTTCCCATCAAATGGAAAATCATGCCCGACCCCGTCGACGCTGGTGCCTCCACCGTCATGACCGACGACCCAGCCGCAGCCGGCGGCAAATTCGGTGCCGCTGACATCGTCACCAAAAAAGCCTACCGCGACTTCCGTCTCCACGTCGAATTCCTCATCTCCAAACCCGGCGGCAATAGCGGGGTCTACCTCCAGAACCGCTACGAAATCCAAGTCCTCGACGGCGACAAAACCAAACACGGCATGGCAGCCGTCATCAACGAAACCGATTCCCCCTACGACGCCTACCTCGGCACCGGCAAATGGAACGCCTACGACATCGTCTTCCGCGCCGCCCGCTTCAAAGACGGCAAGCTCGTCGAAAAGCCGCTCGTCACCATGTACTTCAACGGCAAAAAGGTGCACCACAATGTCACCATCAATCAGGTCTGGGGCGGCCCTAACAGCGGGGTCGATGGCGGCAACGACGGCGGCAAAGGCATCACCGATTCCCCTCAGGGCCTCAAACTCCAGTGCGAAGGCCACGACGTCCGCTACCGCAACACATGGATCAAGGAACTCGACCTCAAAGAGGCCAAAACCGATTTCTGATCCCCGCCTCACCCCATTTTGCCCCTTGGCAGCGCGCGCTTAACCGCCCAGCGTGATCCCGTCATGCTCCTCGTCATCGACAACTACGACTCGTTCACCTACAATCTCGTCCAGTACTTCGGCGAACTCGGCGCGTCCCTCCTCGTGAAGCGCAACGACGAAATCTCCCTCGACGAAATCGAACGCCTCAACCCGGAACGGATCTGTATCTCCCCGGGCCCCTGCACCCCGCGCGAAGCCGGCATCAGCAACGATGTCCTCCGCCGCTTCGCACCCTCACGCCCCATCTTCGGTGTCTGCCTCGGCCACCAATGCATGGGCGATGTCTTCGGCGGCGAGGTCATCCGCGCCCCGCGCCTCATGCACGGCAAAACCTCCATGATCCACCACGACGGCAAAGGGGTCTTCGCCGGGCTCTCCAATCCCTTCGAAGCCACCCGCTACCACTCGCTCATCGTCCGCGAGGAATCCCTCCCAGCCTGCCTCGAAATCACCGCTCGCACCCCCGAACAGGAAATCATGGGGCTCCGTCACCGCGAATTCCCCACCCATGGGGTCCAGTTCCACCCGGAATCCATCCTCACCACCGAGGGCAAACAACTCCTCAAAAACTTCCTCGAACTCTGACCGCCGCGGGAAAGGACTCGACGGGCCGTCCGCCCGCCTCCATGTTCCCGCCCATGCCTCCGTTCCTGCCGTCCTCCGCCGTCTTCCTCGCCCTCGCCGCGGCCGTCTCCGCCGCCCTCCCGGACGCCACCCAGATCGACCGCATCCTCGCCGTCGAACCCAATGGCAAGGGCAACGCCGAGGCCTCTGCCGCCGTCAAGGCCATCACCGCCGCAGGCGCCGCTGATACCGTCCCAGCCCTCCTCGCCGCCATGAACCGCGCGAACCCGCTCGCCGCCAACTGGCTCCGCGGCACCGTCTCCGCCATCGTCCAGAAATCCGGCGGCAAACTCCCGCCCGAACCACTCGCCGCCTTCGCCAAAGACGCCACCAACCGCCCGCCCGGCCGCATCCTCGCCATGGACCTCCTCCGCGCCAGCGACGAAGCCGCATGGAACGCCCTCATCCCTTCTTTCCTCGAAGACCCGGCCTCCGAACTCCGCCGCGAACCCGTCCAGCGTCTCATCACCGCCGCCAAGGCCTCCAGCAGCATCCCCGATCTCCGCAAAGCCCTCAACGCCGCCCGCGACGAGGACCAGATCCGCGAAGCCGCCGACGCCCTCCGCGAAAAAGGCGAGTCCGTCGATCTCCCGAAACACTTCGGCTTTCTCATGAACTGGCAGGTCGCCGCTCCCTTCGACAACTCCAGCCGCAAGGGCTTCAACACCGCCTTCCCACCGGAATCCAAAATCGATCTCTCCGCCTCCTACCCTGGCAAGGAACTCAAAGCCGGTGACCCTAACCCAGTCACATGGAAACCCGCCGCCTCTTCCGACCAGTTCGGTGTCCTCGACTTCAATAAGGCCACCGGCATGATCAAAGACGCCACCGCCTACGCCTACACCACCTTCGAAAGCACCACCGAACGCGACGCCGAAATCCGTCTCGGCTGCAAAAACGCATGGAAAATCTGGCTCAACGGCGACCTCGTCTTCGGTCGCGACGAATACCACCGCGGCAAGGAAATCGACCAGTACCGGCTCCCCGTGAAACTCCGCAAGGGCCCTAACACCATCCTCGTCAAGTGCTGCCAGAACGAGCAGACGGAAACATGGACGGTCGAATGGGAATTCCAGCTCCGTATCTGCGACAGCACGGGCACCGCCATCCTCGACCCTAACCGGCCCGCAACTCCCCCAGCCGCCCTCGGCACGCCCGAAAAAGGCACCAAGGACTGACGGCCCGCGCCCCCGCTCAACGCGCAAACACGCGCTGCACTTCGGCCTCGCTCGCCCGATGCGCCGCCGTTCCGTCCATCGTGTGCGGGGTTCCTCCCTCCGCACACTGCTCCAGCACCAGCAGCGGATCCCTCCCCAGCTCCCGCAGCCGCTTCGCCAGCCTCATATAGTCAATGTCTCCTTCCCCCGTGAAGGTCTCACTCCACTTCCCGCCGCGCGACTGCCTCAAATGCAGCGACACCACCCGCTCGCCATACCGCTCCACCACATCAAACAACGCGGTCTCGGAATCGCCGCACCCTCGGTAAACCCAGTGCGCATCCAGACAGAACTTCACGTTCTCCGCCTTCGTCACACTCAGCAGATGGTGAAACTCCCGCCCTCCCTGCCTCAACTCCGCATCGTGATTGTGCAGCGCCAGCACCACGCCCGTCTCGCGCAGCGCCGCGCCTAACCGATCCAACCCCTCTCCCTGCGCTTCAATCCGCGCATCCGCCTCCTTGCCCCGCAGCTCCCCAGGCACCGGCACCGGATTCGTCACCACGATCTTCGTCCCCAGCCCCGCCGCCGCCTTCGCAATCGCCACAATCCTCCCAATGCTCTCGTCCGCCAGCCGCTTCTCATGCAGCTGCGACCCCACGTAAATCGACCGCATCTCCAACCCCGCCCGCTGCAACTTCGGCCCCAGGCCCTCCAGCTCCCCCGCACTCCCCACGCTCGGCTCGAATCCCCCCAGCCCCGACGCCGCCATCATCGCCAGCGCCTCATCACTGTACTGCTGAAATCCCTTCCCCTCCCGCCCCGCATACGTCCCCCACGCATACGTGTTCGCCGACACATGCAGCTTCCCACCCCCTGCCGCCGCTCGCAACACCACAGGACTCAGCATCACACTGCCAGCAAGAAAAGCGCGTCTCGGTATCATCCTCCCTCAACGTCTCCCATCCCCTCAGGCTTTCCTCTTTCCTCAATCCCCTCACTCCACCGGCGTGCACGTCAGCTCCAGAAACGTCTGCCCGAACGCCATCCGCACCGGCACCCGAATCGGCACCCCCGCCACCGCCGCCGCCAGAAACGGCACCTCCGCCACCACAAACTGCGGCTGCAGGACTTTGTTCTCCGTCAGCACGATCGAACTCCCATCCGCCACCGGCTCCCTCACCTCCCCAAACACTTCCCCAGGCATCCGCCCGAACCCCTCAAACGCCCGGTGCTTCAGCATCCCACCCAAAACCAGCGCACCCGGCGCAGGCGTCACATCCACCTCCACTTCAATCCCCGTATTCGCGAACTCAAAATCCCCAGGCACCGTCGGCGTCACCGGAAAACTCGTTCCCTCCACCTTCCCAGCCACCGGCTTCATCGACGCCAGCCCGATACTCGTCGGATAGGGAAATTCCTTCAGCTTCTCAAACTTCATGTGACTTCCCGCCTCAATCTCCGACGTGCCCAACTCCACCCGCCGATCCCCCGGCAGCAACAACACCGCCTCCAATCGGAACTTCGGAGCCACCGACGGCTCTTCCTTCGCCAACTCCACCATCCTCGCCCGCGTCGTCGCCTTCACCTCCCCTCGATGCTCCTTCACCGACCCTGGTGTCACCCCGAATAACAATTCCTCCTCGCTCCGCAACGCCAGCACCGCATCCGCATCAGCATCCCGCCCACCACTCACGCCCTCCTCCGGCTTCTCTCCTCCCCAGCCGCCCGCCGTCACCCTATCCACCGGTACATCCGCCGCCGCCGCTCCCACCACCGCCACCTCGCGCCGCACCCGCTCGACCTGCCCACCCACCACCTCCACCGTCCACCTCCACTGCCACACATTCAGAATCACACTGC
>JAIXPK010000555.1 GCA_027486335.1 Verrucomicrobiaceae bacterium | reverse complement strand
GGCATTGCTGGGTTGATTTGCATAACACCACCAATCCAGCACGATTCCGCCGCCTGGCCACCCGCTTTTTCGGCCGCTATCTAACGCAAATCAGCTCTGCTTCTGTGGGATGCCTGTGAATGGAAAATAGTAAATAGTAAAAGGGGGCTTGGTGGAGAGGGGGGCGGGGGATTTGGGAAGTGAGAAGTGAGAAGTGAGAAGTGGGAAAGGGGGCTTGTTGGGAGAGGGATTTGGGAAGTGAGAAGTGAGAAGTGAGAAGTGAGAAAGGGGGCTTGTTGGGAGGGGGGCTTGTTGGGTGGCGCGAGTACAGAGCCTCGCGTGCCCGGGCTTTTTCGGAGATGGCTTGTTGGGAGAGGGGCTTGTTGGGTGGGCTTGTAGGCGCACTCCGTGCGCAGGGAGAGCTGTAATTCTGACAGCAGTCCAGAGCCTTCGGCTGCTTGTTCGGAGGGTTCGGAGGGGTGCTGGTGGATTGGAAGTTCTTGCTAATCGGGTTGGTCCGGATATGGTGGGATCCGTGCCATCGTGACTGTTGAAATTCTGGCCGTTGCTATGCGAAGCTGATGATATCGATCGACCACACATTCGAAGTCCTGGAGTCCGACCCGCGGTATTCAGGACCGATTCGAGATCAAGTCGTGGCGCTTCGACGGCACGATGGGGGATTGGATGTGATTGCGTATTTCATGCTCAACTCGGCATACTCGATCACGGGTAGCGTGGTCACTTCTGCAATGGGAACGACCAGATTGGTGATCCAGTCGGTATCAGAGTCGGGCGCAGCCTGTGCATCAGTGCGCTTCTGGAAAGCTCGATTCGGATTTGATTCCCCCGCTGGAATGGCTACGAATTTCGAAATAGTTTGCCGAACTCCGCAATGAACCAGAGGGAATACAGCCGCGTCGTGACCATCGCTGCCAGCCGTTCGGTTTCGATGATTTACCGTAGTTCAACCATCAACCCTGAGATCGAGGTGCGCCGCAGCTGGTAGGGGTTCGCGTGTGGAGTGTTAGAAAGGATTCGTATGCCAATCAGTTACAAAGATTTTTTCCCGGCCGTTCTGAGGAGCGGGTTCTTTTCCACGGAGCACGAGGCGCTGCCAGCGACGGTGGCGCGAGCCAGTGAGTGGGTGAGCGGGAAGGGCGTTAAGGTCATCAATGTGGAGACGGTTGTTCTCCCGAACATCAGTGAGGTGGAGGACGCATTACAGGTTGGCATCCGCACGAGTGGTGAGATGAGCAGTCATTGGTATCAGATCGTCCGGGTCTGGTATGAGGTTTGAAGCCGTTCGGCCAGAGGTGTAAGGGTCCGGGGAAGTGAGAAGTGAGAAGTGAGAAAGGGGGCTTGTTGGGAGGGGAGGGAGGATAGGACGAATGGACGGGATGGACGGGATGGGCGGCTTGGTGGAGAGGGGGCGAGCTTGGGTGGTGCCGGGCCAGCGGGCTGGCTCCGGGAAAGCGGCAGCAGGCTTCCGCATTCCAAGGCCTTCGGCTGGCGTGTTGGGTGTCGCGAGTACGGAGCCTCGCGATCCCGGGCTTTTTCGGAGATGGCTTGTTGGGAGGGGGTTAGCGGCGGAGGCGCCAGTAGCGTTGGGGGGTGGCGGGGGTGGGTGGGGGTGCGGTGAAGGATTGTGTGTTGCCTGAGGTGGTGATGCCGGTGGTCTGGACGGACCATGAGAGGAGGTCGGGGGAGGACTGGAGGATGACGGCGGGGTCGGAGGTGGACCATGTGAGGACGGGAGTGTTGCTGGCTCCGCTGGTGGCGACGGCGAGGACGGGGACTGGGGCGGGGGCCGGTTTGCTGGACGCGGCCATGGGGTCGGTGCCGGCGTTGTACTCAGCGAAATTGAGGAAGCCGTCGTTGTCGGAGTCGTCGGCTGGGTTGGAGGCTCCGGTGAGGGCGGCCCATGAATCGCTGACGCCGTCGTTATTGGCGTCGGGGATGGGTGGGGCAGTGAGTGGGCCGGGGGTGGCGAAGGAGTAGGAGGCGGAGGAGATGGGGCTTTGGCGGGAGCCGTCGCGGACGAAGGCGCGGATGGTGGCTGGGTCGGAGAGGGAGACGATGCCGTCTGGGGAGGCGGAGAAGCCGGCCGGGCCTTCGATCCAGACGGTGCCGGAGGAACCGGGGCTGACCCTGACGGAGAAGGAGGAACCGGCGGGCGGGGCTTCCTGGGTGCCGGGGGGCGGGGAGAAGACGGGAGGGGCGATGGCACCGGGGGTGGCTCCGGAGAGGAGTCGGAAGCTGCTGGCGGCGTCGATCTGGTTAGGCAGTGTGAAGGCGGCTGGGGAGGGGAGATTGACGATGGAGGAAGAGATGGCGGCGCTGAGGCCGGTGGCGGGGCCGGAGTCGGTACGGAAGTTCACCTGACGGGCAAGACCGGCGGGGAGGATGGAGACCGACCAGTCGCCGACACGTTGGCGATGGACCTCGGAGGGTTGGGGGTCGACGAGTGGTTCGTGTTCGAAGAAGAGGACGTTAGAGGTGACGGGGAGGGAGGCGGTTGGGGGAGGGGCTGGGAGATTGGTGGGGGTGTAGGATGCGCCGTTCCATGCGAGCCGCTGGAGGGATTCCGAGCCAGAGGCCGAGCGTCGGAGGGCGAGGAAGGAAGTGGGGCCCAGGGGGAGGATGGCGGCGGCGGGGCCGCCGACGGTGCCGAGATTCTGGAGGAGGACGGGTGCGGTGGCTGGGGAGGCGGCGTTGAAGCGGTAGATGCGGATGGAGTCGTCGGCGAAGGAGACAGCGAATTCGTGAGAGCCGGCGGTTTCGAGCGGGACGATGGAGCGGATGACGGTGCCGAGACCGTGGCTGGAGGGAGAGCCGAAGGAGAAGACCCCTGCGGCTTCCGAGGTGGGGTAGAAGACGAGGGTCGAGCTGACGTCGGGCACCCATGTGATGAGTGTGGCGTTAGGGAGGTAGAGCCGGGACGTCCAGCGGCTCTGGGCCTGGATGCCTGTTAGGGAAATGAGAGAGCCCTGAGCGGCGGTGGAGGCGAGCTGGATGCGGAGGGTGGCGGCGACGCCTGCGCCATTGGAGAGGAAGGCCGGGCGGATGCCGTCGGAGGAGGTGAAGGAGAAGGGATTGCCCTCGCGGATGCCCGCGTAGGCGGGGAGGGACCAGAGGGCTGCCCATGCCGGGGCGGAGAGGGAAGAGTGGCCGCCTGAGCCGGAGGTGCGGCCGACGAGGACGCCGCCGGGGTTTCCGGGGACCGCATGGCGGAAGGGGGCGAGGATGAGAGGTTCCGGGCCGTCCGGTGAGAAGACCACGTCGGGGGTGCCGGTGGGGTCGATGACGCGTACCTGGTTGAAGGCAGGGCTGGTTAGGAAGATGGCGGGGAAGGCGGCGTTGATGGCCGGGGTGACGGCCATGCCGGTGGCGGCGGGGATGCCGGAGTCGCGCTGGGTCCACTGCGGGTTTCCAGTGGCGTCGACGAGACCGATGCGGAGATTGCCGGTGACGGAATCGTAGAGGACGGCGTCGCGACGGGAGTCGTTATTGAAGTCGGCGGCGGCGGACCATGTGGGGCCGTGGCGGTGGATGAAGGCGGCGGACTGGGCCGAGGCGAGGGCGGGGGCGAGGGCCGCGGCGAGGGAGATGCAGTGCAGCGATTTCATTCGGAGTCGGGGATGGAGACGATGCCGCAGTCGAGGACTGTGTCGATTTCGCCTGGGGCTTCTTCAGAGGAGGAACGGTAGCGGACGAGGTAGTAGTGATAGGATGCGCCGAATTCGACGGGTTGGCTGTCGACGAGGTAGAGTTCGCCGAGGTCGAGGACACCGGTTTCGCGGACGAGGACGCGGACGTAGGGGTCGGCGATGGTGGTGGCTGCGGAGTCGGGGGTATTGGGAGAGAAGTCCCAGTCCCAGATGGAGTTAGTGAAGACGATGCCTTCGCGGAGCGGGGTGGTCTGGATGAGACTGCCGGGGGAGCCGTCGGGGAGGATGGTCTGGCGGTAGAGGACGAAGGGGAGGATGGAGCGGGAGCCTGAGGCGGTGGGGAAGGGCGTGAGGACGGCTTCCGGGGAGTCGCCGAAGCCGACGGATTGATAGGAGAAGTTGGGGATGGCGGCGTAGGCGGCGGAGAACTGGACGGTGCCGATGCGGATGCCGACGGGGTATTCCTCCATTTCCTCGAGGGTGATGGTGCTGCGGGCGGCGACGGAGCCGGGGAGGACATCGGGGAAGTAGACGGCTTTACCGAAGTAGGTAACGCCAGGTGGGAGTGGGCGGGCGGGCCATGCGACTGTGGAGTCGGCGGGCTGCTGCCACGTGAAGACGCGTTTGGAGCTTTCGGATTTGGTGGAGTCCTTGATGCCGATGGCTTCGACCCAGACGATGTATTCCTGGTTGGGGGCGACGGCGAATTCGAGGGAGAAGATGGAGTCGGTGCCGTCCTTGGCGAGATCGGGGAGTTCGTAGGCGGCGATGGCCCATGCGCTTTCATCGGATTCAGCGCCCTGGCGACGGAACGAGACCGAGTAGGGGGAGGCTGGGGGGACAGCGGTGGCGCTGGCGGTTAGTGGAGGGGTGATGCCGTTTTCCTTGGCGGCGAGCCAGACCCGGAAGTTTTTGACGCCTGGGCGCGGGCAGAACCATCGGACGGACATGGCACCGGTGTCGGTGGAGGCAGGTTGTTCGAGGACGGGCGTGCCTGGGTCAGGGAGGAGCGTGACGCATTTGATGAGGACGAGCGGGCTGGGGTTGCCGCTTTCGTCGAAGGCCTGAAGGTAGTAGCAGAGCGTTGCGCCCTGGGGTGGGAGGACCGTGTCCTGACTGGAGACCTCGAGGGTATCCGGGGCGGGGATGGCGGCGATGCCGGAGAGGTGGAGTTCCATGGGGCCGTTGTCGACCTTGCGGTAGATGCGCCATTCTTTGGTGCCGATGGGGAAGAGCCCGACGATGACGACTGGGGAGGTGTTAGAAGCTCCTTCCGGGCTCGGGTCGTGGAGACAGGGGCAAGTGGCGGGTTGGATAGGGAGGAGGAAGGCGCGCCATGACTGGGCGGCGGCGGGCCATGAGCGGACGCCGAAGGTGACGGAGGCTCCGGAGGCCTGGGCGAGGGCGGCGAAGGACCATGAGCCGCCGGCCTGGGGACGGTTCTGGATGAGGATGGAGCGGTTAGGGGCGAGAGCGGCACCGAGGTCGGCGCGGACGACATTATTGCCGAGATGGGTAACGGAGGCGATGGCGATGGCGGAGAGGAGATTGGCGTCGGAGGCGCTGTCCGGGTTGAGCGAGACGGCGGAGAAACTGCCGGTATCGAAGAGGAATTCGGTGCCGGTGCCTGCGCCGCTGGCGAGATTCTGGAGTGGAGAAACGGCGAGGGAGGAGAGACAGAGGTGGAGGTCGACCCCCTGGCAGCGGATGGTGGCGCGGGCAGCGGTGGAATCGAGTTCGATGGATACCTCGGAGGTGCCCGGGCCGAATTTGATAGGGCCGATGGGAACGGCCTGCTGGGAATCGGCGGGAGTGACGGAGAACGAGACTGCTTCGACGGAAGGGTCGCGGCGGATGCAGCGGAGACGGATGCGGTTGAGACGGTCGAGGTCGCCGCCTTGGCCGGTGAGGGGAGGGCGCTGGAAGGTGGTGGCGGAGAGGAATCGGGCGGCGAAGATCGGGCAGTTCTGGTGGACGAAGCCGCGTGGAGCGGAGGGGCCCTTGCGGTCGCGGAAGGCACCGAAGGCTGGAGGGCTGGGGGCGGACATGACTGGGCCGCAGAGCGAGTCGTGGACGGCGCGGACGGCGTACCAGCGAGTTTTGCCGGCATCCGGGTCATCGGCGGTGAGGACATTGTCGACCCAGACGATGCGGTTGGCGGCGTCGGGCGAGTGGGAGACGAAGACGGGGGTTAGGGTGGCGAGGCGTGCGGGGTTTTCGAGATCGTTGAGGGCTTCCGGGTTGGTGACGTTGTCGGTGGGGCGGCCGCGGTAGATGGCGTAGCGCTGAGTGGTGCGGCCGGGGATGGCGGGGTCGGCGTTGTTGTTGGCGGACCAGCGGAGGACGATGCGGCGCTGGCCTTTGAGGGCACCGGAGGTGAGGACTTCGTCGGTGGCGGTGAGGTCCGAAGGGACGTCTGGCGGGATGGTGCGGCAGGAACGGCCGAGGGCGCGGGAGGAAGGTTCGGAGTCGCGGCCGAGGAGGTCGCGGGCGGTTAGGTAGTAGTAGAACTGGAGCCCGTCGGAGAAGGAAGGATCGCGGTCGGCGAAGAAGAACGTGGAGGGGTCGCCGGAGACAGGGGAGAAGTCGGCGGCCTGGGCGGCGTCCATGAGTTTGGCGGCCGGGATGGGGGAGATGGAGGCGAGCGCGTAGGCGGAGGGGTTGGCGGCGGCGAAGGATTTGAGCTGGGCGAGGGTGGGGTTGGCGGAGAATCCGGTGCGGTCGGCGGAGGATTTGAGGATGCGGTGGAGGATGAAGCCGGTGGTGTGGTGGAGCTGGCGGCGGAGGGCGTCGGGGACCGACCAGCGGAGTTTGATGGTGAGGTCGCCGGAGGGGGTGAGGTCGGGGACCTGGATGGCGGGGGCCGGGGTGGCGAGAGGGATGCCTGAGCCGGGGGTTAGGGTGACCCGGCCGAGGACATCGGCGTCGGTGTTAGTGGCCGGGTCGTGGCGGCGGAGTTCGATGGTGGAGGGATTGCCTTGGGGGATGGGGCCGGCCCATGCCTGGCCGAGGGCCATGCGGAGGGCGGGCTGGGTGATGGCCATCTGGCGGAGGGCGGTGGCGGCGGAGGGGAAGTCTGCGGCGCGCTGGAGAGCGCGGGCGATTTTAGCGGAGAGCGGGAGAGCTGCGAGATCGGGGGCGAGGGATTTGTCAGGACGGATATCGGTGGCGCGGGGCTGCCATGTGGCGAGGAGCGTATTGATTTCCGTGGTGATGGCGGAGGCGGGGAGCCCGAGGGCGGCGGAGCGTGCGAGGAGGAGAGAGATGGCGGGTTCGTCTTTGACGGACTGGACGACGGCGACGCGGGAGAACGGGCCTGAGCTGTTAGGCTGGAGCCAGACCGAGACGGCCATGGAGGCAGGGAAGACGGGGGCTGGGGGAGACCAGACCACGTAGGCCATGTCGGGCGAGGCGGCGTTGAGTTTGATGGACGTGCCTGCGGTGATGAGGGCGTCGAGCCTTGCTGGAGCGGCGCGGGCGACGGCGGCGAGGAGGGCGAAGAAAGAGATGAGGAGGAGACGTTTCATGGCGGCGACGCGGTTGAGCGGCAGGGCCTCAGAGGTCGTAGTCGAGCTTGAGTGGCGGCGACTGATTTTTGTTAAGACGGAAGTAGAGCGTGAAGGTTTTGTCGAATTCGACTGAGAACGGATCGATGCCGACCTCGATGGTGAAGTTGGCGGAGGCCTGGCCTGCGAGGGTGGCGTTTTTGAGGGCGTCGAAGACGGATTGGCCGGGGAGTTTGGCGATGACGACGGCGGCGGTCATGTCGAGGGTTGCGCCGATGTCACAGATGCAGAGGACCTCACCGGAGATGGAGAAGGTCTGGCGCATGACGGGGGCGAGGGAATTGCCGCGGTAGAAGACCCCGTAGCCGGAGCCGGCACCTGCCTTGATGTTGAGGAAGCAGGATGGGGGGATGCCGATGAGACTGTTGACGCTGATGGCACCGGCTCCGTAGGCGTAGATTCCGTAGAGCGGGCTTAGGGGGTTAGGGAGGCCGAAGTCCGAGCCGGGGGAGGCTTGACCGGCGCGTGTGAGGGTGGCAGCGACCGAGGGGTCGGTACGGGTGAGGACGTCGGGGTCGCAGGTTTTGCCGAGGAAGACGGCGGCATCGAGGTCTGCGACGTCGGATTTTCCGGCGGCCTTGCCGTAGAGGTAGGCGTCGTTAGCGCCGAAGCCTGCGCCGAGTTCGAGTTTGGTGATTTTGAGGCCCTGGAAGTCGAGTTCGCCGTCGATGCCGAAGCGTCCGGCGAGGCCGACGGGGAGGCCTGAGGAATCGAGGGAGACCTTGAGGGCGGCTTCGAGGGTGGTGGGGGAGCCGCTGAGGGTGGTGGTGGTGGCGGCGGAGATGGTGACATCGGCGGCGGCGCCGCCGGCGAGACGGCAGGCCGCGCCGGGGGTATCGGAGTGGAGGTCGCGGATGAGGAGAGAGGCATCGAACTTGGTTTCGTCCGGGACCTTCATGAGGAGCCTTGCGTCGATGCGGAGCTCGCTGAGGGAGTCGCCATTGATGCGGGCGTAGCCGGTGAGTTTGGCGGTTTGGATAGGGCTGTCGAGACCGCCGCCGAGCGCGCCGTTGGCTTTGGCGAAGATTTCAGCGCCGAGAGCTCCGGTGGCGTCGGCGGCGGCGCGGTTGATGGCGGAGAGGAGGGAATCGGTGGCGTCGCGGAGCGCGTCGTGGAGCGGAGTGAGGTGGATGCGGAGAATCTGCTGGAGTTCTGCGGCCTCGTCGCGGCCGAGGAACTGGTCGATGAGGGCGCTGGCGAAAGCGGCTTTGAAGGCGGCTTCGCCGGAGGGGCCGGGGAAGGCGGCGGGGAGGTTAGGGCCGTGGATTTCGTGGAGGACGGCGAGGGCCTGCTGGACGGCGGATTCCCATTCAGCGGAGACGGGGAGGGCGGCTTCGACGGAGGTGGCGAGCGGGCCGGTGAGGGCGCTGGCGGCGATGCCGGAGATGTCGCCCTGGAGCGCGGCGAGGAGGGAGTCGAGCTGGGAGAGGGTTTCGGAGATATTGTCCGGGATGGGGACATTGGCGATGCCGCTGATGGCGGAGACGGCGTCGGAGATGTGTTTGGCGTCGGCGAGGGCGGAGCGGAGATCGGCGACGACCCTGACTGCGCCGGAGGGCGGGCCGACGGAGGGACCGACGATGGAGGAGAGGGCCGAGCGGAGCGGCTGGCCGGAAGCGCCGAGATTCCCGAGGACGATGCCGAGCTGGGTGCGTGCGGCGGCTTCGGTGAGGGAGGCCTGATAGAGTTGAGCGGCGATGGGGTCGGTGAGGGACTGGACGGGAGATTGGACGAGATCGCGGAGATTGTCGGAGAAGGCGTCGTCGAGATTTGAGATGTTAGACAGGACTGAAGAGAAGTCGATGCCGAGATTGGAGGAGAGTTTGGAGAGGAGATTGCCGCCGGCTCCGGCGAGTTCGCCGTAGAGGGAGGAGACGTTGAGCTGGCTGAGGCCGGAGGCGAAGTCAGCGCCGAAGCTGATGTCGGCGGTGGCTGGGGTGATGGATTCGATGCGGGCTTCCGGGGTGACGATGAAGAGGTTTTTGGAGAGTGGGGAAGTGGAGGAGAAGCGGCGGTCGGATGCGGACCATGAGATGGGGAACGTGAAGTCGACGAGACCGAGCCAGTTTTTGCGGGCGGAGAGCGGGTAATTGGCGCGGTATTGGGCGATGGAGATGCCGGGGGGAGCGCCGGAGTTGGACGGGTCGAAGTCTGCGGAGGTGAGGGCGCCGCTGGCGTCGTCCGGGCCGATGAGGATGGTGGAGACGACGGCGGGGTTAGGGTCCGGAGATGTGTGGAGGTGGGCGCGGAGGTTTTCGAAGAAGGGGACGTCGATGGTGCCGGCGAGATTGGCGAAGCCGGTGAGCGGGGCGTTGCCGGGGCCGGGCCAGCGGTTGAGATAGGCTTCGGTGGCTGGGGTGAGGGAATAGGTGGTGGAACCGGGACCGGCTAGGGTGACGGAGGAAGGGACGGAGAAGCGGGAAGTGAGGCCTGAGCCAGCGGCATCGGCGTCGGCTTTGGCGACGAGTGAGCCGTCGGTGCCGCGGAAGCCGAGCGTGCCGGCGAGCCATGGGTTGGAGCCGCCGAGAGAAGGGAGCTTGGCCTGACAGCCGAGTTTGAGGAAGCCCTGGGTGGCGTCGGCGCAGTTGGCGGGTTGGGCGAATTCGAGGACGAGCGGTCGGACGAGCGTGCCCCAGTAGGTGAGGGTGAAGTCCGGGGAGGGGCCGAGGGAGGCGGATTTGAGACCGCCGCGGCAGTTGAAGAGGAGACTGGCGAAGTCGAGGGAGAAGTGTGAGGCGCGGGAGGCGGCGGCGTTGGTGCCGACGGTGAGGCCGCCGTCGATGGCGGAGTCCGAGTTGGCGTTGTCGAGGTAGGCGAGACGGAGATTGCGGAGGGAGACATCCATCCCGTAGATGCGTTTGGTGAGCGTCAGGGGGACGGATTCGTGTTTGCCGCTGACGCCGCCCAATCTGGTGTAGTATTTCGAGGCGTTGGTGAGCCCGTAGGAACCGGTAGAGACCCCGGCGATGATGCTGATGGCGGAGGCGTTGCCATTGGACATGCGGAGGTTGAGACCGGCGTAGTCGCCGTTGCCGCTGCGGTAGGCGTTGGTGCCGGGGACTTCCGGGGTGGTGGTGTTGAAGCCGGCGAAGTGGAGAGTGGCGGCGCGGTTTTTCTGGGCGATAGCGGCGACGGCGGCGTCCGGGGAGCCGGTTGGCGAGCGCCATGGGAGGTGATTGCCGGGCATGTAGAACGAGCCTGAGGTGAAGGGCCCGGTGTTCTGGGCGAAGAGGAACCCGTTGACACTGCCCCATCGGAGGGTGTGCGAGCCGAAAGTGACGGAGGCCTGGAGCCCGCCGTTTTCGGTGAAGGCGAGCTTGTTGTTGGCTGGGATGCAGTTGATGGCGCCGGGGCCGGCGGCGGGGATGGGAGGGTCGCAGGCGGCGGCTTCGAAGCAATCGCGGCCGTAGCGGATGAGGAGCGGGGTTATACCTTCGACGGCGCTGGCGGCGGTGACCTTATCACTGGCGATGGAGAACTGGCCTGGTGAGGGGAGGGCGAGACTGTTCCACTGGACGGGGATGCCGTTAGGGAAGTGGGTGAAGAAACTGCCTTCGCGTTTGGGGCGGAGGGAGAGCGAGCGGATGGACGCGCCGCCGTCGGGGGCGGATTCGACGAAGGCGGCGGTGGCGATGGCTGGGAGTTCGATGAAGCGGTGGACTTCCTCGTTGGAGTTGTGGCGGAGAGCGGCGGGATTGGCGGCGCTGGCTGGGCCGATGTCGTTGAGACGGTCGAAGATGCTGGCTTGTTTTTCGCGGACGTAGGTGATGTCGACGGGGGTGAAGGTGAAGCGACCGGAGCCGAGGAGGAATGTCAGGGAATTGGCGGTGAAGATCTGGGGGACGCGTTCGAGGCAGATGCGGATGCGGTTTCCGACGTTCCCGACGGAGGGGTCTGAGACGGGGATGAGGGCGGATGTCAGGGGGACGATGCCTGCGGAGGTGATTTTGGTGGTGAGTCTGCGGCGGCGCGGGGTGGCTTCGTAGGAGAAGCCCATGCCGCGCGGGAGGAAGAGCGTGGAGCCGTAGGCCTGGGCTCCGTTGGTGGTGAGGGAGATGGGGCCGCGCTGGAGAGTGGTGTTGTTGATGGCCTGGCGGTCGGGGAAGTCGGGGGCGGTGACGCCGATGGAGGTGCCGGGCTGGGTGAGGTGGAGGTCGCCGTTGAAGGCCATGTGGAGTTCCTGCATGTCCATGGTGAACGTGTGCAGGGTGCCGGGGATGGTGCCGCCGGTGGGGGCGAGTTTGACGGGGCCGCGGACGCGGAAGCCGGCTTCGGTAGGGGCGACGGCGGTGCCGGCGAAGTCGTTCTGGAGGTTGGAGAACGTGGTGAGGAGCGGGCCGAAGCGGATGTTGCCGGTGAGGCCGGCGAGGTATCTTGAGAAGGCGAGGTGGTTGTCGAGCTCGAGGGATTGGTCGTCGCTATGGCGGACGCTGATGCGGCAGGTGTGGAGGGGGAAGGGATCGAGGGTGGTCCAGTCGGAGGGGAGGACGTCGAGTGTGACGTTGAGGGTGGTTTCAGCGGGGACGCGGAGTGCGCCGGACAGGGCGAACTGGGGGAGGGAGACTGACTGATTGGTGGCGCTGCCGGAGAGAGTGAGGGCGGTGTTCGTGGCGGAGTTGGTGAGGGAAACGACGACGGGGATGAAGGTGTTGGTGGACTGAGGGGAGGTAGCGAGCCAGTTGTCGTAGCGGCGGACGGTGAGGGAGACGTCGAGTTTGAAGGCGTTCTGGCCGGGTTGGGAGCGGATGATGTTATTCTTCTGGAGGGTAGCGGAGGAGACGACGGCGATGGTGAAGTCGTCGGCGGAGGCAGGGTTGAGTTCCGGGAAGTGCCAGATGCGGCGCCATTCCTCGTCGTGGACTGATTGGAGAGTCATGCCAGCGCCGGAGTCGCGCCAGAACTGGCAGCGGAGCCGGTAGCGGGTGCCGGGGAGGAGCCGGGCGAGGGGGACGAGGTCGGCGGAGATGGTTTCGGAGCGGTTCTGGGGGTTGAGGGAGAGGTTGAAGCCGACGGTGCGGGCGACGGTGAAGACGGTGCCGGAGGCACCGGAGGCGGTGCGGATGAGTTGGGCGGCACCGGTGGCTTCTTCGAGGAGGATGAAGCGCCATTCGCAGACGGCGGATTCGGCCTGGCCTGCGGATTTGGCGAAGTTCCAGACGGTGCGGGCGTGGAGGGCGTCGCGGTCGAAGCCTGGGTTGGCGTTGGCGGCGTCGGACGCGATGATGTCGCCGGTGAATCCGTCGTACTGGAGACTGGTGATCGAAGGGGAGATGGAGGCGTGAGCGCTGGGGAGGAAAAGGGTGGCGAGCAGCGCGGCGAGGAGGAGGAGCCGCAGAGGGGTCGGGGGCTGCAAGACATTCATGATGTGGGAATCATGATGACCGGGAGCGGCCGTGACTAGTCATATTTTGCGGTGTACGGAGTCGCGGAAGGGCTTGAATTCGTGATCAGCCGTAAGGCAGGGTCGGCTGGTGGCGTAGGGGTGGAGCGCTGCTGCCATGATGGTGGCGGCGAGACCAACGATTTTTATGAATATGACCCGCCGTCGGCTGTTGAGTGCGAGTGCTTTGCCATTTCTGCTGCCGGGGAGGGTATGGAGTGCGGAGGTGGCACCTTCGGAGCGAGTGGTGATGGGATTTATCGGGATGGGGATTCAGGGGCGCGGGTTGCTGGGGGGATTTCTGGGAGATCCCGGGGTGACGGTGGTGGCGGTGTGTGATGTGGACACGACGCGGCGGAAGGCGGCGCAGGCGCAGGTTGAGCAGCATTACGGGCAGAATCGGCCTGAGGGCTGGAAGGGATGCGAGGCATATGCGGGGTTTGCGGAGATGCTGGAGCGGAAGGATATTGATGCGGTGTGCATTGCGACGCCGGATCACTGGCATGCGATCATCACGGTGGCGGCGTTGAAGGCCGGGAAGGATGTGTATTGCGAGAAGCCGCTGACGCATAACATTCATGAGGCGGTGGTGGTGATGGAGACGGCGAAGGCGACGGGGCGGGTGGTGCAGACTGGGTCGATGCAGCGGTCGATGGGAGAGTTCCGGGTGGCTTGCGAGCTGGCGCTGAATGGCGTGCTGGGGAAGATTTCGCGGGTGGATGTGAATTTCGCCGGGCCGGCGAAGCCTAACGATCTGGCAGAGGAGGCGATGGAGCCCGGGTTGGACTGGGATCAGTGGCTGGGGCCTGCGCCGTTGGCGAAGTACAGTTCGGTGCTGTCGCCGCGGGGCGTGCACGGGCATTATCCGGCATGGCGGGATTATGCGGAGTACGGTGGTGGCGGGATGACGGATTTCGGGGCGCACCATCTGGACATTGCGCAGTGGGGGCTGGGGATGGACGGGAGCGGTCCGGTGGAGGCGCGGCCTGCGCCGGGGGCGCTGGAGGCGTTTGCGAAGGGGCAGCCTGGAGGGATCCGGGGGACCGAGCTGAGTTATGCGAATGGGGTGGTGGTGCGGCAGGTGTCGGGTTACGGCGTGGAGTTTGTGGGGAGTGACGGGGTGGTGCGGGTGGATCGGGGGCGGTTTGAGCTGGTGCTGGGCGGGAAGTCGGTGGCGAAGAAGTCGGGGGATGAGGATCGGGTGAGTGTGGAGAGCCAGTACATGCGTGCGGAGAAGAATTTGCTAGGCGACGCGAAGATCCGGCTGGCGAAGAGCACGAATCATCTGGCGGATTTCATTGCCAGTGTGAAGTCGCGGAAGGCACCGGTGGCGAGTGAGATTGCGGGCGGGTGCACGGCGATCGGGTGTCATCTGATGGCGATGGCGAACCGGACGGGGAAGACGGTGGGGTGGGATCCGGTGAAGCGGGAGCTGGTCGGGGGCGGGATTGATCCGAAGGAACTGACGCGGGTGTATCGGGGGATGAAGATTTGAAAGTGAGAAGTGAGAAGTGAGAAGGGGCGCGGGTTGGGAGAGGGCTGGTAGGAAGTGAGAAGTGAGAAGTGAGAAGTGAGAAGTGAGATGAGGTGCGGGTTATGAGGAGTGGCCGCCCCTGCCGGGGCGGTGTCTTGTTTGTATGCTAGTCCTGGGGCGATGCCCCAGGCTGGTATAGGGCGCGCCCGTTGGCGCTTTCGAGCGGGTGTGTACCGTGGCGTTGGCGTGAAGGGTTTGAGGCGAAGGTGCCGTGTGTCGGAGGGGAAGTGGGGAGTGAGAGGTTAGAAGTAGGAAGTGAGAAGTGAGAGGGGCTGGTTGGGAGGGGGGCTGGCCGCGCTTCCACTTTGACAAGGGATTGGGGTCACAGGCAAGATGCCTGTGCCACTTTGAGAGCTGTGATGCTCCCAGCAGTCCAGAGCCTTCGGCTGGCTGGTTCGGAGGGGGCTAGCAGATGAGGATGGTGAGGCGTTTGGGGCCGTGGGCGCCGAGGACGAGGATGCGTTCGATGTCGCCGGTGCGGCTGGGGCCTGTGATGAAGGAGGTCATGCTGGGCCATGAGTGGCCGTAGCGGGACTGGAGGAGGTCGAAGGCGGCGGGGAGGTCGGGGACGAGTTGGG
>JAIXPK010000450.1 GCA_027486335.1 Verrucomicrobiaceae bacterium | reverse complement strand
GTGCGGACGGCTGGGCAGTTGACGGCGTTGCCGTATGCGGAGACGGCGGATCGGCTGGGGCCTGAGGCGGCGAGGTTGTGGGAGTTGGCGGCTGGGCGGGTGGAGCGGCCGTTGCGGTGTGAGGTTGGGGATGTGGAGTACCGTGAGGGGATGGATTTTGAGCATCCGGTGGAGACGCTGGAGCCGCTGTTGTTTGTGTTGAGGCGGTTTCTGGATCAATTGACGCTGCGGTTGCGGGCGACGTGGCGGGTGGCTGGGGTGATGCGGCTGACGATACTGGTGGAGGGGGGGGAGCCGGTGGAGCGGACGTTCACGGTGCCGACGCCGTCGGCGGATGCGGGGTTGTTGTTTCGGATTCTGCACACGCACTTGGAGACGTTGAGGTTGGAGCGTGGGCCGAGCGGGGTGGTGCTGGAGTTGTTTCCTGGGGTGGCGGAGGCGACGCAGTTTCAGTTATTTGAGAGTGCGTTGCGGGATCCGAATCGGTTTGGGGAGACGATGGCGCGGTTGCTGGCGTTGACTGGGGAGGGACGGGCGGGGGTGGCGGTGGTGGAGGACAGCCATCGGCCGGACCGGTGGCGCATGGAGGCACCGGCGTTTCAGCGGGTGGTGGGGGTGAGGGAGGCGGAGCGGGACATGACGAGCGGGTTGCCGCTGCATCGGTTTCGGCCGCCGATGCCGGTGCGTGTGGTGGTGGAGGGGTGGCGGCCGGTGCGTGTGGAGAGTGCGGCGGTGCGTGGTCGGGTGGTGGAGAGTCGGGGGCCGTGGCGTTTGTCAGGACAGTGGTGGGAGGCTGGGGGCGGGTGGCGGTGTGAGGAATGGGAGGTGGCGATGGTGGATGGGAGTTTGTGGCGGCTGAGGCGTGAGGAAGGGGAGTGGTATGTGGATGGGTGCATGGAGTCGGCGGTGGTGCGTTCGGGGGAAGGGATGTGGGCATGAAGGCGGAGCTGCACATGCGGAGCGCGTTCAGTTTTCTGCGCGGGGCATCGACGCCGGAGGCTCTGGTGGCGCGTGCTGGGGAGTTAGGGTTGGGGGTGGTGGGGTTGACGGATCGGGACGGGGTGTATGGGGCGCCGCGGTTTTTGAAGGCGGCGAAGGCAGCGGGGATTCGGGCGGTGACTGGGGCGGAGTTGACGATGGAGGATGGGGCGGTGTTGCCGGTGCTGGTGGAGAGCCTGACGGGGTACCGGCATTTGTGTCGGTTGATTACGAAGGCGAAGTTGCGGGGGACGAAGGCGGAGGCACCGGTGCGGTGGGATGATCTGCCGGAGTTTGCGGAGGGGTTAGTGGTGCTGACGGGGGATGAGGAGGGGCCGGTGCGGCGGGCGCTGGCGCGTGGTGATCCGGGGGGGGCGCGGGTGGCGGCGGAGCGGTTGGTGCGGGTATTCGGGGAGGGGGGCGTTTATGTGGAGGTGCAGCGGCAGTTGCGGCGAGGGGAGGAGGTGTGGGAGCGTGCGTTGCGGGATCTGGCGGGGGCGTTGCGGTTGCCGTTGATGGCGTCGAGTGGGGTATCGCATGCGGTGCGGGAGGACCGAGCGGTGATGGATGTTTTCAGCTGTGCGCGGCATCACACGTCTTTGGATGGGGCTGGGCGGCTGCTGGCGGCGAATGAGGAGCGGTGTTTGCGGTCGCCGTCGGCGATGCGGGCCTTGTTTGGGGATATGCCGGAGGCGCTGGCGGGGACGGAGCGATTGGCGGAGCGGCTGGAGTTTTCGCTGGAGGATCCCGGGTATGAGTTTCCGGCGTATCCGGTGCCTGCTGGGGAGACGGCGGAGAGTTTTCTGAGGAAGGTGACGATGGCGGGGGCGCGGTCGCGTTATGGGCATCTGGGGAGGGCGCATCACCGGCAGCTTGAGCATGAGTTAGGGGTGATCGGGCGACTGGGGTTCAGCGGGTATTTTCTGCTGGTGTGGGACATTGTGAATTTCTGCACGGCGGCGAACATACTGGTGCAGGGGCGAGGGAGTGCGGCGAACAGTGTGGTGTGTTATGCGCTGGGGATTACGGCGTGTGATCCTGTGGCGTGCCGGTTGTTGTTCGAGCGGTTTCTGAGTGAGGGGAGGACATCGTGGCCGGACATTGATCTGGATCTGCCGTCGGGGGAGAGGCGGGAGCGGGTGATTCAGGAAGTGTACCGGAGGTGGGGGCCGGACGGGGCGGCGATGACGGCGAATGTGATCACGTATCGTGGGCGGAGTGCGATGCGGGAGATTGGGAAGGCGCTGGGGTTTCCGCTGGATGTGCTGGACCGGTTCAGTCGGTTGTTCGGGGGAGGGGATTTTCCGCACACGCTGGAGTTGCGGGAGCAGATACTGAAGGCTGGGTTGCCGGCGGAGCATCCGCGGCTGGGTGCGGCGGTGGAGTTGTACGGGAGGATGCGGGGGTTGCCTCGGCATCTCGGGCAGCACAGTGGGGGGATGATTATTTGTGAGGGGAAATTGAGCGGGGTGGTGCCGCTGGAGCGTGCGGGGATGGAGGGTCGGGTGGTGGCGCAGTGGGACAAGGATGACTGTGCGGATCTGGGGTTGGTCAAAGTGGATCTGCTGGGGTTGGGGATGATGGCGGTGCTGCAGGACACGCTGGAGATGTGTCAGGATCGGGGGAGGCCGGTGGATCTGGCGTCGATTCCGAAGGATGATGGGGCGACGTATGAGATGATGCAGCGGGCGGACACGGTGGGGGTGTTTCAGATTGAGAGTCGGGCGCAGATGGCGACGCTGCCGCGGATGAGGCCGGAGTGTTTTTACGATGTGGTGGTGGAGGTGGCGATCATCCGGCCTGGGCCGATTCAGGGGGAGATGCTGCATCCGTATCTGGAGCGGCGGCAGGGGAGGGCTGTGGTGGAGTATTTTGACGAGCGGTTGAAGCCTGTGCTGGAGCGGACATTGGGGGTTCCGTTGTTTCAGGAGCAGTTGCTGCAGATTGCGATGGTGATGGCGAATTTCAGTGCGGCGGAGGCTGAGGAATTGAGACGGGCGCTGAGTTTCAACCGGTCGCCGGAGCGGATGGCGGCGGTTTGTGAGAAGCTGCGTGCGGGGATGGCGGCGAATGGGACGGATCCGGGGGTGATTGAGCGGGTGGCGAAGGCGGTGCAGTCGTTTGCGGTGTATGGGTTTCCGGAGAGTCACGCGATCAGTTTTGCGTTACTGGCGTATGCGAGCTGCTGGTTGAAGGTGCATCGGGCGTCGGAGTTTTACTGCGGGTTGCTGAACAATCAGCCGATGGGGTTTTATGCGCCGGCGACGTTGGTGCAGGATGCGCGGCGGCATGGGGTGAGGGTGAGGCCGGTGTGTGTGCAGTCGAGCGGGTGGCGGTGTGGTGTGGAGGAGGATGGGAGTGTGAGGATGGGGTATTGTCTGCTGCGAGGGATGACGCGGGAGGAGGGGGAGCGGCTGGAGGTGGAGAGAGGGAGGGGGGAGTTTGTGTCGCTGGCGGATTTTCAGGTGAGGAGTGGGTTGGGGCGCGGGCGTTTGAGGAGTCTGGCGGCGGCTGGAGCGCTGGCTGGGTTGAGTCGGCACCGGCGTGAGGCGCAGTGGCGGGTGGAGGTACCGCGGGATCCTGACGATTTATTTGCGTGGGCGGAGACTCGTGAGGAAGGGCCGCTGGAGATGATGACGGCTGGGGAGCGGCTGGGGGCGGACTATGAGACGACTGGGCTGACGCTGGGGCCGCATCCGATGAAGCTGTTGAGGCCGGGGTTAGCTGGGGTGACGGTGGCGGCGGAGCTGGCTGGGGTGCCGGCGCATCAGCGGGTGAGGGCGGCGGGGATGGTGATCTGCCGGCAGCGGCCGGGGACGGCGAAGGGGATTGTGTTCATCAGTCTTGAGGATGAGACCGGGACGGTGAACGCGGTGGTGTATCCTGACGTGTACGAGAAGAACCGGCTAGTGATTGCGGAGGAGCGGTTTCTGGAGATTGAGGGGGCGGTGCAGACGGCGGACGGGGTGACGCACCTGCGGGCATGGAAGGTGCGGGCGTTGCGGACGCCGCTGCCTGGGGTGCTGCCGGAGTCGCACGATTTCCGGTGAGGGGGATCGTGGGGTGTTATTTGCCGGAGCGGTCCTGCTGGAGGATGGTGAGGATGGCTTTCTGGGCGTGGAGGCGGTTTTCTGCTTCTGAGAAGATGGTGTCGGCGTGGGCCTCGAGGACTTCGGCGGTGATTTCCTTTTCGCGGTAGGCGGGGAGGCAGTGCATGACGAGGGCGTCCTTGCGGGCGCGGGCGACGAGGGCGGAGTTGATCTGGTAGGCTTCGAGGTCGGCGATGCGTTTAGCGGCTTCATCTTCCTGGCCCATGCTGACCCAGACGTCGGTGTAGAGGACGTCGGCGTTTTTGACGGCTTTGATGGGGTCGGGTTCGACGGAGACGTTGCCGCTTTTGAATTTGCGGAGGAATTTTTGGGGAGGCTGGTAGCCTTCGGGTGCACTGATGACGAACTGGAAGCCGAGTTTTTCTGCGGCCCACATCCATGAGCGGGCGACGTTGTTATCGCCGTCGCCGAGGAAGACGACCTTGCGGCCTTCGAGGGAGCCGCGGCGTTCGATGAGCGTCTGGATGTCGGCGAGGATCTGGCAGGGGTGTTCTGCGTCGGTGAGGGCGTTGATGGTGGGGATGCCGGAGAGGTCGGCGAATTCCTCGACGTCGGATTGAGCGAAGGTGCGGATGACTGCGCCGTGGACCATGCGGCCGAGGACGCGGGCGGTATCGCGGAGGGGTTCGCCGCGGCCGAGTTGGGTATCGCGCGGGCTGAGGTAGAGGACGCGGCCGCCGAGTTCCTGGATACCGACTTCGAAGCTGACGCGGGTGCGGGTGGAGGCTTTGGTGAAGATCATGGCCCATGACTGACCTTCGAGCGGGCGGAAGGAGAGATTGGCGCGGTCGCGTTTGAGCTGGAGCGCGAGTTCGAGAACGCGGCGCATGTCCCGCGCGGAGGCGGACTGCAGAGACAGAAGGTGCTTCATGGCAAGAGAAGCGGCTGGCTGTAGCATGAGTGGGGCGGAGTGCAAAGGGGAGAAATGCGGGTGCGGGAGGGGGTGGAGAATGGGGAGAATTCGCGCTCCCGCGGGGCGGAGGATGTGCTTTGGTGGGGGTGGACATTCTAGATTTGTCCGAACAACCCCCTGCTGAAATGGATCCTATCACTTCGATTCTGCTGTTTCTCGTTGCTGCGATTGTGGTTTTTGCGGTGCTCGGTCTGAGGATTGTGAGGCATTCCGAGACGATGGTGATCGAGCGGCTGGGGAGGTATCACAGGACGCTGAACAGCGGGGTGAATGTGATCTGGCCGATTGTGGACCGGCCGCGTGCGATCACGTGGCGGTATACGGAGAATGCGCAGAAGGGCGGGATTCTGTATATCAACCGGACGCTGGCGCGGATTGATCTGCGGGAGGCGGTGTATGATTTTCCGCGGCAGAGCGTGATCACGCGGGACAACGTGTCGATTCTGATCAATGCGCTGGTGTATTTTCAGATTACGGATCCGATGAGGAGCGTGTATGAGATCAACAATCTGCCGGATGCGATTGAGAAGCTGACGCAGACGACCTTGAGGAACATCATCGGGGAGCTGGATCTGGACGAGTGTCTGGTGAGTCGGGACACGGTGAACAAGAAGCTTGGGGCGATTCTGGACGAGGCGACGAACAAGTGGGGGGTGAAGGTGAACCGTGTGGAGTTGCAGGACATCACGCCGCCGCTGGATGTGCAGCAGGCGATGGAGAAGCAGATGCGAGCGGAGCGGGACCGGAGGGCGCAGATTCTTTCGGCGGAGGGATCGAAGGGGGCGGCGGTGCTGGAGGCGGAGGGGATTCGTGAGGCGGCGGTGAATACGGCGGAGGGGGAGCGGCAGGCGGCGATTCTGAGGGCTGATGGGGAGGCGAAGGCGATGGAGCGGATGGCGCAGGCGCAGGCTCAGGCGATCCGGGAGGTGACGGAGGCTCTGGCGGGGAGCAAGACGGATCCGGCGGCGTATCTGATTGCGCGGCAGTATGTGGAGACCTTGAGGGACATCACGAGCGGGAAGGACAACAAGGTGGTGTACCTGCCGTATGAGGCGACTGGGGTGTTAGGAGCGCTGGGAGGGATCAAGGGGATTTTCAGTGAGGGGAATGGCGGGACGGGCGGGAAGTGAGGGGTGGGGGTGCCTGTTGAAGAATGACCGCTCCCGTTCTGGTGACAGATTGACACCGGGTTCGGGGCGTGGTGTTGTGGTGCTGGACAGACGCCAGTTCAGGAGGGATGTTATGGCTGTGACTGTAGGTGGACCTAATTCCCGCAATAACGATCGAGTGCCAACATCGGTTCGGATGTGGCTGGAGCAGGCTGCCGCGTATCTGGGGGTGCCAGTTAACAGCTTTGTGGTGACTGCTGCTGTGGAGAAGGCCACTGAACTGCTGGCTGCAGAGCAGACGATCCAGTTGGGCGGGAAGGACGCAGCGTTGTTCGCCAAACTGCTGGAGAATCCGCCGGCCCCATGCGCAGCCTTGCGGGAAGCAGGTAAGGCCTACCGTGAAATGATCCGTGATTAGGGTTAGTCAGGAGGTGGCGGGTTGGCCGATGCGGAGGAGGGTGCCGTCAGGGTCGACGATGGCGAACTCGTGCATGCCCCATGGTTTGAGGGAGAGCGGGTCGATGCGGGGGATGCCGTGGGCGGGGAGGTTGGCGTCGGAGAAGTCGGAGAAGAGGAGGGTGACGTCGGGGACGCGGAGGTAGCACATGGCTGAGGAGGCCTCCGGGATGAGGTTGGGGTGGTGATGGAAGTGGAGTTCGATGGAGCCGCGGGTGAGGATGGCGTATTGGCCGTGCGGGTGGATGGCGCCGGAGAAGCCGAGTCGCTGGTAGAAGGCGAGGGTGTGGGGGAGTGAGCGGCTGGGGAGGATGGGGATGGCTAGGCCGGAGGAAGACATGGGGGAGATCAGTGGTGGGAGGGTTTGCGGGGTAGTGTCTGAGGCAGGATGCCTTTGTCACTTTCAGCCTTGCGGGGAAAGCGAGTAGGCGCACTCCGTGCGCAGAGAGAGCTGTAATGCTGACAGCAGTCCAGAGCCTTCGGCTAGCTTGTTTGGAGAGGGCAGGTGGGGAGATAAGCGGCGGGACGCCGCTTCCACTTTTTGGGATGGCATGGGAGAGATCAGTGGTGGGAGGGTTTGCGCTGGTGGATGCCGATGGAGTTGCCGTCTGGGTCGGAGACGAAGGCCATGTGGCAGACTGGGGTTTCGATGGGGCCGAACTGGAAGGGGACGTTGGCGGCCTGGAGGGAGGCGATGGCGGCGGGGAAGTCGTCGACTTCGAGGGCGACGGAGCAGCCGATGGGGCTGGGTTGGAGGCCTGGGGCGATGGCGATGGCGAGGGTGGCGGGGCCGATTTCGTATTCGACCCAATGGGCTCCGTCGGATTGGTGGTCCATGGTGAGGGTGAGGCCGAGGATGCCTTCGTAGAAGGCGCGGGCGCGGGGCATGTCGGTGACAGGGTAGCAGGAAAAGGCGATGTCGAGGACTTTCATGGTGGGTGGAGAGTAGTGCGGGCAGCTGAGACGTGCGAGGGCGGAGAGGGGGGCGTGAGTGCGTGGGGCGAAACGAAAGCGGGCCGGATGATGAATCCGGCCCGCCGTGAGGAAGGAGAGTTAGGAGCGGCTGGTGATCAGCGTGCTTTGATGATACCGTGCATGAGACGCCAGTGGCCTGGGAACGTGCAGAGGTAAGGGTAGTCGCCGGGTTTTTCCGGGGTGAATTTGATGATGGCTTTGCCAGCGGGGTCGAGGAGCTTGCTCTTGGCGAGGACGTCTGGGACGTCTGGGATGTAGGAGCGGGCGAGACCGTC
>JAIXPK010000168.1 GCA_027486335.1 Verrucomicrobiaceae bacterium | reverse complement strand
GTGGAGGGACCGCCGGAGAGGAGGAAGGCCATGCGGCCGGAGGCATCGAGACGGCCTTCCGGGATATTGAGGTCGCCGATGATGTTGCGGAGCCATGCGCGCTGCATGCGTCTGGCTTCGTGGATGGCGACCTCGGTGGGTGAGACGCTGGGGTGGCGCGCGTGGGTTTCCGAGGCGCGTTTCAGGGTTTCGAGGATGAGGTAGGTGCGGTGGACGCGGCTATGGAGACGGTGGGCGCGGAAGTAGTCGGAGAGACGGGCGTAGGCCTCGTTCCATTCGTCGGCGGTCCCGGTTTGAGGGGCGAAGTCGATCCGGATGCTGTCCATGGGTGGCGTCAGTCAGGGCATGGAGGCGGGGTGAGGTGAAGGCAAGGAGACAGTGAGGGAGGGTTGGTGAAAATCAGTCTTCCTCGATGGCTTTGCGGAACGATTCGGGGAATTGGGTCCATGCGTCGCCGAGGGCGGCGGCGGTGGTTTTGGCATTGATGGTTGAGCCGAGGTCGGTGGGGTCGGTGGAGTCGTTGGCGATGATGGCGAGGGAGAGGAAGCCTGAGGTGAGGCCAGCGGGGTGCTGGCAGAGGGCAACGGTGAGGACGTTGTCGGCCTTGAGGGATTCCGGTTTGAAGGAAGAGGAGGTGGTGGTGGAGGGGACGGAGCGGGTGCTGCGGGATGCGGAAATGGGGCGGAGCGGCTGGAGGGTTTCTGCCTTGAGGTTATTGCGGGCGAACGGTTGGCCATTGAGCCAGAGGGCCGCGCCGTCGTCGGCGTTGAGGCGATAGAAGACTTTCTGGACCTTGTCGGGGTCGGCTTTGAAGCGGAAGCGGAGCCAGCGGACTGGCTGGGGTTTGAGTTTGGAGTTGATGCCTGAGATGTTGCCCCAGCCGACGGGTCCGGTGATGGGTGACCATGCGGAGACGTCGAAGTCCGGGTTGAGGGCATCGGCTTCGGTGATGGTGGTGCCGTCCGGGGAGGCGAGCCATTCGGTGGCATCGGAGACGAGCGTGATGGGAGCGAGCGGGTCGTTAGCGGCGGTGCGAGCTTCCTTGAGGGCGTCGGAGATGGATTTGAGGGTGGTGGCGGCTTCGGCGTTGGGTTCGCGGGCGCCGAGTTTGCGGGCGATGGACCATGCCATGGAGAGCGAGTGGACGGCGGCGGCGTGGTCTTTGGCGCGGGACTGGGCGGTGGCGGCGGTGCGGAGGGCGGTTAGGGTGGCGCGCCAGTTTTCGGGTTTATCGGAGTCGGCGGTGACGGCGACGGCGGCGGCGCGGAGGGCTTCGGTGAGGCCGCCTTTGGCGAAGGCGAGCTGCTGTTCGAGCTGGGTGCGGAGCGTGCTGACCCGGTTTTTGGAGCCCGCGGGGACGGATTTCTCGCCGAGGGTTGATTCGGCTAGTGATTGGAGAGCGGCGAGGGCGTCGGCGGGTTTGTTCGAGCGTTCGAGGATCTCGGCGCGAGTGAGCGTGACGATGACCTTGGCGGACGGGGAGTCGGCGGGGAGAGCGGCGGCGGCCTTGTCGAGAGCGGCCAGGGCGTCGTCGGGTTTCCCGGCTTCGGCCATGAGGACGGCGAGTTCCATGGCGGTGCGACCGTCGCGAGGGTGGGCGGTGATGAGGGATGGGGCGGCGGCGAGGAGCTCGTCGCGGTCGAGCCATTTGGCGTCGATGAGCGTGCGGAACCATGGGAATTCCGGTTTATCGGGGCCTGGCCATGCGATGCCGTTGTCGAGGATGCGGAGGACGAGCGTGGTGCGGGAGAGACCGGAGGCTTTTTCGAGGTCTGGCCATGAGGAGCCGATGGCCTTGAGGTCCTCGGCGAGATTGAGGGCGCCGAGGGAGGTGGTGAAGCCGGAGCGGGCGCGTTTGGGGGCGGCTTCGGCTTCGGCGGCGAATTCGGCCATTTGGTTGTCGGCGGCGTGCTGGAGCATGGTGCGGACGAGACGGCGGCCGAGATTGGCTTCGAAGAGATTCTGGGATTCCTCGACGAGACTGATTTCGCGCCATGCCTTGCGGATGCGGGCGCGGCCGGCGTCGTCGGCGGCTTTCCAGAGGCCAGGGGAGGCCTTGTCGCAGGCTGGGTAGAGGGCGGTGATGGCTTCGCGGATGTAGCCGCCCTGACGGCTAGAGGCGTTGGCACCGATCTGTTCCATGGCGGAGCAGAAGGCGTCGAGGTCGCCTTTATCGAGTTTGGAGACGAGGGCGGAGGAGTAGAGCTTGACGCGGCGGGAGCGCTGGCTGCTGTCTTCGACCTGGGAGAGCGTGCCGAGGGTCTGCTGGGAGGCCCATGCGGCGAGCGGTTCGGTGACGAGGAGCGCGGCTTCCTTGTCGTCGATGAGGACGCCGAGCGAACGTTCGAGGAGGAGCGGGTTGCGGAACGTGGCGGGCATGGAGGCGGCGAGGGCCTTGAGACGCGCGCTGAGGTTAGGGGCCTTGTCCTTGAGATCGCCTTCGGCGATGCGTTTATCGTCGGGGAGCGTGGCGAGGAGGAGGGCGGCGGAGAAGCGTTCGTCTTCGGCGTCGAAGCCGTCGAGGAATTCCTTGCGGACGGGTTCGTCGTCGGGGAGCCATGTGGCGCCGTCGGAGGAAGAGTTCGCGAAGATTTCCTCGCCTGCGGAGCGGAGGATGCGGCGAGCGAGGTCGTGGCGTTTGGAGAGGACGAGTTTGGAGAACCACGCGCGGTCGACCATGCCGCCGGCGGTGGTGAGGAGCTTGGTTAGCGTGGCGTCATCGCCGAGACGGAGGGCGAGAGGGACGAGGGCGCGAACGACGCCGTTGTCTTCGAGCTGAGGGCCGCGGTAGCCGAAAGAACCGCGGGGATTGCCGCGGGCGGTGGCGGCGCGGAGCCATGATTTGACGAGACTGTCTGCGGCGGCCTTATCGACGTCGGAGAGAGGTTCGTCTTCCTTGCCTGCGGAGGCGGAAAAGGCGGTGATGACGGCGGCGGCGTGGGTTTCATTGACAGGGATTGACTGGAGCCATGCGGTCTGGAGTTCGCTGGTGAGGAAGCGGCGGAAGTCGGGCGAGCCGCAGGGTGGTGTGATGAGACGACCGGCGCAGCCTAACCTGACGGCGAGTGGAGCCGAGGAACTGCGGAGCCATGGTTCGACGATGGCGAGGAGAGGTGCGGTGCCGTCGTCGGTCGGGTTGCTTTTGGCGGAGGCGAGGGCGAATGTTTCGGCGGCGAGAATGAGCGCGGCGACTGGCTTGTCGGGACCGTCTGCGGCGGCGCGTTCGGCGAGGAATTTGCGGTCTTCGTCGTCGTTGGTGATAGCGCCTGGGGAGAATGAGACGACGAGCGGGAGGGCGAGGGCAGGGAGGTTAGGGCCGGCGGCGGCTGCGATGGCGGCCATGGCGTCCGTGTTGAAGCGGCGTTCACCGGGTTTATCGGATTTTCCGGTGGGCTGGGAGCAAGCGCCGTTGGCGAAGCTGCCGATGGCGGAGAGGACCTCGTTATTCCACTCGATGGGGAAGCCGTTGTCGTTGAGGGTGGAGTCGAGGTAGAAGCGGAGGGAATTGAGGCAATCGGCGGTGGATGGGAGAGGGGCGTTGGAGGAGGAACGCTGATTGCGGAGACCGTTGGCGAGGAGATAGCCGAGGACGCTGGAGCCGTCGCCGTAGTTGATCTGGGACTGCATGCCGGCCTTGCGGTTTTCGGCGACGATCTGACGAGCGCGGAGGAGGACGGCGGAGGCGTCGGCGGGTTTGGATTTGAGGAGAGGCGGGAGGAGCGTGGAGAGCTTGGAGGAGAGTTCGCTGTCGCCGGTGGGGTTGGGTTTGCGGGTGCTAGGCTGTTTGGAGGCCGGGTTGATGAATGCGGCGACCATGGCGTCGGCGTTGCCATTGAGCGTTTCGTCGGCCCATGCGGTCAGGGTGGCGGCGTCCTTGTCATCGGAGGACGTGCCGAAGCGGTTTTCCATGGCCTTGACCATGGCGGCGAAGTCCTGGCGATTGACGTCGGGGAGTTTGCGGATGGCGTCGAGGTTAGCGACGAAGAGTTTGCGGATGGCGGGGCCGGAATTGCCGCTGGAGTCG
>JAIXPK010000199.1 GCA_027486335.1 Verrucomicrobiaceae bacterium | reverse complement strand
TTCTCGCCTTTAATGATGGAATACCCGGAAATCGCAAAGGTAGTCTGATCTTGATTGTGAAGCACTCTCTCCGGGAAAAAGCAGATACTGCTGGTGCTGGAAATGCGGGCCGCGCTGCCAATCGTTGTGCAGCCATACAGCAACACAGAAACAAAAAAGAGAAATATTATCGAAATTCGTTGCATGGGATGTTTTAGCTGAACGGTAACGTTGAGCCAACGCCTTGTTGAACAAAGCCGCTCCGCGGCAATCTCGTTCCGCACCGCGTGGACTTGATGGATGCGTGAGCATTTTCGGTGGCCTTAAACTCCTACGACTTAGCAGGTTCCGGATCCCTTTTCAACAAACATTCCTCCCGTCGCCGGTCGCGTGCCGCCCTACCTTCAACCTCAACTCGAACCGCCTCGGTCGCTGGCTCCACCGAGATCCCGCGACCCCGCTTCCGCCAACACCGACTCAGAACCCCAGTTCCCTCCCCACCATCCCTCATCCAAACCCGCCCCCTCCAACCAGCCCGCCGATCTCCCGCTCGGACCTATCCCAACTAGCCCACCGCCGCCCCTCTCCGAACCCGCCCGCCGAAGGCCTTGGAATGCAGAAGCCTGCTGCCGCCTTCCCGGAGCCAGCCCGCTGGCCCGGCCCCGCTCAAGCTCTCCACCCCTCCGTACCAGCCCGGGACCGCGAGGCTCCGTACTCGCCCCTCCCTCCACCAATCGTCACATCTCATTTCGCATTCCCGCTCTCTGACTGAGATCCGCCCCTCGCTCAACAAGCCCCACATCTTCATGCTCGTCCTCTCAGCTCCCCATCCTGTCCAGACGTCCTATTGAACCGCCCCATCCGCCCTATCCGTGCTCTCCGTCCATCACATCCATCACATCCATCACATCCATCCCGTCCATCCCGTCCATCCCGTCCATCACGTCCATCACGTCCATCACGTCCATCTTCCCCATACTGCGCCTTCCCCCTCCTCCGCCAATCCCCCACAATCCCAACGGGATTGCGTCCCCTAGCCCAAGGTTGGCCTTAGGCACGAAGGCCTACCTTGGGTCCACCCCCAACAAATCCCCAACCCCAACGTGGGTTGCGTCCTCAAACCCAACCAACCAATCGCCCCTCCGCCCCGAACGCCGCGCGCCCATCAAGAACCCCCACACCACGAGCCCTCGCCCCTTCGCACCAGCCCGCCCCTTCCCACCTCTCACTTCCCACTTCCCACCTCGCACCTCGCACTTCTCACTTCTCACTTCCTCCCCCAGGTGCCATTGCCGGGCTTGTTACACCACAGGCACATTGGCTGCCTCGTTCCTCGCACCCATGCACCATTGAATGCTCGCCTCTTGTTGGTATTGTGGTCATGTCAGATGAGACAGAAAGTGTGTGAAGCTGACTGCGACATCGGATGTGTCTTCGAACTCCGGCTCTCTACCCATGACAACCGAGCCTGATCCGTCTGCCACCCGCAGGGCGTGGAATGAGTAACCGTCCCCAACGCCAAGAGAAATCGGAAAGTGCCCATCCCAAAAACTACGAATCTCCGCCATCACATCCGAATCGCCATCTGCAGAATCCAAGCTGAGCCGCTCCCACTCGTCGTGTCTCCATGCATGGTGTTCCCGGATGTCGAAATCTGAAGGAGCAAGAATCCATCGGGTCTCATCCGGGCTAACGCACTCATCTAGTCCACAGACGAAATCAAGATAATCAGACGGCAACCACGGATTTAAGCAATGCAGGTGGCGCGTACATTTAGTAAGCATTCGTGGTCGTTCAGTTCTCGAATGTGCATCTCTTTTTGACTAACGCTTGCATCACGCGACGGCGAGCGGGAGGCTTCGATGACACAACAGGCGCCATACGAGCCGTTGCCTGCATCTCTTTGTGTCAGGCGTCTCCGGTCTTTGCGAGTTCATGGGTGCGTCTTAGCCAATCGTGAAACCACTCGGTCGGCAGACGAACCTCCGAGAAGTCCAATGCCTGAAGCTGAGCAAACGAGTAAGTGTTGGCAAGGAACAACTCCCACTGCACGGATACATCCTCGGCAATGCTGGCTGCCTTGCTGTCTGTTGCCGGACACTCGCCTGTCCGCGCGGCCATGATGAATCGGTCGCACCAGTGAGCGATGTCCTGATGCGTGCACTCTGTCGCGCGAGGTCCGGCTGCCTGCTCAAGAAGCGTCGCGAGACTGGTCGCGTCGAATGGCAAAGCAATCTCCCGCCAACCTGTCTCCGCCCACGAACCGACATCGCGGTTTCGACCGCGCTTTCTGGTTGCCTGGAATTCATGGTTCACAGCAGACGCGAGGAATCGCCTAACGCCTAAGCTGTGCCGACCGCCGGGGCGGGGGTGAGCGTGGAGACGGGATGCCGGGTTAAAGCTACGGAATGCATGGGCGACAGAGACGCCCCGGCGGTTGGTACCTGCGCCTTGTTGAACAAAGCCGCTCCGCGACAAGATCGTTCGGGAGCGCGTGGAGTTGATGGATGCGTGAGCATTTTCGGTGACCTCAATCGCCTCCGACTTAGCAGGATCCCGATCCCTGTTCAACCCACATTCCTCACATCGCCGGTCGCGTGCCGCCGTACCTTCAACCTCAACTCGAACCGCCTCGGTCGCTGATTCCGCCGAGATCCCGCGATCCCGCTGCCGCCACCAACGACTCACAAACCGAGTTCACACCCCACCATCCCTCATCCAAACCCGCCTCCTCCAACCAGCCCGCTGATCTCCCGTTCGGCCCTCTCCCAACTAGCCCACCGCCGCCCCTCTCCGACCCCGCCCGCCGAAGGCCTTGGAATGCGGAAGCCTGCTGCCGCCTTCCCGGAGCCAGCCCGCTGGCCCGGCCCCGCTCAAGCTCTCCACCCCTCCGTACCAGCCCGGGACCGCGAGGCTCCGTACTCGCCCCTCTCCGAACCCGCCCGCCGAAGGCCTTGGAATGCGGAAGCCCGCTGCCGCTTTCCCTGAGCCAGCTCGCTGGCCCGTCACCGCTCAAGCTCTCCACCCCTCCGTACCAGCCCGTGACCGCAAGGCGCCGCACTCGCCCCTCTCCCCTCCAATCCCTATATCTCCGTCCACACTCCCGTACTCTGACACCCATCTGCCCCAACTGCCCCAACTGCCCTATCTGCCCTATCTGCCCTATCCGTGCTATCCGTCCATCACGTCCATCACGCGCCCGCCCCCACTCCCCCTCAATCCCAAAGGGATTGCGTCCCCTAGCCCAAGGTTGGCCTGAAGCACGAAGGCCTACCTTGGGTCCACCCCCAACAAATCCCCAACCCCAACGTGGGTTGCGTCCCCAAACCCAACCAACCAATCGACCCTCCGCCCCGAACGCCGCGCGCCCATCAAAAACCCCCACACCACGTCTCAGATCAGTCTCCCCCATCCGCCCCAACCCCAGCTCAGCCAAGCTCCATTCTCGCCCCCGCCACGAGCCCTGACTCCGCCGCACAAGCCCGCCCCTTCTCACTTCTCACTTCTCTCTTCCTCCCCCGGGTGCCATTGCCGGGCTTGTTCCACCACAGGCGCATTGGCTGACCTGCTCCTCGCAGCCATGTACCATTGAATGTTAGCTACTTGTTTCAGCGTCTTCGACTCGGGCAGTCTCGGCAATCTTGCGTGCAACTTCGAAAAGCGACGATCCTTCGGTGCTCAGTCCAGAACGCGCGGCGAGAAGAGGGCTAACGTCGCGAAGTGCTTCAAAAGTAGTGCCGTGAACTATGGGTATGACTCGGTCGGTCGCGAGCAACGCCGAGAGCTCCTTGTCCGCTACTCCTTCAGCTTCGAGACTCTTGAACATTGCTGGGGTTACCAATACGATTCCAATGCGACACATCCTGAGACCCTTGTCGATCTCACGAATCAACGACTTCCCAAGGCCAACGTCCTTCTCACTGAACCAAACCGTCGACTTAAGTGATTCCAGTTGTTCGTGGAGCTCTTTTGCAGCTCCGGCCCTGTCATCCCATGCGTGACACAAAAACAGGTCTCGTCGTTCAGGATGAGACTTCGCCTGTTTCTCGACGTTGTCTCGGATTGGAGTGAGTGTCCGAACTTCGGTAGGTGTGTATACCAAGGGCGAACCTGCTGGCGACCAGCGGGGCTTGAGGTGGGCCCCGGAATCTGGACCAGGAGCTAAGCTATGATCGAGAGGCGGGTTGCGGGGCGTAAATCCCGCCGAAACAACCCATTATCCAACCATTCATGAAAGCAAAACGCAGAAGACACGATCCCGAGTTCAAGGCGCGTGTCGCCCTCGAGGCCATCAAGGGCATCAAGACCGTTCAGCAGATCGGCAAGGAGTTCGACATCCACCCCGTCCAGGTCTCCGAGTGGAAAAGGGCCATGCTGGAAGGGGCCGCCGGTGTATTCGGGGCGGGACGAGCCGAGGCGGAAACTGAAGACTTCGAGCGCGAGCGCAAGGACCTGCATTCGAAGATCGGCCAACTTGCCGTGGAGGTCGATTTCCTGCGAAAAAAATCACGACAGCTCGGTCTGTAAGGGAACGGATCGGGCTGGTGGAGAAAGACAATCCCCGCATCAGTGTCCGGCGGCAGTGCGAACTGCTGAGCGTGGCGCGCTCATCGGTCAGTTACAAGCCGGTGCCGGAAAGCGCTGAGGATGTGAGGGCAAAGCGAGCCCTCGACGAGCTGCATATGACAGACCCCTGCCTCGGCAGCCGACGCCTTGCGACGCTGCTCGCGCGGGAGTACGGGATCGCCTTCAAGCGCAATCGCGTGCAGCGTCTCTGTCGTGAAATGGGCATTGAGGCCATCTACTGCCGGCCGCGTACCAGCGTCCCGGATGCCGGGCACCGCAAGTACCCGTACCTGTTGCGGAACATGCGCGTTGACTGCCCGAATCAAGCCTGGTGTGCCGACATCACCTACGTGCGGATGCCCGTCGGCCACGCCTATCTGTGTGCGGTGATGGACTGGCATTCGCGCAAAGTGCTCGGCTGGGCACTCTCCAACACCATGGATACGGGACTGTGCCTCCGTGCGTTCGAACAGGCGCGGAGCAGCACGGGGAAGCTGCCTGACATCTTCAACACGGATCAGGGGTGCCAGTTCACCTCGGAAGCGTGGACCGGGAGGCTGACGGAGCTGGGTATCAGGATCAGCATGGACGGCCGGGGCCGCTGGATGGACAACGTGTTCATCGAGAGGCTCTGGCGCAGCGTGAAGTACGAGGAGATCTACCTTCACGAACACGCGACAATTCCTGCGGTCGAGGCAGGGCTTTCCCGCTGGTTCAACCGGTACAACACCTGGCGTCCTCATCAGGCACTGGGGAACCGTACGCCGCACGAGGTCTACCGGGAGGCAGGCTCGCCCGCACCGTGGGATCCCGGCCAGCTCAGGCACGATGCGGCGTGAGCCCCCGGGGGCGGCGCCTCAAATTGCGTTAGCCTCCGCTCCGCTCCGGCTAACGCAATTTGAAATCTGCCGTCGTGCACCAATCTCCACTTGATCACTGAACAGTAGTCGGCTAAAACCACCCCGTTCCGTCGCGATAGTTTAGATTTGGGTCCCGGTGGCCGGAAATGTCAATCCACCTCA
>JAIXPK010000098.1 GCA_027486335.1 Verrucomicrobiaceae bacterium | reverse complement strand
TCAATGAACAGGCTCACCTTGATCCCCACACCCTTCAACCGCCGCACCGTCGCCCCGATGCTCTCATGCATCCCGGCCACATCCAACCCGCCCTCCGTCGTCACTTCCTCGCGCTTCTCAGGCACAAGACAAACATAGTCCGGCAGGGTCCGGCACGCAATCTCCACAATCTCCGGCGCATTCCCCATCTCCAGATTCAGCGGAATCCCCAGCTCTTTCCTCAGCAACGCCACATCCCGATCCTGAATGTGCCGCCGGTCTTCCCTCAAGTGCACCGTGATCGAATGCGCCCCCGCAATCTCGCACTCCCGCGCCGCCGCCAGCACGCTCGGTTCCTCCTGCAACACCCCCGGCGTCCGCGCATACCGCGCCTGCCGCAGCGTCACCACGTGATCAATATTGACTCCAAGCTTCAGCATCATCTTCCCCGAACAAGCCGCAGCACTCCCGGCGCAACAATCGGTTTTTTCCCAACTCACATCACCATCCCGCCATCCACCACCAGCACCTGCCCAGTCACATACCGAGCCTCCGCACTCGCCAGATACAACGCCGCCGCCGCAATGTCCCCCACCTCCCCAAACGTCCCCAGCGGAATCTTCCCAAGTATCCCGTTCCGGATCTCCTCCGACAACGCCCCAGTCATGTCCGTACTGATAAACCCAGGCGCAATCGCATTCGCCGTCACCCCGCGACCCGCAAACTCCCGCGCAAGGCTCTTCGTGAACCCGATCAACCCAGCCTTGCTCGCCGCATAGTTCGCCTGGCCAGCATTCCCCATCAGCCCGATCACACTCGCCACATTGATGATCCTCGCCCCCTTCACCTTCAGCATCACCCGCTGAAACGCCTTCACCATGTGAAACGCTCCCTTCAGATTCGTGTCAATTACCGCATCCCAATCCTCACTGCTCATCCGCAGCAGCAACCCATCACGCGTCAGCCCAGCATTGTTCACCAGAATATCCACCGTCCCGAAATCCTCCAGCACCCGCTTCCCCATCGCCATCACCGCCTCCCCATCCGCGACATCCACCGCATACGGCTTCGCCGCCCCCGGAATCAACGCGTTGATCTCCTCCGCCGCCCGCGCCGCATTCGCCTCCGTCCGACTCACCACCGCCACCCGCGCCCCAGCCTCCGCATACGTCCGCGCAATCGCCTGACCAATCCCGCGGCCAGCCCCGGTAACCACCGCAACTTTGTCTGTAAGCTTGAACATGCCGCCCATCTCTCACGCCCACCCCTCCCGCGCAACACACAAAAACACTACCCCTCCCTCCCTTCCCCACCCGTCCCCCATTCGCCCCTCCGCGTCCGCGACACCACCAGTTGACGCCCCCAGCCCCATCGCCCCATCACCCCATCACCCCTTCACACCTTCACGCGAGCGCCAACGGCGCAAACTAACACATCTCACGGCAACACCCCTCACCCTCCACCCCTCTCCTCCCGCAAGCGCCATCGGCGCGCCCTACCAAAGCCCTCGGCAACACCCCGGGACTATCCACCCCTCCCCTCCCGCAAGCGCCAACGGCGCCCCCTAACACAGCCCTCGGCAACACCCCTGGACTAACCTATCCTCTCCTCCCGCAAGCGCCAACGGCGCACCCTACCGAAGCCCGGGGCAACGCCCCGGGACTAACCACCCCCCAATCAGAGCCCTGAAAGGGCGCCATATCTTCTCCACAGGCATCACGCCGCAATTCGCCGCAACACCACCGACCCATTACGAGCCTATCCCAACACGCGCATCCCGAAAGGATGCCGGCCTGTAACCGGTGGTTGAGGACTCACCGCAGGCAAAACGGCACCAACTGAAGCCACGGTAACGCGCAAAGACGATACCACTGTCGAGGTAGTCGGCGACCATATTGAGTCTGGCGTCAGGCCCGACAAGCTCCTGCGGAGCGGGCAACTCGTCGTCATCCAGCGATCTGATGAAGAATCCTATTCCTTGGAGCATGACGCACTCGGTTGAGTCAATTCAGCCACAATCACCGCCCACCCGACGTCCCCTCCCCACCCGCACCGGACACCCCAGAGCCACCCGCATGCCGAACAACAACAGAAACTGGCTGATTCATCGTGAACAGGATCCTGCACCCTGAATCGACCTTTGTCGAGCCCGACGCTCAGCCCCCCTCCGATCCAGCCCCTGCCCGATCCGCCCTATCTCATCCCGCCCCCCCTCTCCCCACAAGCACCTCCCAACACGCCCACCCTCTCCCCACAAGCACACTTTCACTATTCACTATTCTCCATTTTCAATTTCCCCCAACTCCCTTCAACCCGACGCGATTCCGCATTTGAAACCCGCCGCGTCGCCCCCCAAAGGTGACAGGGCCTGCCTGTCTCCATGCGCTCCCGCTTTCTCTCCACCTTTATCCTGCCCGCCGTAGCCGCCGCCACGCTCGCAGCAGCCCGTGCCGAGGACCCAGCGCCCGCCGCCAAACCCACCGCATCGCGCGAATCCACCGCCGCCTCACGCCGCGCCGTCGCCGCCATGCAGGAAAACGACTGGCTCTCCGCCCGCCGCGCATGGAACGAGGTCGTCCGTCTCGACCCAGCCAACGCCGGCGCATGGTCCAATCTCGGCAAGGTCGAACACCAGCTCGGCGAACTCAATCCCGCCGCCGAACACCTCGAAAAAGCCGTCGCCCTCAAGCCCGCCCTCTCCGATTCATGGGTCACCCTCGGCCTCGTCTACATGGAACTCGCCGCCCCCATGCGCGCCGTATCCTGCCTCACCCGCGCCGTCCACGAAAACCCCGCCGACCCTCAACCGCGCAACGCCCTCGCCATCATCCTCAAGAAAGTCGGCTGGACCGCCGCCGCCGAATCCGAGCTCCAGAAGGCCATCGACCTCGAACCCAAATTCGCCGAGGCCCACTTCAACCTCGCCGTCATGTACCTCGAGCGCCGCCCTCCCGCCCTCGAAATGGCGCGCCGCCACTACTCCGCCGCCCGCCAGCTCGGCTCCGAGCCCGACTCCGTCATCGAGGAACAACTCTCCGGCAAAGACCCCGCCGCATCACCCGACGAACCATCCTCCGAGCCCGCCGACGACGACGAATCCGCCGACCCGCCCGCTCCCGATTCCGCCGCCCCCAAACCACCCGCTCCTACCAAACCAGCCCGGCCCACTCCCACACCCGGCAAACGCAAGTCCCCATGATCCCACGCCGCCAATTCCTGCGCCGCTCCACCCTCGCTGCCGCCTCCCTCCCAGCCGCCCTCCTCCACGCTCAGGGCCGACTCCCCGCGCCCCCAACCATCACCGCCAAAGCCTGCATCGTCATCGATGCCGTCACCGGTGCCGCCCTCTTCGAAAAAGACGCCGACGAAAAACGCCCGGTCGCCAGCACCCAGAAGCTCCTCAGCGCCCTCGTCGCCGTCGAATCCACCAGCATGGACAAAATCACCACCGTCCAGCTCTCGGAAACCAAGGTCGAACCCCACAAGCTCTACCTCAAAGTCGGCGAAAAACTCCCGCTCCGCACAGTCCTCGAAGCCATGCTCATCGAAAGCTGCAACGACTGCGCCCACTGCATGGCCCGCAGCTGCGCCGGCACCGAATCCCAATTCTCCGTCTGGATGAACCGCCGCGCCGCCAAACTCGGCATGTCCTCCAGCCACTTCGTCAACGCCTCCGGCCTCCCCGCTGAAGGCCAGTATTCCACCGCTCGCGACATGTCCCGCGCCGCCCGCGCCGCCTTCTTCAACCCCATCATCCGCGGCATCGTCGGCCGCGGCGAAATCACCATCACCCGAGGCGACGGCCGCCAGAAAAAACTCCAGACCACTAACTACCTCCTCCGCCGCGGCAACGCCCACTTCCTCCCCATCTGCACTGGCATGAAAACCGGCTACACCAACGCCGCCGGTAAATGCCTCATCTCCAGCGCCACCTACCGCGGCCGCACCGTCATCTGCGTCATCCTCGGCAGCTCCTCCAAGGTCATCTGGAAGGAAAGCGCCAGTCTCCTCAACTGGGCCCTCGGTCTCTCCGGCTCATGACTCCCCCCGACCCAGCCTCCGACCCGGTCCCCACGTCCCACCCGCGCTACCTCTCCCTCATCACCAGAGAGAAAATCACCGCCGGTGTCACCCGCGGCGTCACTTCCCTCCACGGGCTCATCGCCCACGGTCGCGGCGAAGCCTTCGACTACTTGCTAGGCGAGCAGACCCACCCGTTCGCCTCCTCAGCCATCGCCGCCGCCGCCGCCACGCTCCTCTCCGCCTCCCGCCCGGTCATCTCCGTCAACGGCAACGCCTGCGCCCTCGCCGCTCAGGACCTCGTCAATCTCGCCGCCGCCACCGGCGCCGCCCTCGAAGTCAATATCTTCCACTCCTCCCCAGAGCGCGAACTCGCCATCCGCTCCATGCTCCTCGACCACGGAGCCCCCGAGGTCCTCATGCCCTCACGTTCCCACGCCCTCGAACACATCGACCACAACCGCCGCTGGGTCCACCCCGACGGCATCTTCTCCGCCGACGCCGTCTTCGTTCCCCTCGAGGACGGCGACCGCTGCGGCGCACTCATCAGAAACGGCAAAAAGGTCGTCACCGTCGACCTCAACCCGCTCTCCCGCACCGCTCGCACCGCCTCCGTCACCATCGTCGATAATCTCGTCCGCTGTCTCCCCGCTCTCGTCTCCCTAACACGCCAGCTCGCCTCCTCCGACCGCACCTCCCTGGCCGCTTCCGCCGCCTCATGGGACAACCCAGCCGCTCTCGCCGCCGCCGAAGCCGCCCTCCGCTCCGGTAACCTCTCATGAGCAATTGCTGCCACTCTCCAACTCCGCCTCCTCCCCCAGACGAGCCCCATTCCTGCTGCGGCACCCACCACGCCCCCGTCACGCCTTCCGCCTCCGCCGCATGGTTCTGCCCCATGTGCCCAGGCGTCGAATCCGATTCCCCCGGCGATTGCCCCAAGTGCGGCATGGCCCTCGAACGCAATCCCCAGGCACCCGGCGACGACTCCGCCGTCTCCGCCGAATCCCACGCACTCCTCCGCAAGCTCCTCTTCGCCGCCGCCCTCGCCCTCCCGGTCTTCATCCTCGCCATGGGCGAAATGATCCCCGGCCGCCACGGCCGCCCGCTCCTCCCGGACCCATGGTCACCATGGCTCCAATGTCTCCTCGCCTCCCTGACGATCTTCATCCCCGGCCGCTTCCTCCTCGTCAGAGCATGGAATTCCCTGCGCCACCGCAGTCTCAACATGTTCACCCTCACGTCCCTCGGCACGCTCGCCGCATGGGGCTTCAGCACCGCCGCCCTCCTCTTCCCTAACGTCTTCCCCCATTCATCCCACCACGGCCCGGCCCTCTACTTCGAATCCGCCGCCGTCATCACCGCCTTCGTCATCCTCGGCCAGTGGATGGAATCCCTCGCCCGTCAGCGCACCGGATCCGCCCTCGCCGCCCTCATGCGTCTCAGCGCCAAATCCGCCCACCGTCTCGCCCCGGATGGCTCGGAATCCGATGTCCCCATCGAATCCGTCTCCGTCGGCGACCTCCTCGTCGTCCGCCCCGGCGAAACCATCCCAGTCGACGGCTCTCTAACTAAAGGCTCGTCCTCCATCGACGAATCCATGCTCACCGGCGAACCCATCCCCGTCGCCAAATCCCCCGGTGACGCAGTCTCCGGCGGCACCGTCAATCAATCCGGCGCTTTCGTCATGCTCGCCTCCCGCGTCGGCCAGGACACGCTCCTCGCCCGCATCGTCGCCCTCACCGCAGAAGCCCAGCGCTCCCGCGCACCCGTCCAGAACCTCGCCGACCGGGTCTCCGCATGGTTCGTCCCCGCCGTCCTCCTCATCTCCCTCCTGACATTCGTCCTCTGGCTCGTCCTCGCCCCGGCCCCAGCCCTCGCCATGGCCGTCTCCGCAGCCGTCTCCGTCCTCATCATCGCCTGCCCCTGCGCCCTCGGCCTCGCCACCCCCATGTCCGTCATGACTGGCATCGGCCGCGCCGCCCAGCTCGGCATCCTCGTCCGCGACGCCGCCGCCCTCGAATCCGCCGCCCGAGTCAATCTCCTCCTCATCGACAAAACCGGCACGCTCACCGAAGGCAAACCCGCCGTCACGAACGTCGTCACCGCGCCAGCCGTCACTTCCTCACAACTCCTCGCCGACGCCGCCGCCCTCGAATCCCTCAGCGAACACCCGCTCGCCCGCGCCATCGTCCAGCACGCCGCCACCGCAGGCATCTCCCCTCCTCCCGTCTCCGCATTCCTCTCCACCCCCGGCGCTGGGGTCTCCGGAACCTCCAGCGACGGCCGCCAGCTCCTCGCCGGCCGCCGTTCATGGCTCCAATCCCTCAACATCTCCATACCCCCAGAACTCGACGCCGCCGCCACCGCCGCCGCCCATTCCCCGGACTCCATCGTCTGGTTCGCCTCCAACCGCTCCGCCTCCGGCTGGATCTCCATCGCCGATCCCCTCAAACCTTCCGCCCCAGCCGCCATCGCCGCTCTCAAATCCCTCGGCATCAGCACCATCATGCTCACCGGCGACAGACCCGAATCCGCCGCCGCCGTCGCCCGCGCCACCGGCATCGCCGACTTCCGCCCCAGTCTCCTCCCCGAAGACAAGCTCCGCATCATCCGCGAATGCCAGGCCTCCGGCAACATCGTCGCCATGGCCGGCGACGGCATCAACGACGCCCCTGCCCTCGCCGCCGCCAACTCCAGCATCGCCATGGGCACCGGCACCGGCGCCGCCCTCAAATCCGCAGGCCTCGTCCTCGTCAAAGGCGACCTCGCCGCCCTCATCCGCGCCTTCTCCCTCAGCCGCGCCACCATGCGCAACATCCGCCAGAATCTCGCCTTCGCCTTCGCCTACAACTTCGCAGGCATCCCCCTCGCCGCCGGCCTCCTCTACCCGCTCACCGGCCACCTCCTCAACCCCATGGTCGCCGGCGCTGCCATGGCCTTCTCCAGCGTCTCCGTCATGCTCAACGCCCTCCGTCTCCGCCACGCCGGAACCTGACTCCCCGCGCCCACCATGCCCGCCGCCCGCCGCTCCTCACCCTCACCAGAGAACCCGCTCGACGCCGTCCTCCTCCTCGACGGCCGCCACACCACCATCCCCGTCGCACGTCTCTTCGACGACATCCCTAACGTCGTCTTCTTCGTCAAAGACCGCGCCGGCCGCTACGTCCACGTCAACCGCACCCTCGCCACACGCTGCGGCTGCCGCGACCCCCTCGACCTCTCCGGCCGCATCGCCTCCGATCTCTTCCCAGCCACCCTCGCCCGCCATTACCGCGAACAGGACGAACGCGTCATCCGCGAAGGCCGCCCCGTCATCAACAGTCTCGACCTCCACTTCTACCCGGATCGCCGCCGCGGCTGGTGCCTTACTAGCAAGTACCCGGTCCGCGCCCGCGACAACGGCGACATCCTCGGCGTCGCCGGCATCTCCCGCGATCTCGAAACCTCCCCAGGCTCCCAATCCTCTCGCGACTACCCCGAAGTCGCCCGCGCCCTCGACTACCTCCACGCCCACGCCGGCGAACCCGTCAGCGCCGAAGCCCTCGCCCGCGCCAGCGGGCTCTCCCCCTCCCAACTCACCGCACGCATCCGCAGAATCTTCGGCACCACCCCCCAGCGTCTCGTCCTCCGCGCCCGCATCGAACACGCCATGCACCTCCTCGCAGGAACCTCCGAACCCATCGCCGACATCGCCCTCACCTGCGGCTTCTGCGACCAGAGCGCCTTCACCCGCCACTTCACCCGCACCGCCGGCCTCCCTCCTGGCGCGTTCCGCTCCCGCTCCACCCTCACTTCTTCCTGACTTTATATCCCTCCAGCACCGGCTCGAACCGCTCCGCCGCAATCTCCCCGTTCTCCTCCAGCTTCGTAAACACATTCGAAATCCGCGTCCCGTCCCGCAGATTCAAATGCACCGCCCCAGGCGTCCCCGTCGCCGTCGCCACCTGCACAAACAACCCGCTCACCATGGCCCCGGGCACCGCCCCCGCCGGCTTCAGCTCAATCCGGTGCCAATCGCCCTCCGCCGTCACCGACACGATCTCAAACCGCTTCCGCAAGGTCTCCATCGAATCCGGAAACCCAGCCGTCAGAAACCGCATCGCCTGCCCTAACTCACTCCGCTCCACCGCCTCGCCGCTCATCACCTCCGCTTCCTTCTTCTCAGGAAACATCACCGTCAATTCCCCGCTCCCTCGCACCACCGCCACAAACTTCACCGGATCCCCGCTCTCCAGCCGGAACGACCCGCGCTCCGCTGAATACCACAGCTTCCCCGCGCTCTCCAGCGGCTTCCTCATCGTCATCAGCTTCCGCTCATGACGGAACGTCGCCACAAGGGTCTTCACCCCCGCACTCCGCTTCACCCACTTCTCCACCACCGCCATCCCCGCCGCACTCACCGCCCCAGCCGTCTCTGCCGCCGCCTCTTCCCCAATCACCCTCAGCGGCAGCACACTCAGCATTCCAATCACTTGTCGGCGGTTCATCCATCCCTCTGACACACTCCCCAACCAATCGCCACCGCCAATCGCAGCTTGCCCACCCGCCCTCCCCCCCGTACCGCCGCCTCCTCACCCATGGTCGCCCCGCGCCTCAGTCTCGCCACCCTCCTCGCCCACGACCCCATCGTCGTCACCGGCATGGGCGTGGTCTCCGCCGCCGGCCACGGCCCCGACGCCCTCTGGCTCGCGCTCACCAACCGCTCACCTCTCGCCCAACCACTCGACTTCTCGCTCCCTGGCCCCCACCCGCTCCCACTCCTCGGCTGCCCCGCCCCTCCCACCAACTGGCGCACCCACCCATGGTCCTCCACCATGCGGAAACTCGACAACTCCTCGCGCTGGGCCCTCGAAGCCGCACACATGGCCGTCTCCATGGCCAATCTCCACCCCGACCCGCTCCGCACCGGGGTACTCACCGGTTCCTCCCGCGGCCCAGTCCGCAAATCCACCGAAGCCGCCAGCCTCCTTCACGCCAATCTCCCGCTCCGCCCCACCATGGGGCCAGCCACCACTCTCGCCGCCCCCACCGGAGCCATCACCCACGCCCTCAACGCCCGCGGCCCCTCATGGTCCGTCTCCGCCGCCTGCGCCTCCGGTGCCTTCGCCATCGCCGCCGCCGCTGAACAGATCGCCCTCGGCAACGCCGACGCCATGATCGCCGGCGGCTCCGACGACGCCCTCCACCCACTCGTCACCGCCTCGCTCTCCGCCGCCGGTGTCCTCTCCCACTCCGCCTGCCGCCCGTTCCTCCCAGACCGCAGCGGGCTCATCCCCGGCGCCGGAGCCGCCATGCTCGTCCTCGAATCCCTCAGCTCAGCCACCCGTCGCGGTGCCACCCCGCTCGCCACGCTCCGCGGCTGGTCGCTCCTCTCCGCCCCCGAAGGCATGGCATCCATCCACCCCGAAGGCGATGGGCTCCAGCGCACCATCCGCGCCGCCCTCCGCACCGCCGACCTCCCCGCCTCCGCCATCGGCCTCATCCTCGCCCACGGCACCGGCACCACCGCCAACGACGCCGCAGAAGCCGCCGCCCTCCGCGCCACGTTCCCCTCCCCACCCCCGCTCGTCGCTTCCAAACCCATCACCGGCCACTGTCTCGGTGCCACCCCAGTCATGGAAGCCATCCTCGCCATCGAATCCCTCCGCCGCAATCTCCGCCCGCCCTCCCCACTCAAGGGCCCCACCGCCCCCGATTGCCAAGGCATCCTCTTCTCCTCAGGCAACCCGTTCCCTCCCGACCAACCGCTCGCCCTCTCCCTCGCCGCCGCCTTCTGGGGCTTCCACGCCGCCCTCCTCTTCAGCCGCTGATTCCCTCCCCATTCCCAAAGAATCCCCTGGCCAATACATATACTCCCCGTATATCTTCACCTCTCTCTCACCCAACCCGCACGCCATGTCTCAGTCCGGCCGATCCTACAGCACGCCTCCGGCCTTCCAACCGGCAGAAGATCC
>JAIXPK010000349.1 GCA_027486335.1 Verrucomicrobiaceae bacterium | reverse complement strand
CGGTACCGGAAGGGATCGGTGCAGCGGTTGCTGGTGCGGGCGCATTACGGGGATGGGACCGTGCGTGACGTGACGGCGCTGAGTGGGTTTTATTCGAATGACAAGCAGGTGGCGACGGTGAGTGAGGATGGGCGGGTGGTGGTGGAGCAGGTGAGCGGGCAGGCGGTGGTGGTGGCGCGGTACATGGGGAAGGTGGGCGGGGCGCAGGTGGTGGTGCCTGCGGAGCGGGAGCTGGGAGCGGAGCGGTACGAGGGGTTGGTGGTTAGGAATTTCGTTGACCGGCTGGCGTACGGGCGGTTCCGGGCGCTGGGTCTGCTGCCGTCGGGCGAGTGCAGTGATGCGGAGTTTCTGAGACGGGCGTCGCTGGACGTGCTGGGGATTCTGCCGACGGCGGAGGAAGCGCGGCGGTTTCTGGCGGATGGGGATCCGGAGAAAAGGCGGAAGGCGGTGGCGCGATTGCTGGAGCATCCGGCGTATGCGGACCATTGGGCGGCGAAGTTTGCGGATCTGTTCCGGCCGAATCCTGACCGGGTGGGGGTGAAGGGCGTGTTTATCCTTGATCAATGGCTGCGGGAGAGCTTCCGGCGGAATCAGCGGTGGGATGAGTTTGTGAGGGAAGTGGTGCTGGCGCAGGGGAACACGCATCGTTTCGGGCCTGCGGTGGTGTACCGGGACCGGCGGGAGCCTGCGGAGCTGACGACGATGTTCAGCCAGTTGTTTCTGGGGGTGCGGCTGGACTGTGCGAAGTGCCACCATCATCCTAACGAGAAGTGGAGTCAGGAGGATTTCTACCGGATGGCGGCGTTTTTTGCGCCGCTGCGGCAGAAGGGCGGCGGGATTTCGGCGCCGATTTCGGGTGGGCACGAGACCTTTTATGTGGCGGCGGGGGGAGGCGTGCTGAATCATCCGGTGACGGGTGAGCGGATGATGCCGCAGCCGCCGGACGGGCCGGCGGCGGTGGTGGGTGAGGGTCAGGATCCGCGGGAGGCGTTAGTGGCGTGGATGCTGGATCCGGGGAATCCGTTTTTTGCGAAGGCGATAGCGAACCGGGTGTGGAGTCACTTTTTCGGGAAGGGGATTGTGGATCCGGTGGATGATTTCCGGCTGTCGAATCCGGCGACGCATCCTGAGCTGCTGGAGGCGCTGGCGGACCATCTGCGTGCGGAGAAGTATGATCTGAAGGCGCTGATGCGGACGATCATGGAGTCGGAGCTGTATCAGCTGAGTAGTGAGCCTAACGAGACGAATGCGGGGGATGTGCGGAGTTTTTCACGGTATTACCGGCGGCGGATGGGGGCGGAGATGATGGCGGATGCGGTGAGTGACGTGACTGGGGTGCCGAGCGAGTATTCCGGGTTGCCTGCGGGCGGGCGAGCGGTGCAGGCGTGGACGTACAAGATCGAGTCGCGCACGATGGATGCGTTCGGGCGGCCGAATTCGAGCAGTGACTGTCCTTGCGAGCGGAACATGAAGCCAGCGATCAGTCAGGCGCTGCATCTGATGAATGCGGACGGGTTGCAGGCGAAGCTGACGAGTACGGCGGAGGGGGCGACGGTGCAGCGGCTGGCGAGTGGGTCGATGACGCCGCGGGAGATTGTGGACGAGCTTTATCTGATTTGCTATGGGCGGCTTCCGGTGGAGGAAGAGACGGCGGTGGCGGTGGCGCAGTTCGGGGAGGGGGCGGAGGCGCGGCGGCGTGCGGTGGAGGACGTGCTGTGGGCGCTGATCAATTCTGCGGAGTTTGTATTCAATCACTGATTAAAGTTATGGCGACACACCGGAACTGCGACGGCCATCTGCGCCGGGATTTCATTCAGCTGGGGCTGCGTGGGGCGATGGGGATGGGGCTGGGGATGTGTGATCTGCTGCGATTGAAGGCGGCGGCGGCGGAGAATGCGGGCGGGGGGAAGCCGGTGAACTGCATTATGATCTGGCTGGATGGCGGGCCGTCGCATTTTGAGACCTTTGATCCGAAGCCGGACGCGCCGGCGGATATTCGCGGGGTGTTCAAGACTGTGCCGACGAAGGTGGCCGGGGTGCATTTCAGCGAGCCGGTGACGAAGCTAGCGGGAGTTTTTGATAAGTTCACGGTGGTGCGGTCGATCTGTCACAAAGATCCGAATCATGGGGGTGGGAATCATTACATGATGACTGGGGCGCCGACACCGGTGCCGGTGGGATGCGGGGCGTTTGTGACCTTTCATCCGTCGATGGGGTCGATGGTATCGCACACGCGGGGAGTCCGGGGAGGGATACCGCCGTATATGGCGACCCCGTCGAATACGAGGTCGGGCGGGCCGAATTTTCTGGGTGGCGAGCATGCGCCGTTTGTGGTGTCGGGGTATCCGAATTCGGATGCGTTCCGGGTGAGTGATGTGGTGTTGCCTGGGGGGATTGCGGAGGGACGAATGCAGGGGCGGCGGGCGTTGCGGGGGGCGCTGGACCGGATGAAGCGGTTTAATGATCGGGTGACGGAGGATCCGGCGGTGGAGTTTGACCGGTTTTACGAGCAGGGATTTGATCTGGTGACGTCGGCGCGGGCGCAGGAGGCGTTTGATATCGGGAAGGAGGATGTGAAGGTTAGGGAGCGGTATGGGAGGACGGACATGGGGCAGCGGTTTCTGCTGGCGCGGCGCCTGGTGGAGGTGGGGGTTTCGTGGGTAACGGTGAACTGGGGTGGATGGGATCACCATGGCGGGCTGGCGGATGCGTATAAGGGGGAGATGCTGAAGACACTGGATCAGGGAGTGGCGGCGCTGATTGAGGATCTGGCGGAGCGCGGGATGCTGGAGACGACGCTGGTTTTGCTGCTAGGGGAGTTCGGGCGGACCCCGAAGATTAATCCGGGTGGGGGGCGGGATCACTGGCCGCATGCGATGTCGGTGCTGATGGCGGGGGCGGGGATACCGGGCGGGCAGATTGTGGGGGCGACGGATGCGAGGGGGTATTATGCGGCGGAGGACGTGTATCGGCCGGAGGATTTTGCGGCGTCGGTGTATACGAAGATGGGGATTGATCCGCATCAGAAGCTGGAGACGGCGGTGGGGCGGCCGGTGTCGCTGGTGAATGACGGGCGGTTGATTCGGGAACTGTTTGTGTGAGCGATGAGAGGGCTGATCTGTGTGTTGATAGGATCCGGTGTAGGTCTGGTGATGGCGGCGGAGCCAGCGCTGACGCATATTCATCCGGCGGGGGTGCAGACGGGGAAAGTGACGGAGGTGGTGATGAGCGGGAAGTTCGAGCCATGGCCGTGTCGGGTGTGGGCGGACGTGCCGGGGATTGAGTTTGTGCCGGGGAAGGAGGCGGGGAAGTATGCGGTGACGGTGGGGGCTGGGGTGGTGCCGGGGCCGCATCTGATCCGGGTGTACAATGATGACGGCGTGTCATTGCCGGTGGCGCTGGCGGTGGATG
>JAIXPK010000305.1 GCA_027486335.1 Verrucomicrobiaceae bacterium | reverse complement strand
GGGGAAGTTTTGGGGAGATCGATGGTGAAGTTGCGTGCTTCGCGAGCTTTGAGCATGGCGAGGACGAGGCTGAGGACGAAGAAGAGGACGCCGAGGTAGACGGTGCCTTTCTGGAGGACGTTGGTGGTTTGGCTACCCCAGATCTGGTCGGTGACGCCAGCGCCGAAGGCAGCGCCGAGGCCTTCCTGTTTTGGCCGCTGCATGAGGACAAGCAGGATGAGGAGCAGGCAGACTGCCACGAGGATGATGGTCACGAGGACAATGAAGACGCTCAGCATAAGGGGCGGGAGTTTGGGTGGGACGGGGGAGTTGTAAAGAGAGCGTTTCCGGCGGGCGGATTCGTTCCGCGGGCCGGGTTACGGGGAAAAATGGGCGGCGGTGCGCCGGACCGGAGGGTTCGGAGGGCGCACCGCCGCGGAAGCGGAGGCGGGTCAGGCTGGGAGCAATTCGCTGACGGCTTCGCGTTCTTCTTTGAGTTCGTTGATGGTGGCGTCGATTTTGGACTGGGCGAAGTCGTTGTGGGCGAGGCCCTGGACGATTTCCCAGTTCTGGCCGTCGGTGCGGATGGGGTATCCGGTGACGAGGCCTTTTTCGATGCCGTATGAGCCGTCGGAGACGACGCAGACGCTCGTCCAGTCGCCGGCTGGGGTGGGTGTGGTGAGGCTGCGGACGGTGTCGACGACGCCGTTGGCGGCGCTGGCTGCGGAGCTGAGGCCGCGGGCCTTGATGATGGCTGCGCCGCGTTGCTGGACGGTGGAGATGAAGTCGCCTTTGAGCCAGTCGTGGTCGCTGATGACGTCGGTGGCTGGGGTGCCGCCGATTCTGGCGTGGAAGAAGTCTGGGTATTGAGTGCTGCTGTGGTTGCCCCAGATGGTCATGTTGGTGACTTCGCTGACGTGGCGACCGGCTTTGGCGGCGAGCTGGCTTTTGGCGCGGTTTTCGTCGAGACGGGTCATGGCGAACCAGCGATGGGCGGGGATATCGCGGGCGTTATTGAGGGCGATGAGGCAGTTGGTGTTGCAGGGATTGCCGACGACGAGGATGCGGACGTCGGAGGAGGCGGAGCGCTGGATGGCTTGGCCCTGACCGATGAAGATCTTGCCGTTGATGTTGAGGAGGTCCTTGCGTTCCATGCCTTGCTTGCGGGGAACGCTGCCGACGAGGAGGGCCCAGTTCACGCCGCGGAAGGCTTCGTCCATATTGGAAGTGGGGACGATGCCTTGAAGGAGAGGGAAGGCGCAGTCGTCGAGTTCCATGACGACGCCCTGGAGGGCGGGGAGCGCGGGTTCGATTTCGAGGAGCTGGAGGATGACCGGCTGATCGGGGCCGAACATGGCACCGGAGGCGATGCGGACGAGGAGGGAGTATCCGATCTGGCCGGCAGCGCCGGTGACGGCTACGCGAATGGGGGCTTTCATGAGATGATTAATGATTGTTGGAAGCCTGCGGCCTTAGCACGCCGGGCAGGTGGGGCAAGGGGTGGTTGGAAGATTTCCGGAGGGGATTATTTCGGGACGGGTGAGAGATTGATGGATTGGAGGTCCATGACGGCGGGGCCTGGTTTGGAGCGGGGTTGGACGGTGACGGTCCAGAGGCCGGCCGTGGGGAGGGTGACGGTGCCGATGGAGCGCGGGACGAAGTTCTGGAAGTGGCCGGTGTCTTTGACGTTGAATTTGAGGGGGGCGATGGGCGGGGGGGACTTGTCGGCTTCGAAGGGAGCGAAGGAGACTTCGACGAGGGCGTCGCCGGAGCCTTTGCCGCAGCCTTGGACGACTTCGACGTCGAATTTTCCGGGGGTGTGGATGGAAAACGTCCATGAGGCGGAGTCTGCGGGATCGGTCCAGAAGCCGAGAGTGTTTTTGTTCTGCGGGGGTTCGTAGCGGAGGTTTTTGCCGGACACGATGGCGCGGACTGAGTGGAGGACGACGCGGCCGCTGGAGAGTTGAGTGAGTTCAGGAGCGGGTGCGTCGCCGGGGATGGTGATGCGTTTTGAGACGAAGTCGCGGTCCTTGTAGTCGGTGTGGCAGGCGGCGCAGGTTTCGGTTTTGCCGCGGGAGGTGATGGTGGCGGCGTTGCCGTCGGCGGTGAAGAATTCCCAGTCGCCGAGTTCGGGCCAGAAGCCCTTCTCGCGTTTGATCATGCCGGTGAAGAGGGTGGGAGGGCCGTCGTCTTTGGCGGGGAGTTTTTCTTTGAGGAGGACGGTGCCTTCGGGGAATTTCGCCCATGGGTCGAAGAGCGGGGCGTGGTGGCCGTTGGAGACGTAGAGGTGGAGGAGCGCGTCCTTGTGCGGGCCGGTGGGGACGGGTGGGCCGGACGGGGCGCGGCAATCGAGGGCGGTGAGGTGGTCCATGCTCACCGGAGCGGCGGTGACGCGATCGAGGGCCTTGGAGCGGTCGCGGATGAGGGCGAGCAGGGCCTTGTCGTCGGGCGGTGCGGCGGTGGCGGAGATGGCGGCGGCGAGGAGGATGATGGCTGGGCGCATGAGAGGAGTGTAGAGGGGGTGATGAGGGTTTGCCGAGAAGGAAATGCGGCGGGGTTGGGTTGGGGGCGCAGGGGAATGGGGCGGGTTGGCAGATGGGGTTTAGGCGTAGGCGCGGGGGGAGAGGAATCAGAATAGGTGGACAGACCTCTGCGGGGGGCGGAAGGGGGGAATCGTTGACAACGAGACAGACCTCTTTTGGGGGTGCCGCGGGTGTTGGGGGTGAGTGGTGTTGCGGGTAAGATGGAGGGAGTGGCAGGGGAATGGGTGGCAGGGGAATGGGGCTCGTTGGCCGATGGGGTGTAGGCGCGGGAGGGGGAGAGGAATCAGAATAGGTGGACAGACCTCTGCGGGAGGGCGGAAGGGGGGAATCGTTGACAATGAGACAGACCTCTTTTGGGGGTGCCGCGGCTGTTGGGGGTGCGTGGTGTTGCGGGTAAGCTTGAGGGAGTGGCAGGGGAATGGGTGGCAGGGGAATGGGGCTCGTTGGCAGATGGGGTGCAGGCGCGGAAGGGGGAGAGGAATCGGAATAGGTGGACAGACCTCTGCGGGAGGCCGGCACGGACCGGCATTGGGCGCAGTGACTGCGGACAGGGATCACGAATTTCACGAGCAGGGGCGATGATTGGTCAGTCCTCTCAGGTGGGGCTCCGTGAGGGCTGAGGCGAAGCGATGAAGGGTGGGTGTGGACAATGAGACAGACCTCTTTTCGGGGTGCAACGGGTGGGTAGAAGGGGTGAGCAATGAGATAAAGGGTCACACCTCAGGATGACCGGGATGTGAATAGGTGGTCAGACCTCTGCGGGGTGGGTGGAGGGGTGGTGGCGAAGCGGTGAATGGTGGGCGTGGACAATGAGACAGACCTCTTTTGGGGGCGCTGCGGGGTGGGTGGAGGGGTGGTGGCGAAGCGGTGAATGGTGGGCGTGGACAATGAGACAGACCTCTTTTGGGGGTGCTGCGGCTGGGTAGAAGGGGTGAGGAAGGAGATAAAGGGTCACGCCTCTGGATTAGGGGTGGTGGACATGGCTGGGTGGAGAGTGCGGGGGGCGTTGGGGAGAGTCATTGGACAGGCCTCAGGGAGAAGAGAAAGTGACGCGGAGCTGGGGTTGATTGGTTGTGGGGGAGAAGGCTTTGTGAGGTGCGGGTGGGTTGGGTTGGGTTGGGTTGGGTTGGGTTGGAGGATGGGTGTGTGGGGGTGCCGCAAAATGTATAAAGCCGCACTTTGGATTTGCGGAGGGCGGATTGTTTGATACCGCAAATGGAGTCATGCCGCACAAATCATCCCTGCCTGCCTATGCGAAATCACTTCACAAGAAGCTGTCGGATCCGAGCACGGCCGCTGCGTTCATTCGGAACGGAATTGAGGCCGACGTGGCGGCGCTGATTCAGTGGGACAAGCTCCGGCTTGTGCCGGGATCGTTCATTAATGAGGACCGGCGGCATCTGGAAGCGGATTTGTTGTTCTGTGCGCCGTTCGCTGAGAACGAGGTTTTCCTGTACCTGCTCCTTGATCTGGATGTCGATGAAGACACGGGAGTGGGCGACCGGATGCGTGTCTATATGGAGCGGATTGGGGAGATGTGGGTGCAGACGCATGGCAATAGCCGACCGCAGCCGGTGATCATGCCGGCGCTGGTGCCGATTTTCCTGGAGTGAACGTGCTGGTCCTGGATCGAGGCGTGTTTGCGGGGAGGAAGGTCAACTGGAGGCGGTGGGCAGGGGGCGCATGAGCCGCGATGAATGGAGTTTCTGCGCTGCGGTTCCTTGATTCCGGCTGGGCGTGCTTGCCGATGACTCCGTCGGTTGGTGCGGATCTCGGTGACGAATGAATGACGCAGTGTGCGCGATGGAAGCAGCTGGATTTGGCTGGCTGGCGTTGGTGATGCCGTCCCGTGTGGAACCGGCGTTCGACGATGCGCTGCATTGGGAGCCGGGCATAGGCCTCGTGGTGAAACTGATTCCGGCAGTGCGCGGCTCGGCCGCTGACTCGGCCGTCTGCTTTGGCGGTTGAATGGCAAAGAAAACCGGGATAGTGGGGGTTAGTGTCCTGTGGGCCGCCACAGTCACGGTAACGCGCACCATTCACATGTTTGATCTCACAGCTCCCCCCGCACCCGGCTTCCGTTCAGCGGATTTGGTGGGTCGGGCGCTGTCGGCAGCCGCTGGGCCTGGTCGGGTCTTCACTTAGCGAACTCGGAACCATGCGCTATTTTGGAACAACGGTCTATTTGTGTGCGATTGTCAATGTGTCGATTGCCGGGGTGTTCTTTTTTCCGTTATTGCTGCTGCTGATTCCATTGGCTGTGGCTGCGGTTCACGCATTTATCCGTGATTTCCGGGAGATGTAGCCGATGAGGCGTTGGAGGGCTCGTTGCTCGCAGCCATGGAGCAGAGAATTTTCGACCTGATGAACGTGTTTTCAGACAGCCAGTCGCGCCTGGATCGTCGCTATCGGGGATGGCATTCACACGGAACCGTAGCTGATTCGGAAAGGGAGGAAGTGCGTCGATGCTGAAAGGATGCAAAAATGCCTGTTATGGCACCACAAAGTCCAGCTACGATGAGAGCGGTTGGAGCCTCGCTTTCGTCCGCCAGTGCCGCGTTAAAATAAAACACTTCAAATAAGACACCCGTGATCGCCCCGAGCATACCGAGGATAGGCCAGCGAATCAGAGAGGACGTTTTTGGGGCGAAAACGAGGACGGGCAGTAATGCCGCAAACGATAAGCCAAAAATGCAAATTGCGGACCACCCAAAAAGGGCTGCCGCCATGAAGGAACCGCCCTCATCATAGAACTCCTGATAAACGGGACCGCGGAGGTATGAAATGACCGGAATCATGATGGCGTGGAGCGCAACCCAACTGACCAGTGCTGAAAGAGCTGTCGTTTTGGCTGAGCGGCCCAGCCGGGCTCTTCGGGGTTTCGTGTCAGTTGTGTTCATGATGGGGGAGGGGGGTGGTGGGCGAGCGTCTCGGATCAGGCGACGGCGGGGAGGGAAGCCCGAATTCAAACTGGAGCGTTACCCGCCGTTGGATGTAGATTGTTCGCTTATTGCTTTGGCCCGAACGTGTCTGGAAATGCTATAGATAGACCGATTATTGCGAAAAAATAGAGGCATACTCCTGCAATACCAATGAGGAGTGACAAGAAAAAAGATAGAGGAGTCACCCCCTTCTTCTTCAAAAGGGCCATGGATAGTCCGTAAGCTCCGCCCCCGCAAAGTCCTCCAAGTGCTCCGCCAATGACGATCATTATCAGCGGCCATCCCGCAATAGCATGCGCGTATGACGGAAGGCTTTGTGGCTGCTCTTCGGTAGGTTCGTGATTCATTGATCCTGGTTATTAGGCGAACGTTCAAGAGATGGCAGGCGAAGCCTTGCCATCCTCGGTTTGTTCGCAATTTGTTGTGTATTTAGATCCGCGCTCATACGGATGAATCGGTCCGACATCTCCGTCGATGAGGCCGAAAAAAGGGTCAGCTAGTTCGTCGATCCTTCCGTTCTTAATGCGATGCACGCGAAACACATTGTCGTAGTCCATTAGAGGTACGCGCCCATATGCATTCCGGTCCATCGTATCTTCCTCATCGTAGCAGTAGAAAAGACCGTAGCTGCCGGAAGCATTCGTCACGATCCATTCCAACATGTCCCAAACCAAGGAACTTCGGTGATTTCGCGACAAGCTGTAAGTCAAGAGTCCGTGGTGGTGGTTGTGCCGTTCAAGAAGCGTCCACACCAGAAATGGATCATCCTGCTGCCCCATCCAATCCCTGAAAGCCGCGAACATCGCGAAATCTGCTTGGTCGATTTCAGCGTCTAAAGCATGAACCTCCTCAAGGGTGGCGTTCCGAAGACGCTCCCTCGATGTCTGAAGATGGCACCAACCGAATCCGATCATGGTTTTGTCTTGCGAACAGTGTGATTATGACCGCGAATTCCGCCTCATGTCTGCATATCGTGCCGTCGGAAACCGGGGGTTTTTTGGACGGTATCACCGTGAGGAATTGCCGTCAAACCGGGAATGAGGCGGGCATTTGGTGATCATGCGTGGCGGAGTATGCGGATGGTAGGTGCAGTCCGGGCGGGGGGTGAGCTGTCATACTGACGGCAGTCCGGAGCCTTCGGCTGCTGGTGGGGAGAGGGGCAACCCTGTACGGGGTTGTGGTGATTTGGGTGCGGTGACCCCGGGTATCGCTTTGCGCCACCCGGGGCTAGTCACCGGTCGTCCCTACGGGACGGGGTGTGTTCGGAGAGGAGGGGGCGAGTTGGGAGAGGGGCGTGTTGGGTGGCGCGAGTGCAGAGCCTCGCGATCCCGGGCTTTTCCGGAGATGGCTTGTTGGGAGAGAGGGCCGAGCTGGGGGGGGCGAGGGGCTCGTTGGTAGGGGCTGGCAGGCGCACTCCGTGCGCAGAGAGAGCTGTGATGCTCACAGCAGTACAGAGCCTGCGGCGGGTGGGGGGATTTGAGATTTGAGATTTGAAATTTGAGATGGGCTGGTTCTGAGGGGGCTGGTTGGGAGAGGGCCGACCGGGAGGTCGGCGGGCCCGGGGCGGGTTGGGAGAGGGGCTGGTAGGCGCACTCCGTGCGCAGGGAGAGCTGTAATTACTGACAGCAGTCCAGAGCCTTCGGCTGCTGGTTCGGAGGGGGCGTGCTCGGAGAGGGGCGGGTAGGCGCACTCCGTGCGCAGAGAGAGCTGTGATTCTCCCAGCAGTCCAGAGCCTGCGGCGCGCGTGTTCGGAGGTGGGCTGCTTGTTCGGAGGGATGGCGGGTTCGGAGGGGGGTGGTCTATGGAAATTCGGAAATTTCGATTTTAATTCCTGAATATTTTGCTTCTACTGGATATCCGGCAGATTAAGGGAATCGAAGTCTGCGTGGGGTTTTTTCGAATCAACATTCAACTGACACCGGCATGCAACTTCATCAAAAACTCATTGC
>JAIXPK010000087.1 GCA_027486335.1 Verrucomicrobiaceae bacterium | reverse complement strand
GATGTGGTGGATCCGGAATGTCCGGGAGATGAAGTGGAAGTGATCTCGTTGCGGGTGACGCATCTGCCGGTGCCTGTGGCTGAGGACAAGGATGGCAACCTGCTGCCGGACGCGTGGGACTGCTTCTTTTTTGCGGGCGGCGGGGAGCCGCTGGGCGACAGTGACGGCGACGGGTTTTCGAACCTGCAGGAACTCCTTGATGGGACCGATCCGCAGGTGGCGCAGAGCAAGGGGACGGAGGCGGTGGATCTGGGGCCGCCGGCGATTGAGCCCGGGGTGAACGAAGGGAATGATCTGAAGCTGGCGTGGGAATATCCTGCGGGGTATGCGGGGATGGTGAAGTTCACGATTCAGTGCAGTGACGGCGTGAACGGGTGGGAGGATCTGATGGAAGTGCCGGCGAGCCCGGGCGGACAATTTGAGGTGACCCTGCCGCTGCCGCCTGATCCGTCGAAGTTCTACCGTGCGGTGATGAGTCTAGCGGATTGAGGAGTGAACAGAATTTCAACAAAACGATGAACATGAGAAGCTATATCAAGAGTGCGGTGCTGGCGGTGCTGCTGGCGTGGATTCCCGGGCGGGCGGCGGCGCAGGTGGTGCCGTCGATCGACAGCCTGACGATAACGAACCCGGTGAATGACCTGATTGCGTCGGACGCAATCAATCCGGATGAAGGTTATGACCGTGATGCGATCAAGGTGGCGTCGGTCGTGGATTTCAATCACACAGCGAACAGTTTTGATTTCCAGTTGTGGTATGAATTGATTGATGAGGCTGGTGATGCAGTGGACCTGCGGGTTGGTGGGGCTACGGCGTCGCGAGTGACGGTGGCGCGGAATGCGGTGAATGCGGATGCGTTCAACGTGGCTGGGAGCGTCAGTCTGACGCCGGCGGTGCTGCTGGCCCCGGGCCGGGAGTACCGCGTGCGGCTGACGTTCGGGCGGCGGTCGGCTGGAATGGGATCGTTTGCGGATGCGGGGGTGACGGGGACTTCGGCTCCGCGGGTGTGGCGGCATTTCATGAGCACGAATAGTGCGGACAGTTCGTTCAATGTGGTGCCGACGATGGAAGCGGTGACGTGGTCGCAGGTGTGGGCGGCGGCGAGCACGGCGGACCGGGACAAGTTTCTGGTGAATGCGGAGTGGCGGGCGGATCGTTATGACGGGTATCTGGTGAATCCGACGGTCGGTGAAAACATCACGTTCCGGCTGAATGTGGAGTTGAGGGAAGAGGGGTCGGTGACGCCGGTGGCGCTGGAGCAGAGCAGCTTTACGATGGTGGTGCCGATGGCGTCGCATGAGAAGCCGGGGGTGGGGCCGCGGATTCCAAAGAAGTACGAGACGATCACGCAGCTGGCGATTCGGCCGGTGGTGATTCTGAAGTCGGCGACGAAGCGTTATCACGTGAAGGTGACGATTGGGCATGTTACGAGTCCCGGGGGTGGGTTGCCGGTGGCTGCGAACAGTGTGGAGCGGGTGCCGCAGCGGTTGCTGCATTTCAGTGGGGTGATGCGGTTCGGGGCGTTTGCGGGATTTTTCGATGAAGTGGTGTTTCCTGGGCCGGTGGCTGGGGCGCTGACGGGGAGCGGGATTGCGGCGACGGGGTTGCGGGTGGATGGGCAGAGTGGGGTGCTGACGGGATTGGGAGGGTTTACGTGGGGGAACGGGAGTGCGCTGAGTGTGGTGCTGGAGGATGACGGGGATGCGCTGCTGGCGTCGGGGACGGTGCCGGTGACGGAGCCTGCGGGGGTTTACGGGACGAGTGGCGGGATGCGGTTTGAGCGACGGAATCTGGTGATGAGTCCGACTGGAGCGACGGCGGATGTGGCGCTGGTGCTACCGTCTGGGCTTGGGGTGACGACGAATGCGGATCCTGGGGCGACGCGGATCTGGGACAGTGAGATTGTGTTTGGCGGGATGGGGATGGCGGCGGGGTATATGCCGGTGGGGCCGATGTTGTCGCGGGTAACAAATTTCTGGGTTTGTGAGGAATCGAAGCCTGTGTGGATGCAGGCGAGCCGGGTGGATTGGGTGGTGGGGCAGCCGCGGCTGACGTTCACGTCGACGGAGACGGCTGGATATGTGAGGCGGGCGGAGACTGATGCGCTGCTGGCGGACGCGGAGGTGGCCGGTGGTGAGCGATTGAAGCGCGGGAACGACATGGTGTTCTGGAAGACGGAGTCGGTGACGGGTAATGTGGTGATTGATGCGGATGGTGCGGGGACGGCGAAGCTGACGGTGGAGCTGGGGATTGCCGGTGGTTATACGCGGACGCATTTTCCGTATGATTCGACGGTGAGGTTCAACAATGCGGTGATGAAGATCGTGGGGGATGCGGTGGATACTGCGCAGAGTGTGATGACCGGGCTGCAGGACATCCAAGTGCCGTATGCGCAGGATTGCGGTGGTGAGGATTGTCCGGCGGCGGATCTGCCGGCGGCGGTGCTGGTATTTGATGCGGGGGCGGGGCAGCCGCTGCGGTTCACGGCGGACGGGGGAGTGCAGGCGGCGGGGATGCTGGCGGCGGATGCGAAGCTGCAGTGGGGGAGGATTGCGGCGTTAGGAAAGTTTGCGCATGAGACGAGTGAGTTCAGTCAGAGTGGGCTGCATTTTCCCGGGTGTTTTATGAACGGGGGTGGAGCGGTGAGCGGGGCGAAGGGACCGGGGTGGATGCTGCACAGCGGGTTCAACCGGGCGACGGGGACGATGGTCAGGCCGGGGACGGCGGCGTTCGAGGAAGGGACGGGGGACTATGCCGGATTGAATTTCCGGACGAGCGGCGGGAGTTTCACGGGGCGGTCGGTGCTGGCTGGGGTGAGTACGGGGTCGTATGATCTGAGTCACCGGTGTCAGTATGTGACGCGGCGGGCGGGGGTGTCGGGGATTCACGAAGCGTACACGGGGAGTTTTCCGCCGGGGGCGGAGCTGGGCGGGTATCCGATGCTGTTTGAGGATTTCGGGATTCAGCTGAGGTACAGCCGGGTGACGGATTCGAGGACGAAGGGGAGCCTTGAGGTGCCTGAGCCGTCAGGGTTTTCGCTGGAGTTCGAGAAGTTGTTTTTCACGTGTCTGGGGGCTCCGTCGGGGATGGAATTGAGTCCTGCGGCGGTGGCGGAGGACCGGGTGCTGGCGTACTGGCAGGCGGATTTCCGGATTCGGCAGGCGGCGTTTCTGCCGATGGCGGATGGGGCGTGTGATCCGACGGAGATCCGGCTGACCGCGACGGTGGAGGCGTGGTCGTCGGAGATTGCGGAACCGCTGCATGGGACGTTAGGTTTTCTGCCGAGCGGGCAGCTGCAGACGGGGGCGAATGAGGCGACCGATCCTCCGGTGGTGTCGCGATTGAAGCTGCCGCCGAATCTGGACATGGCCGGGCCTGGCAAGGAGCGGTGGACGGCGACGACGGTGGGGGATGCGTATTTCAACCATGCGGCGGCGGCTCCTGGTGAGGTGGGCTGGCTGAATATTGCTGCGAAGCTGAACCTGCCATTCTTCGAGGATGCGCCGGTGCATTTGCAGACGGGAGCGAAGAAGAATGACGAGGGTGCGTTGCTGCATCTGATGGGAGGGTTTCACGACAAGACGAAGTGTTTCAGTATCGGGGAGGAGCATTACTTTACGCAGCAGCCTTTTGATGTGGGGCACCGCGGGTATGCGAACGGAGTGACGGTGGCGCAGTACCGGGAAGGGTTTACGGGGGATAATGACAAGTTCCGGATGCATGCGCAGACCCGCTGGCTTGATGTGGTGGATCTGGACTATCCGATGGCGTGGCAGGCTGGGTCGCGGAGTTTCAAGGATTTCAAGGAGAAGTCGAGCAGCCTGCTGGTGCTGTCGGTGCAGCATCGGTGCCGGACCCTGACGGCGGAGAATGCGGATCTTGATTTCGGGGCGAAGGCTGGATTGAACAAACTGAGCCTGACGAGTCTGGCGTCGGATGGGGTGAGCGAGCTGCTGGGGACGCTGGATCAACTGATTGATGAGAACGTGCTGATGGCTGGGCGGGAGGCGATCGAGGAACTGCTGGAGCCGACGATGCGGCGGTTGTTTGCGGGGCCGCTGGATGCGAAGATGGATGCGCAGGCGGAGGCCTTTCTGACGGAATTGCTGTCGGAGGATTACTGGGATCCGGGGACGAAGACCTTCACGAAGGGCGTGGACAAGGCGATTATTGCTGAACTGCTGTCGGAGGGGAAGACCGGGTTGCTGAAAGGGTTCAAGGATGTGGCGGGAACGGGGACTGGGGTGCTGGGGCTGCTGCAGGAGATCAAGGTGAGGATCGAGAGTGCGCAGGCTCACATTGTGGAGTTCCGGAAGTATTCTGCGCCTGGGAACGGGAACAAGTTCGAGAAGATTGCGACGACGGCGAAGCGGTTGGCTGGAAAGGTGTCGAAGAAGCTGGAGGATCCGGTTTATGCGGAGGACATCGATGCGTTGATTGCGGCGGCGCGGCCGGTGCTGGCGGAGCTTGATGTGCTGGCGGAGAAGGCGGAGAAGGTTTGTGTGGCGCTGCTGAATGGGCTGGAGGGCGAAGGGCCGCTGGCGACGGAGATCAAGAGTGTGCTGGCTGGGGCTGGGGTGGAGCTGGAGGGAGCGGTGGGGAAAGTAGCTAGCGATGTGAGTTCGCTGCTGAAGCCATACAAGGCGGGGCTGGACATGCCGAGCCATCCGGAGGAAGTGGACAAGCTGCGGCGGAAGATCCGTGAGGCGATGGCGGACCGGTTCTTCTCGACGGGGATTTCGGCGTCGGTGCAGAAGATACTGAAGCAGCGCCTGTATGATGTGGAGCAGCAGATGAGGCAGGTGATGGACGGCGTGTTCGAGCAGGCGGACACGGCGGCGCGGGAGCTGATTGCGACGGTGTTAGGCGGAGTGGACGAGAAGCTGACGGAGTTCATGGGCGGGGCTGCGAAAGTGATGGCGGGAGCGGAACTGAAGGGGAAGGCGCACATCCGGGGGGATTCGCTGACGGATTTGAGGCTGGATCTGAAAGTGGAGTTCAAGGCATCGGAGGCGATGAAGGCGCATGTGTTTCTGGAGATCCGGGAATTGAATTCCGAGAACACGCCTGGAGGGTGCCTGCCGAAGGGCGAGACCGGGACGGAAGTGACCCTTGGGGCGAAGGAAGTGTCGCTGGAGTGGGCGTATCCTGGGTTGACGGTGAGTTTCGACACGCGGTTTCAGTTTGCGGGAGACGGTGGGCTGACTGGGTTGGGGGGATCGATTGAGATTCTGGGTGAAATCAAGTTCGGCGATCAGTTCATCATCAGTGAGATGGGATGTGCGATGATGTTTGGCGAGTCGGAGAATTACTTCAGTGCGCAGGTGGCAATGCAGGTGGGGAAAGGGTTCAAGGCGAAGGGCGGGGTGTTCTTCGGGAAGACCTGTTCGCTGGCTCCGTTCTTCTGGGATGAGAGCATCAAGGAGGCGCTAGGCGAGGCGCCGTTCACGGGGGCGTATGTTTACGGGGAAGTGCACATCGCGCTGAATCAGCTGATCGGGATACCGAGCACGTGCCTGTTCAATCTGAGTGTGGGTGCGGGGACGGGGATCGGGTACTTCACGGAAGGGCCGACGTGGATTGGGAAGATGTATCTGTCGGTGGAGGGGGAAGTGTTGTGCATTGTGTCGGTGACCGGGGAGATTTCGCTGGTGGGGGTGAAGAACCCGCAGGGATTGAATCTGGTGGGCAAGGGGCGGCTGACGGCGGAGCTGGGGTATTGTCCGCTGTGCATCAGCATCGAGAAGACGGCGACGCTGACGTACAAGAACCGGAAGTGGAGCAAGAAGGTGGAATGAAGAGCGGGCTGGACGAGGGCGGCTTGCGGCTTGCGCGGCGGAAGCGGTGCGGGCATGATTGCCGGGATGTTTCCGGCGACGCAATGGACCGAACTGGCGCGGGCGACCCTGCATGGCGATGCGGCGGGGCGCGCGGCGCTGGAATCGTTGTGCCGTGCGTACTGGGAGCCGGTGCGGCGGGCGATCCTGGCGAAGGGCTGGGAGCGGGACGAGGCGGAGGATCTGGCGCAGGGATTCTTTCTCGATTTCATGGAGCGCGGGGTATTGAACCGTGCGGACCGGGAGCGAGGGAAGTTCCGGACATTTCTGCAGGGAGTGCTGGATCACTGGCTGATCGACGAGTGGCGGCGGCGGCACGCGGAGAGGCGGGGAGGTGGGGTGGATGCGTTGTCGTGGGAGGCATTGAGCGACATCATGGAGTTGGAGATGATGGCGGACGACGAGGAGGTGGAGGAGTTCGATGTGGCGTGGGCGGAGGCGGTGATGCAGGCGGCGCTGGCGCGTGTGATGGGGGAACTGGCGGGGCGGCATGGGGACGAGCGGGCGGAAGTGCTGGGGGCGTTTCTGGGGGCTGGCGGGGAAGTGGTGAGTTACGAAGAGGGAGGGCGGCGGTTGGGATTGACGCTGGCGGCGTTCAAGTCGGAGGTTTTAAAGTGGCGGCGGCGGTTGCGGGAGTGTCTGCGAGCGGAGGTGAGGCGGACGGTGGGAGCGCCGCACGAGATCGACGAGGAGATGGAGTATTTGAGGCGGTTGCTGGAGGGGAAGTGAGGGTATGAAAGAGGAGGTGACGACCGGTGGGGAGCGCGAGTGTCTGGATTGCGGGCGGCGGCTGCCGGCGGGGCATTCCGGGGGGATTTGTGTGACGTGTCTGTGGGGAGAGGGAGAGACGAGCGTGGGTGGGGTCGGGGTGGAGGAGAAGTCGGGAGTGGTTACGGCGGGTGCGGCGGCGTTGCGGGTGCCGGGGCATGATGTGAGGGCGGAGATCGCGCGCGGGGGGATGGGGATTGTGTATCTGGCGTGGGAGCGCGGGCCTGGGCGGGAGGTGGCGTTGAAGATGCTACGGCCGCAGCTGGGGGATGATGCGGACATGCGGGTGAGGTTTCGTCAGGAGGCGAGGACGCTGGCGGGGCTGGAGCATCCGGCGATTCTGCCGGTGTATCGGGTGGATGAGACGGAGGATCTGCCGTTTTACACGATGAAGTTGGCGTCGGGCGGGACCTTGGCGGCGCGGCGCGGGGGTTATGCGGGGAAGTGGCGGGAGATAGCGGAGCTGGTGGTGCGGCTGGGGGATGCGCTGGAGTATGCGCACCGGCACGGCGTGCTGCACCGGGACATCAAGCCGGCGAACGTGCTGTTTGACGAGATGGGAGCGCCGTATCTTAGTGATTTCGGGCTGGTGAAGCTGCTGGACGGGGCGGAGAGCATGACGATGACGCGGGATTTTCTGGGGACCCCGCATTATTCTGCGCCGGAGGTGGCGGAGGCGAATGCGGCGCAGGCGACGGTGGCGAGTGACGTGTGGAGTCTTGGGGCGGTGCTTTATGAACTGCTGGCTGGGCGGGTACCGTTTGATGCGAGTGGGTTGCCGGCATTGCTGCGGAAGATTGTGGAGGAGGAGTTGCCGGCGCTGCCGGTGGAAGTGCCGCGGGATCTGGCGGTGATAGCGGGGAAGAGCCTTGCGAAGGATCCGAGACAGCGGTATGCTAGTGCGGCGGGGTTTGCGGCGGATCTGAGGCGGTGGCTGGAGCATCGGCCGATTCTGGCGAGGCCGGTCGGGCGAGCGGAGCGGGTGTGGCGGTGGGCGCGGCGGAATCCGGCGCTTGGGTTGTTAGGTCTGGCGCTGGTGGCGGCATTGGGACTGCTGGCGGGGACGGCGTGGCGGGCGGCGCTGACGGACAGGAGACTGCTGACGGAGTCGAGGGAGCGGGAGATGGCGCTGCAGGCGGCGGAGGAGGCGAGTCGGAAGGGCGAGGGGGCTGCGACGTATGCGGGGATCCGCGCGCGGTTGCGGAACGGGCCTTGGGATGCGCGGGAGGAGTTGATGAGGGAGGCGGGGGAATCGCCGGGATTGGCAGGGAAGGTGGAGTCGATGGAACTGAAGGCGAGCCTGCTGGCGATGCCGCAGTTTGTGGAAGAGGGCGTGATGGCGTATGACAGCCGAGGGCATGCGGGGCGGCCGGATGGGGATTTCCGGTATTTTCCGACGAGTGAGCGGGATCATACGGCGGTCCGGGAGATGGCGACGGGGAAAGTTGTGAGGAAAGTGCGTGCATTGCCGATGGCGGGCCTGCTGAATGGACCGTTAGGGAAGGACGGGCGGCTGCTGCTGATTACGAAGGAACGCGAGGCGGAGCTGTGGGATACTGAGAAGGGGGAAGTGGTGCACCGGATGCCGACGCTGTATGTGTGGAATTTTTTCTCAGCGGACGGGCGGTGGTTTGCGGGGTACGAGCGGGCGCGGGGGCGGATTCTGGTGTGTGATCTGGAGGCGACGCCGGTGGAGCATCGTTATCTAGAGGGAGTGGGGAAGGGATGGTGTCCGCAGGCGATTTCGGGTGATGGGCGGTACATTCTGGCGGCGGTGCATGAGACCGGATTCGGGCTGAAGCTGGTGGAGACGGCGAGCGGGAAGGTGGTGAGGGAGTATCAGCTGGCGAGCACGTATTTTGTGCATGGGGCGGCGTTCAGTCCTGACAATAAGCGGATTTTTGCGGCGATGATTGACGGTCGGGTAGCGGCGTGGAGTCTGGATGATTCGCGGCCGATGTGGGTGGTGACGGCGCATTCCGGGGCGGCGGATACGGTTGCGGCGTTTGACGGCGGGCGGCATGTGCTGACGCAGGGGCGTGACGGGCTGACGAAAGTGTTTGAGACGGTGACCGGGCGGGAGGTGGCGCAGATGAACTGGCCGGGGCACAACGTGGTGGCGTCGGGGGATGGCAAGAAGTTAGGGATTTCGAGGAACGACCGAGGGGCGCGGGTGATCTGCCGGTTTGTGCCATCGGAGGCGGTGGCGTCGGCGCGGTTGGTGCCTGCGCCGGCGGTGAACACCTATTTCCGCGGGAAGCCTGGATTGGCGGTTTGGCCGGATCGCG
>JAIXPK010000153.1 GCA_027486335.1 Verrucomicrobiaceae bacterium | reverse complement strand
GAGGAGCGTCGGAATCTTGTTGAGGCTCTGGTCCGGCATTGCTGCTACGACCTGCGCCGAAAGCGTCATAACTTCTCCGAGATCATGAGTTCGCTGGCTTAAGTTGACGCGTATGCCCGTACGGGGTGCCGGCCTGTAACCGGTGGTTGAGCAACGCGACACCACCGGATTGCCGCCCCAACCCATAACAAATCCCCACCATCGCCCCAACGCTCCCCAACCATCCCTCCAAGAAAGCGAAACCCGCCAATCACTCACCCCTGTATCGTCAGATAAAACCGAACATGCTCGAATGGCACATGCACGAAGACACGCGTCGCCAAAGCAGCCGCATCGCGCAGTTCAATCGAAACATACTCAAATGTTCGCGGGATCATTTTCGTGAGATCATAAAATCCATGATATTTGTACGTTTTATCACCAAGTGCCTCTTTCCTGTTCCATGAAAAACCTTCGAGCCCATTGATCGAACCTCTGTCCTCGTAAAGCCACGTAGAATCATCGGCCGTTTCGACGATTTCGCATTCGACAAACGGTTCCCTAAACAAGTCACCAGCCATGTCTCGCAGCGCCAGGTCTGCGACTGCTTCGATAGCAGATTCAAACACCCCACTCGATTCAGTAGTTTCCTGCATCAAAGGCAATCCTAATTGAACATGGAAATCCGCGAAGCGTTGTGAACTCTGCGTCTGGAACTCCCGGAGTCTCCGGAACACTTCTGTGACCTCTTTCCTCATATAGTTCTTCTCCTAATGCAGTCCGGGAATGAATCACCTCAATCATCGGCGTGGAACCCTCATACGGTCACTCACGCATCAACTGATTTCCAAACCGTATACCTGATATAATCTTCGCAATCTTCTCAATCAATTCGTTTTCTTCAGCTGCTCTCCAGGCCAATGCGTGCATCGACGTGCACAGGAACTGTTCAAAAACTTCCGGATGGTCAATCTTTTTTAATGCTATTAGATATGCATCGAATAACTTTTGAACCCATTTATGATCAATGCATGCAATTAAATCCCAGAAAAAATTTCCTGTTTTCAGACAATAGTCGGCGATCTCCAACTCTGACAATTCTTCCATCATCTGATTGGCAAACTGTACGTCAATGTCAGGTTCCATGGAGTTTGATTCAAAAGCCTCAGGTGGTAGATGGATCAGATCACGATGATCAACTTGCCTCGCAATACTTTTTCTATCGAACACGCAGGACCATCTCCGTTGTGGATTGTGCCGTCGGTATTGAGCTTCGTGATCATGATCAGCTTCCAGCCTTCATGATAATACCCCTCATCCTCCGACGGGTCAACCCCGCGTATCACCTTCCGTTCCACTGGGAACCTGCTGGAAAACCAGGACCGGGAGCGCGGCGAGTCACCTCCCCTCACAGCGAGGCACGCCGACGGAGAAGATGACGACCTTCAACTGAGAATCAACAAAACCGTATCGCACAAGACCCGCCGCCAGGCGACTCCCTCAACGCATCCCTGCGCAGCCGCACGCTGTCCACCCAACTCCCCCATCTCCGCTCCCGGCACCGCTTCAACAGCAGGCTCCGCGTTTCCCAGGATCGCCACTACCCGAACCGGACCCTTACCGATCCAATCCTCCGTTCTCCACTCAAAGCCCATCCCTGCCCATCCATGAAATCCGTGGGTCCCAAGCCCCATCTCCCCACAAGCCCCCTTTTACTATTCACTATTTCCAATTTCCAATTTCCCCCCCGCCCTCTAAAACCTAACACTCAGCCCCACAAACGGACTGAAATCCACCGCCGCCGCCGTCAGTCCCACCCGCACACCCGCGTCCCACACCCAGTCGCGCCGCACCTCCCACGTCACCCCCGCATTCCCATACACTTCCAACCCGTCCTCTCCCCCGAACACCCCCACCGCTTCCACAAAAAACCCGCTCGTCTCCGTCAGTTCATGCCCCGCCGTCGCCGACACTAGCACCTCCTCCCGCAGCCCACCACCGTCCCCCCGCACCAACCCAGCCTCCACCATCGCTCCAGTCTCCCACCCCCACACCCCACCCACCGCCACCGGCACAATCAACCCTCCCTCCACTCCCCCTGCCCCCAATTCACCTCCCGTCGGCAGCGCCACATACGGCATCAACGCCATCGCCACCCGCCCTCCATCATTCCCAAGCACATTCCGCTTCACCCGCACCGTCACATCCCCCACCCCCGCCCCAACCCCACTCACCACCGTCACAAACGGCACCACCACCTGCACATCCACATCCTCCCCCACCCCATACTTCCAATTCATCTCCATCCCCACCCACTCCCCCCACTCACCACCATCCAACTCCCCACTCGCCACCTCCGCCTCCACCTGCCAACGCCCAACCTCCACTGAATACGCACTCTCCGTCGTGTCCGGGCGATCCGTCCGCATCTCCCTCCCTTCCACTCCCGCCACCATCGAGGGGAACACCAACAACACTCTCAGCCATTCCTTCATTGCCTGCTTCATTTGTAGTCTTGGGTTTTCAATGTAGCACGCGCTACATGTAGCCGAGGCTACGAAACCATCCCGGCGTTGCAAGTGCCAATCCTGAATTCACTGTCCCCCCAGCCATGCCCGCTGCCCGCCGCTCCACTGCCCCCTCCCAACCCGCCCAGCCTGCCACCACCCGCAGCACGTCGGCTCAGGCCATCAGTCTCTCCAAAGCACGCCAGGACAATGCCCGCGAAATCGCCGAAGACTACGTCGAAGCCATCGCCGACCTCATCACCCTCACCGGCGAAGCCCGCGTCGTCGACCTCGCCCGAACCCTCGGCGTCACCCACGTCACCGTCAGCCG
>JAIXPK010000456.1 GCA_027486335.1 Verrucomicrobiaceae bacterium | reverse complement strand
CTGGCGGCGCAGACGCGGGAGTGGGCTGGGGAGAATCGGGCGTGGGATGCGGCGAAGCTGGGGACGGCACCGCATGTGTATCCGCATCAGATTGCGTTCAATGCGATCCCGCACGTGGATAGTTTTCAGGAGGATGGGTATACGAAGGAGGAGATGAAGATGGAGAACGAGGGGAGGAAGATCATGAATCATCCTGGGTTCCGTGCGTCGGTGACGTGTGTGCGGGTGCCGGTGTTCCGGGCGCACAGCATTGCGATCAGTGCGGAGTTTGAGCGGCCGGTGAGTGTGGCGGCGGCGCGGGAAGTGCTGGTGGGAGCGCCAGGGTTGGATGTGATCGATGATCCTGCGAAGCGGGAGTATCCGCTGGCATTGGACATTGCGGGGCGGGACAACTGTGCGGTGGGGCGGTTGCGGAAGGATTGCGCGCTGGAGAACGGGTTGGCGTTCTGGGTGGTGGGGGACCAGCTGCTGAAGGGCGCGGCGCTGAACGCGGTGCAGATCGCGGAATTGCTCTGAGTGGGAGGTGTTAGGATTCTGCGGGGCGTGGCGTTCCGGGCGAGTCCTCTGGATTTGTCAGGGTGAGCCGGCGCAGAAGAGCGAGTTCATGGTGGCGATGTAGAGACGGTGCTGAGCGGCGCAGGCGGTGGCGCTGATGGGCGAACCGGCGTTTGATTCGCTGAGGATGCGGGGTGCGATGCGGTCGGCGGCGAGGATGAGGAAGCCGCCTTTGCGGTTTCCGATGTACACGCGGCCGTCGGCGACGAGCGGGGAGGCCCAGTAATCGCCTTTGGTCTGGAGACGCCAGAATTCGCGGCCGGTGACGGCGTGGAAGCAGTAGATGAGTCCGTCGGTGTCGGCGATGAAGCAGAGGTCGCCGGAGATGGCGGGTGTGCTCATGACGTGGCGGCCGAGGGCGGTGGACCAGAGGGATTTACCGGAAGTGGCGTCGAGGCACTGGAGCCACGAGGAGGTTTTGCCCCACCAGAGGTCGCCGCCGCCGGCGACGTAGAGCCGGTCCTTGTCGAAGACGGGCATGCCGAAGACATTGCTGGGGCTTTCCTTGCGGTTCTGGTTGTAGACGTGGACGTTTTCTTTGGGAGCGGAGGGGTCGGGGTCGTGCTGCCAGAGTTTGGTGAGGGCGGCGATGCCGTCGGTGGCGGGCGGGGCTGGAGGAGCGAAGGCGTAGATGAGACCGTTGCCGCCGCAGAAAAAGAGACGGCGGGTGCCGGCGGAAGCGGCTAGGGAGGGGGCGGACCAGTTGCTGTGGAACGTGTCGGGAGCGATGTTTTCGCGGTCGCGGGCGGAGAGACGGCCGGTGGCTTTGTCGAGGACGACGAGGGCGGGGGCGTCCGGGGTGCGGATGCGGCGGTGGGTGTTGTCGACGCCGGTGCCGGAATTGAGGATGAGGTTAGGGCCGTCGATGAGGATCGAGCTGTGGGCGGCGTCGTGGGACCAGATGCCAGCGGAGTCGGTGAGGTTCGTGATCCAGATGATGTCGGCGTCGAGCGGGCCGGGGGCGATGGGATCGGAGCCGGCAGGGGTCATGTGGCGGCCTTCGTCGGTGAACGGGCCGTCGTTGCCGTTGGTGAGACCGAGGGTATCGAGGCAGGCGACCTCGCCGCGATTGGTGACAATGTAGACGCGGTTGCCTTCGACGGTGGCTGGGGAGGAGATGCCGCTTTTGGGCCAGTCGAAGTAGGGGTCTTCGTCGCGTTTGGGGACGACGAGTTGCCAGAGCAGGTGGCCGTCTGAGGCGTCGAGGGCGAGGAGGACCCCGCGGTCGCCGACGTGTTTCGGGTCGCGCGGGTGTTCGTTGTTAGTACCGATGAAGAGACGGCCGTCTGAGACGACGGGAGACGAGTGGGTTTCGGAGCCGAGGGGGATTTTCCAGAGGATGCCGGAGCCTGAGGGGAAGTCGATTTTTGCGGGCAGGCTGGTTTCCGGGGAGACCATGTTGCGCGACCATGCGGCTCCCCACTGAGGTTGATCGCCGGCTGCGGCTGAGAGTGACAGCAGCAGAGGGAGCAGGAGGCGTTTCATGGGTGGGAGGTCAGCGGCGGGCGAAGAAGTCGGCTAGGGCGGAGACCTGATCGGTGGTGGCTTCGGACTGAGTGGCGCGGATGGCGGCCTGCTGGAGGGCGATGAGTTCGGCGATGCCTTTCTGGCCGAGGGCGAGGAGACTGGCGAGCTGGTCCGGGGAGAACGTGGTTTCTTCGCCGGCGCTCTGGATTTCGACGAATTCGCCGGATTCGGTGATGACGAAGTTAGCGTCGACGGCGGCGTCGCGGTCTTCGACGTAATTGAGGTCGAGGAGGGCTTCGTTTTTGAAGACGCCGGCGCTGACGGCGGCGACGAGTTTCGTTAGAGGGGAGCGGAAGAGCTTCTTTTCCTCGACGAGACGGTTGAAGGCGATGGCGCAGGCGACGCAGGCTCCGGTGATGGAGGCGGTGCGGGTGCCGCCGTCGGCTTGAAGGACATCGCAGTCGACCCAGACCGTGCGCTGGCCGAGGATGCTGAGGTCGACGACGGCGCGGAGGGCGCGGCCGATGAGACGCTGGATTTCCTGGCTGCGGCCGTCGAGTTTGCCTTTGCTGATGTCGCGGGCTTTGCGGTCGCGGGTGGAGGCCGGGAGCATGGAGTACTCGGCGGTGAGCCAGCCGCCCTGGACGTTCTGTTCCTTCATCCAGCGGGGGACCTTGTCTTCGATGGAGACGGTGCAGATGACGTGGGTATTGCCGAAGCAGCAGAGGACACTGCCCATGGCTGCGGGGGCGATGTGGGGGATGAAGCGGATGGGGCGCAACTGGTCGGGGAGTCTTCCGTCGGATCGGCTCATGGGGAGGATGGGTGCGGGTGGTTAGGGGAGACCTTGTGAGGTCAGATGACGCCGACGGCGGCGAGGGCGGCCTTCAGTTCCGCGTCTTTTGGTTCGGGCATGGAGACCATGGGGAGGCGGAGGTTGCCGTTGGTGAAGCCCATGTGTTTGAGGGCGGTTTTGACGGGGACCGGGTTGGTGTCGAGTTTGAGGAAGGCGCTGAAGAGCGGATAGTATTTCCGGTGGATGGCGCGGGCGGCCTTGTAGTCGTCCTGGAGGGCGGCGTTGACGAGATCGCTCATCTGGCGGGGGATGACATTGGAGGCGACGCTGATGACGCCCATGGCGCCGACGGCCATGAAGGAGAGTGTGAGGGAGTCGTCGCCGCTGAGCGTGGTGAAGGAATCGGGGCAGGAAGCGACGAGCTGATTGACGCGTTCGACGCTACCGCCGGCTTCCTTCATGGAGACGATGTTAGGGCAGGCGG
>JAIXPK010000485.1 GCA_027486335.1 Verrucomicrobiaceae bacterium | reverse complement strand
GCGTTGAGTGCGCGGGTGGAGCGGCCGCTGGTGACGAACCAGGTGCAGTTCAGTCCGTTCTGCTGCGATCCGCTGTTTGACGGGACCTTTGACCAGTGTTTTGCGCGCGGGATCCGGCCGATGGCGTGGTCTCCGACGGGAGGCGGGCGGTTGTTCCGAGGGGATGACGAGGCGGGTGCGAGGTTCCGAGCGGCGGCGGAGGAGTTGGGGCCGCACTATGGTGGTGCGAGTGTGGATCAGCTGTGCTGTGCGTGGAGTTTGAGTCATCCGGTGCAGCCGCTGGTGATTACGGGGACGAATCGGGACGAGCGGCTGCGGTCGTTTGCGGGAGGGGTGGGGATCCGGCTGGAGCGGGAGCACTGGTATGCGCTGACGGGGGCGGGGGGGGGTCGGAAGATTCCGTGACGGTGTGGGGAGGGTGGTGGTGGAGAATGGGCCTTGTCATTCGATGAGCGGACGCCTATGGGACGGCCCGCGGGGCGTCGCACGCTCCCCCAGCAGCCATGATTGAAGTTCAGCACCTCACGAAGCGATTTGTCGGCCGGACGGCCGTGGATGATGTCAGTTTCGAGGTGGGCAAAGGGGAAGTGGTGGGATTTCTAGGGCCGAATGGGGCGGGGAAGTCGACGACGATGCGGATGCTGACTGGTTATCTGCCGGCGACGATGGGGACGGCGCGGGTGGCTGGGCATGATGTGTTCAGCGATTCGATCCGGGCGCGGCGTGAGATCGGGTACATGCCTGAGAGTGTGCCTTTGTATGATGAGATGCGGGTGGTGGAGTATTTGAATTTCCGGGCGGCGCTGAAGGGATTGAGGGGTCGGGCGGTGAAGGAGAATGTGGGGCGGGTGATGGATCTGACTGGGTTGAAGGATGTGCAGCGGAAGATTGTGGCGAGCCTGTCGAAGGGATACCGGCAGCGGTTGGGGCTGGCGGATGCGCTGGTGCACCGGCCGCGGCTGCTGATTCTGGATGAGCCGACGAATGGGCTGGATCCGAATCAGATCCGGCAGGTGAGGAGTCTGATTGCGCAATTGAGCACGGAGCACACGATCCTGATTTCGACGCATATTCTGACGGAGGTGGAGATGGTGTGCCGGAGGGTGATCATCATTCACCGCGGGAAGATCCGGGCGGATGACACGCCGGAGAATCTGGCGCGGAGCAGCCGGTCGGCGGGGATGCTGACGGTGGAGATGAAGGCATCGGCGGAGGAAGGGTCGGAGGCGTTGCAGGGGCTGGCGGGGATCCGGCGGGCGACGGCGGTGCCGTCGGCGGCGAACGGGGGCTGGCAGCAGTTTGAGGTGAAGCTGGACACGGGGGCGGATCCGCGGGAGGAGATTGCGGAGCTGACGCGGGGGCGGGGGTGGCCGTTGCGGGAGTTGCGGGCGAATCAGGCGACGCTGGAGGATGTTTTTGTGGAGATCACGCAGCGGGATTGAGGGGTTGGGGTGGGGGAAACGAAGGCTTGCCAGCCTGCGGCGCGAGGACTAAGGGAACGCCCTACGGCTCCCCTGAACCGGCATGCGCACATTTTTCATTCTGCTTACCAAGGAACTCCGATCGTTTTTCCTCTCGCCCGTGGCGTGGGTGGTGCTGGCGATGTTCATGGCGATCTGCGGGTTGTCGTTCAGCTGGTCGATCAACATCCTGAGGGAGAAGCCGCAGGATCAGAGCATTGTGCAGTGGACGTTTGTGCCGGTGTGGTTCTGGCTGTACTATCCGTTTCTGTTTCCGCTGATCACGATGCGGTTGTTTGCTGAGGAGCAGAAGCTGGGGACGCTGGAGTCGCTGCTGACGGCACCGGTGCGGACGTGGCAGGTGATGCTGGCGAAGTATTTTTCGGCGGTGATTTTCTATGTGGTGCTGTGGCTGCCGGTGCTGGCGTATTTCGGGATACTGACGTGGATTCTGCGCGGGAAGGTGGAGATTCCCCAAGGGGCGCTGATGGGGAGTTATCTGATTCTGTTCATCACGGGGCTGTTTCATCTGGCGCTAGGGTCGCTGGCGTCGGCGCTGACGAAGAATCAGATCATTGCGGCGATTCTGGGGTTTGCGTTCATTCTGCTGCATTTTCTGATCGGGGTATTTGTGATGCAGCAGGCGCAGGACCACCAGGAGTTCCGGCCGATCATGGATTATGTGGCGATCAAGGGGCACATTGAGTCCTTTGCGTCGGGGCTGCTGGATACGCGGCCGATGGTTTACTACACGAGCGGGACCTTGTTCATACTGATGCTGACGCACCAGGTGCTGGAGTACCGCCGCTGGAAGTCCTGACATTTTAAGCAACGCACTGCGGACGATGACAACTGAACCGGAACATTCCCCTGAGACGGCTGAGACGGCCGAGCGAGCTGCGGCGGAGGTGCCTGCTGTGATGATGCCTGCGGGGATCCGGCGCGGGCGGATTGGATTCAATGTGGCGGTGCAGATTGTGCTTGGGCTGGTGTTGTTCGGGCTGGTGAATGTGGTGAGCTGGCGGCGGTTCCGGCAGTGGGACTACACGTACAGCCGGAGTTTCACGCTAGCGCCGAGCACGGAGAAGTTTCTGGAGGAGGTGAAGATACCGGTGCGGGTGAGTGTGCTGGCGCAGCGAGGCGGGGCGGTGGAGAAGGATCTGGTGCCGTTGCTGGATCAGTACCGGAAGCATCTGAAGAGCCGGCTGAAGGTGGATTACATCGATACGCTGAGGGATGTGCAGGCGTGGGAGAGTTTCAAGGTGGCGACAGCGAAGATGAACATCCGGGTGGAGACGAACGGGATTCTTGTGCAGTCGGATACGGGGAAGGAGAATGCGGCATCGTCGACGCAGTGGATACCGGAGGAGACGCTGTATGATATTGATCCGGAGAAGAAGACGCCGATTGCGTTCAAGGGGGAGTCGCTGCTGAATTCGGCGTTGCGCGGGGTGACGAGTCCGGACCGGCCGAGGGTGGCGTGGGTGACGGACATTGTGAAGAAGCGGATGGTGCCTGAGGGGTCCGCTTTCAACGTGCTGGCGGATATTGCGGCACGGCAGAACATTGATCTGGAGCCATGGCCGGTGCTGCAGTATCCTGATGCGGAGAGCGAGTTCCGGGCGGTGATTGTGGCGCGGCCTAACTTGTTCGGGAGCCAGCAGGAGGCGGTGTTCACGAAGTTGTTCGAGAAGCCTGGGAACGGGATGATTGTGCTGCTCGATCCTGAGGAACCGTGTCCTGAGTTTGACCGGTTTCTGGCGCGTTACGGGGTGGTACCGCAGGATGACCGGGTGCTGCATGCGTATGCGACGGCGAAGGGGCCGATCAAGGATTTTGCGGTGGATGTGAGGTTTCTGGAGACGGACGGGGTGACGAAGGGGCTGGCGATGGTGCCGTCTTTGCTGCTAGGGCAGACGAAGTCGCTGCGGATGCTGGCGCAGACGGAAACGCAGCGGGATCAGAACATTGAGATTGTGCCGCTGATGACGCCGTCGGACCGGTTCTGGAGCGAGCGGCGGTACAGTGAGCCGCTGCCGACGATTGATCAGCCTGAGGAGAAGCAGAAGCCTGTGTGCGTGGCGCTGAGTCTGGAGCGGGGTGCGGCGAAGGATCCTGCGGTGAGGATGCAGAGTTCGCGGATGGTGGTGACTGGGAATGCGGAGCTGGCGATGCCGCCGGTGTCGCCGCAGAACTATGATTTCCTGACGCATTCGCTGAATTGGGTGCTGCACCGGGATGTGACGGCTCCGAATGACAGTACGACGGACAAGGTGAAGCACCGGTTCCGGATTGATATCACGCCTGCGCAGTGGAAGCGGTTGTTTCTGATCACGACGATTGTGCTGCCGCTGGCGGCGCTGGCGGCGGGGTTCATGATCTGGAGTGCGCGGCGTTCCTGAGTTCAACGGAAAACGGCTGTGAGAACATCGACGACGCTGATATTACTGATACTGACGGCTGCATTTGCGTCGTGGGTGCTGCTGCATGAACGGCGTGGGCCGCCACCGAGTCTTGGGGGGCATCTGCTATTTGATTACGGTGAGCGGATGGCGGAGACGTCCGGGGCGACGGTGGAGTTTGATCCTGGGGCGGCGGTGGCGATTGATCTGCGGAGTGCGGCTGGGTCGCTGTCGCTGCGGCGGCGTGCGGATGGGGTGTGGGATGTGAGCAAGCCGTTGCGGGACCGTGCGGATCCGGCGTTTGTGGCGCAGCTGCTGGAGTTCTGCCGGAAGGCGAGGATCGCGGAGACGATTGACCGTTCGGAGGTGAAGAAGGGGCGGGTGACGACGGCGTCGCTGGGGTTGGATGACAAGAATGCGTGGCGGGTGTCGTGGCGGGATGCGGCGGGGAAGGAACTGGCGGACATTCGTGTGGGGAAGACGGCACCGCTGGGTGGAGCGGCGTATGTTTCTGTGGTGGACGAGCGGCGGCGGCCTGACATTTATGTGGTGACGCCTGATTTGAGGGGCCTGCTGGCGCGGCCGCAGGAGGCGTTTCGTGATCCGCGGGTGGCGCGGTTTTCAGCGGAGGAGGTCGTTAGGATGGCTGTGAGGAAGGGAGAGGGGGAGGTGGAGTTCACGCGGCAGCGGGCGCCGCAGAAGGTGACGGTGAGGGGGCAGGACGGGAAGCCGACGGAGGAGTTGGATGAAGGGACGCCGTGGTTTATTTCGAGGCCGCTTTTGAATGCGCCTGCGAGTCAGGCTGCGGTGAAGGATTTTGTGTCGATGATGTGCGGGGCGCAGGTGGCGGGATGGCTGCCGGCTGCGGAGAGTACTGGTGGGGCGACGGTGGAGAAGCCGCTGCTGGAGGTGACGCTGACTGGGCCTGCGGGCAGTCGGCCGGATGCGCTGGCATTTTTTCCTGATCCGGGAGGGAAGGGGACGGTGATCTGCCGGAGCCGGTTGAGGCGGTGTGCGTTCCGGGTGGCGCAGGAGATTGCGGACGATCTGGCGATTGCGGAGAATCCTGACAATTTCCGGGACACGAAGCTGGCGTCGATGGAGACCCGGCTGGTGCACACGCTGCAGTGCGAGCTGGTGGAGGGGGATTCGGTGGAGTTGCGGCGGGTGGGGGACAAGTGGTCGTGGCGGCCGCTGGCCGGGGGCAAGTGGAGTGATGCGGCTGGGGAGCGAGTGGAGGCGCTGGTGAAGGCGGTGAATGAGACGCCGATTCTGGCATTTGCGGAGAATTCGCTAGCGGATCCGGCGGTGTACGGATTGGACAAGCCTGCGTTTGTGCTGCGGTTCGGGATTGCGCCGAACGGGAGTCTGGAGAGTCCTGCGGAGCTGACGCCGCGGAACAGTGTGACGCTGAGGATCGGGATTGACGGGTCGCGGCGGGTGCATGCGAATTTTCTGGGGCAGCCGTTTGTGTACACGATCGGGCCGGAGCTGGGGTATGCGATTCCGGTGAAGGCGGCGAAGTGGCGGAGCCGGACCTTGCCTGGGTGGTCATTGCGGCAGGTGAGGTCGCTGCGGATTGGGGTGGGGACGGCGCCTGCGGTGCTGCTGCGGATGGATCCGCTGACATTCAAGTGGACGGCGGAGCGTGACGGGCGGGATGTGTCGGAGATGCTGGTGCCTGCGGCTGCGGAGGCGCTGGCGAACCGGTCTGGGAGCCTGCATGCGGGGAACTGGCTGACGGACGGGCCTGCGGCGGCTGCGGCGCTGGATAAGCCTGCGTTGACGCTGGAGGTGGTGCGGGAGGTTTACGATGATACGCCTGGGGCGTCCCATGAGGAGACGGTGAGGCTGGATCTGGCGCTGATGCCAGCGGGGCCGACGGCACCGTATTGCTATGGGAGGATGACGGGGATTGAGGAACCGTTTCTGGTGGATGCGCGGGTATTGAGGGAGCTGTCGATACCGTTGCTGAGGGCACCGAAGGCTGGGGCGGAGCGTTGAGTGACGATGGTGGTGAAAAGTGGTTGCGCGCGGGAGCGTTGGTTTGCACATTGAACTGTCCACGGTGGACCTGAACCATTGAAACGCGCCTGCCAGACCTTGTTAGTTCTGCTGAGCTGCCTGCATTTGTGCGGTGGGTCGCTGGGATTTCTGCAGCTGATGGCGTGGGCTGGGATGGCGGTGACGTATACTGCGGAGTCGGGGGTGGCCGAGGGATTGAAGGAGACCTTTGATGGAGAGCATCCGTGTCCGCTGTGTGCGGCGATTGCGGCGGCTGAGGGGAAGGAGAGCGAGCCGGGGGAACCGGGCGCGCCGCTGCCGCAGTCGATTGAGCGGCTTGCGAAGCAGGTGATTTGGCTGGCGGAGGCGGGGATGCCGCTGATGCGGGAGGTTGTGGAGGGAGTGGTGGTGCTGCCTGAGGTGGTGGAGCGGAGCGGGCGTGGTGGGGAGATACCGCCGGTGCCGCCGCCGCGAGGGTTGGCCTGAGGGCGGCTCTGTGTTCGTCTGAGACGACGAGACGGGAGCTGGCTTGGGTTTTCCGGCATGATGTTGTTGCGGGCGGAGTGCGCCTGAGCGGGACTGTGCCGATGGCCAGTGCGGAAGCGGGTGGTGGGGATCTGACGGGATGTCAGAGCGGTTTGGGGAGGGCTTCCGGGGATCCATGCACTGGGAATGATCTGGAGTGTCCCGCTGCCGTGCGGCCGCCGTCTGGATACCGGCGATCTGCGGGCGTTTTGCCGTTGCGGGTTTTTCGTCCGTGCTGTGCGCGCAGCGGGGCCTCCTTTGAGTCTGTGATGATTTCGAGTAACTAGCTGATTTTGATGTTTCGACTGAATATGAATGTGTGCAGGTCTATGTTTTCCGGTGAATGCCGTGCGGCTGGCGCGGCGGGGACGGTGGTGTGCACTGCGCTGAACACTGAACGATGATGAAGATGAGAAACCATGTGATTTGGGGATTGCTGATGACTGGGGTGGTGGCGCTGCGTGTGGGTGGGCAGGAGCCGGCGCATTTCGAGGCGCGTCAGGTGAGGCCGGTGGGGCTGACGCCTGACGGGACGCGGTTGCTGGTGCTGCACGGAGCGGATGCGAAGCTGTCGGTGTTTGATGTTGCGGGGGAGGCGGCGGGGAGGCCGGTGATGACGGCGGAATTGCAGACGGGATTGGAGCCAGTGAGTGTGATGGCGCGGACGGATGACGAGGTGTGGGTGGTGAACGAGGCGAGCGACAGTGTTTCGGTGATATCGCTGAAGCGGATGACGACGGTGGCGACGCTGGTGTGTGGGGATGAGCCGGGGGATGTGGTGTTTGCGGGCGGGCGGGCGTGGGTGAGTTGCGGTCGGTCGAATGAGGTGTGGGTGTATGATGCGGAGAGCCGGGTGGTGGTGGGGCGGGTGGCGCTGCCGGGATTGTATCCGAGGGCGCTGGCGGTGAAGGCGGATGGGTTAGGGGTGTTTGTGGCGTCGTTGTTGTCAGGCAACGGGACGACGGTGCTGCCTGCGGCGCAGGCCGGGTTGCCGCCGGTTCCGACGAATGGGAGCCTGCCGGCGGCTCCGGCGACGGCGCGGATTGTGAGGGCGGACGATGCGCGGGTGACGTGGACGGTGGCGGACGATGATGTGATGGAGATCGGGGTGGCGGGGACGCCCGCGGTGGTGCGGAGGCATGGCGGGGTGGGGACGCATCTGTTTGCGCTGGCGGTGCAGCCGGGGAGCGGGCGGCTGTGGGTGGCGAACACGGAGGCGTTGAATGAGAAGCGGTTTGAGCCGGAGCTGCGGGGGCATTTTGCGGATCACCGGCTGACGGTGCTGGAACCCGGGGCGGGGGTGGTAGCGGTGCATGATCTGAATGCGGGGATCAGTTATGGCGGGGTGCTGCCGGATGAAGCGGCGCGGGCTGTAGCGCTGGCGGAGCCGCACGCGCTGGTGTTCGAGGGTGATGGGGCGCACGTGTGGGTGGCGGCGTTCGGGTCCGATCGTGTGGCGCGTGTGCGTGCGGCGGACGGAGTGGTGGTGGGGCGGGTGGATCTGCGTGCGGCGGGTGAGGGGTCGCGGGCGATGCGCGGGCCGCGGGGGATGGTGCGGCATCCGGAGCGACCGCTGCTTTATGTGGTGAACAAGGTGTCGGACAGCGTGTCGGTGTTGGACATGGGGACGGGAGCGGTGGTGCACGAGCAGCGTTCCGGGACGCATCATCCGTGGAGTGCGGTGGTGAGGGAGGGACGTGGGTTTCTGTTTGATGCGCGGTTGTCCGGGAACGGGACGGTGAGTTGCGGGACGTGTCACCTTGATGCGGACAATGACGGGCTGGCGTGGGATCTGGGGGATCCGGGTGGGGTGATGCTGACGGTGCCGGGAGCGAATCTGTCAGTGCATGACACGACGCCGAGGGCGCGGGTGATGCATCCGATGAAGGGGCCGATGGTGACGCAGACCCTGCGGGGGATGCAGAATGGAGCGCCGTTTCACTGGCGCGG
>JAIXPK010000494.1 GCA_027486335.1 Verrucomicrobiaceae bacterium | reverse complement strand
CCCGCCCTTGTCTCCGCACAAGCCATCGTAGCAAGGGCGTCCCGCCCTTGTCTCCGCACAAGCCATCGTAGCAAGGGCGTCCCGCCCTTGTCTCCGACCGAGCAACCAAAGTGGCACCAGGCGTCCCGCCTGTGACCCCACCCCACGAGCCCCCACCGCAGCAAGGGCATCCCGCCCTCGTCTCCGCACAAGCTCTCCAATCCTCGCCCTCCCCCCGCACGCCCTCCCGGAAACCGTCTTGCAAACCTCCGACCCGCGCCCATGGGCAGTGGCTCATGAAAATCCTCGTCACCGGCAAAGGCGGACGCGAACACGCCCTCATCTCCGCGCTCCACAACTCCCCCGGCGCTCACTCGCTCTTCACATGGCCAGGCAGCGATGCCATCGCCTCCCTCGCCTCCCGCGCCCCAGCCGCTGACGTCCCCTCCCTCGTCTCATGGATGGTCGCAGAAGGCATCGACCTCTGCGTCGCCGGTGACGAAAGTCTCCTCGTCGCCGGCGATGGCCTCGCCAATCTCTGCCAGTCCGCCGGCATCCCCTGCTGGGGCCCTCACAAACAATCCGCCCAACTCGAAGCCAGCAAGGAATTCGCCAAACAATTCCTCGTCCGCCACCAAATCCCCACCGCCACCTACGCCGCCGTCAGCTCCATCGAGGAAGCCCGCGCCGCCATCTCCTCTCTCCCCGTCGTCCTCAAATTCGACGGCCTCGCCGCTGGCAAAGGGGTCTCCGTCTGCACTTCTCAGGAAATGGTCGACGACTTCCTCGACGTCGTCTTCACAAAACAACAATTCGGCCCCGGCCGTCTCGTTATCGAAGAATGCCTCACCGGCCCCGAACTCAGCGTCTTCTGCTCCATCGCCGACGGCACGTTCCACCTCCTCACCCCCGCCCGCGACTACAAACGCATCCGCGACAACGACGAAGGCCCTAACACTGGCGGCATGGGTGCCGTCGCCTCCCGCTCCATCGTCTCCCCGGAAGTCCTCACCGAAATCGAAAACCGCATCGTCCGCCCCACCGTCGCCGGTCTCGTCAAAGACGGTCTCCCCTACCGCGGCTTCCTCTACTTCGGCCTCATGCTCACACCCGACGGCCCCAAAATCATCGAGTACAACTGCCGCTTCGGCGACCCGGAATGCGAGGCCGTCATGCCGCTCCTCTCCGGCAACTTCGCCCAGTACATCTTCGACGCCGCTAACGGAAAACTGAACCCGGACCTCATCTCGTTCAGCAACCACTGGAGTCTCTGCCTCATCCTCGCCAGCCACGGCTACCCGGAATCCAGTCGCTCCGGCGACGCCATCTCCGGACTCGACACCATCTCCCACGCCACCACGTTCCACTGCGGCACGCGTCTCAATAACGAAGGCAACTTCGAAACCAACGGCGGCCGCGTCCTCGCCATCGTCGCCACCGCCCCCACCCTCACCGCCGCACGCGAAACCGTCTACTCGGAAGCCGCCAAGGTCTCCTTCCCTGGCCGCCAGAACCGCTCGGACATCGGTCTCCTCCACTTCGCCAACGCCCCAGGCTAACACCTCCCACCTCACCCACCCTCACCATGGAACCTCAGGGCTCTCGCCTCCTCGGCGCTCGCGAACTCGACATCCGCATCCACCGGCTCGCCTTCCAGATCCTCGAAAATCACCCGCGCGCCGACTTCGTCCTCGTCGGCATCCACCGCCGTGGGGTCCCCCTCGCTCGCCGCATCGCCCGCGTCCTCGAATCCGAACGCCCTGACATCCCCGTCGGCACGCTCGACATCACGTTCTATCACGACGACCCACGCAATCTCAATGTCGCCGACTCCACCGGCCGCACCGACATCCCCTTCCCCACCGCCAACCGCCACGTCATCCTCGTCGACGACGTCCTCTACACCGGCCGCACCATCCGCGCCGCCATCGACGGTCTCCTCGACATCGGCCGCCCCTCACGCATCGAACTCGCCGTCCTCGTCGACCGCGGCCACCGCGAACTCCCCATCCAACCGGACTACTGCGGGCTCGTCCGCCCCACCGGCCCCTCCGAGTACCTCCGCGTCCTCCTCCGCGAGCAGGATGGACAAGACGGTCTCTTCGTGGTTCAAAACAAGAACGACCCCGTATGACGCGCCGCAAAGACCTCCTCGACATCGAAAGCCTCTCCCGCGAGGAAATCGATCACCTCCTCTCCGCCGCCCGACCCTTCAAGGACCTCCTCCGCCGCTCCGTCGGCAAGGTCCCGCCCCTCCGCGGCCGCCACGTCCTCACGCTCTTCTACGAGCCAAGCACCCGCACGCGCTCGTCCTTCGAAATCGCCGCCAAACGCCTCAGCGCCGACGTCACCAACTTCACCGTCTCCACCAGCAGCGTCGTCAAAGGGGAATCCATCATCGACACCATCGACACACTCCAGGCCATGCAGGTCGATTACATCATCGTCCGCCACGGCTCCTCAGGCGTCCCTAACCTCATCGCACGCCACACCGCCGCCAGTGTCATCAACGCCGGCGACGGCCACCACGCCCATCCCACCCAGGGCCTCCTCGACGCCTTCACCATGCAGGAAGCCCTCGGCCAGAACCTCGCCGGCCGCCGCATCGTCATCATCGGCGATATCCTCCACAGCCGCGTCGCCCGCAGCACCTCCACCATCCTCACCAAACTCGGCGCTGAAGTCGCCTTCTTCGGCCCAGGCTCGCTCATCCCCGCCGACCGCCGCCAAGGCATCCCCGCCCTCCGCACGTTCGACGAGGTCTTCGACTGGAAACCAGACGTCATCTACCTGCTCCGCATCCAGATGGAACGCCAGAAGGACCAGTTCTTCCCCAGTCTCCGCGAATACCACCGGCTCTACGGGGTCACCGACGAACGTCTCGCCGTCATCCGCCAGCGCGGCCTCCCCATCATGCACCCAGGCCCGGTCAACCGCGGGGTCGAACTCGTCGACTCCGTCATGACCTACGAACACTGTCTCATCAACGACCAGGTCGAAAACGGCATCGCCTGCCGCATGGCTGTCCTCCACTGGCTCCAGCCCAAAACCGCCGTCCGCGCCATGGACTGACGCCCCCCAGCGCACCCGCGCTCCCCTCCCAGACGTTCCTTGGGCCGCCCGTTGCGCCCCAAGCCTTCCTGCGCCACGGTCGCGCTTCCCATGTCGTCTCCTGACAATATCCGCAGCCTCACCCGCTTCGGCAGAATCTTCCTGCCGCTCCTCCTCATCGTCCTCGGCGCAATCGCCCAGCAGGTCTTCGTCAGATTCGGACGCAGCGCCGACAAGGCCGTCGTCCAAACCCCGGTCCCCGACGTCGAACTCCTCAAAGCCGAATTCTCCGACGCCCCCGTCACCCTCGCCGCCCAGGGCGTCATCGAACCCATCACCCAATCCCGCGCTGCCGCCGAAGTCGCCGGCCGCGTCATCGCCGTCAGCCCCTCATGGCGCGACGGCGCTTCCTTCAAACAAGGCGAAGAACTCCTCCGCCTCGACGACGCCGACTACCTCTCAGCCCTCGCCTCCGCAGAAGCCAACGCCGCCGACGCCGCCATGCAGGTCCGCATGGAACAGGCCCGCGCCGACCAGGCCATGCGCGACTGGAAAAAACTCGCCTCCGGCAACCCGGAAAGCGATCTCGTCACCAGAGCCCCTCAACTCAAAGCCGCCCACGCCCGCGTCGCCGCCACCAACGCCGCCGTCGCTAAAGCCAAACGCGACCTCGAACGCACCGTCCTCCGCGCCCCCTTCGACGGCCGCATCCTCCGCACCCTCACAAACCTCGGCTCCTACGCCGCACCCGGTGCCGCCCTCGCCGAATTCTACGCCACTGACAAATTCCAGGTCAAACTCCCGCTCCCGCTCGACGACTTCACGCTCCTCGACTCCGCCGCCGATTCCCCTGTCACGCTCTCCGCCACCGCCGGCACCCGCACCATCTCCATCAAAGCCACCCTCGTCCGCTCCGCCGCAGAAATCGACCGCGCCAGCCGCACGCTCCCCGTCACCGTCGAATTCTCCCCAGGCCCAGACCCGGACCCGCTCATCGCCCCAGGCCTCTACGTCAACGCTTCCCTCCTCGGCCGCCCTCTCAAAAACGTCGTCCGCATCCCCCGCCGCGCCCTCCTCGCAGGCGATCGCGTCGCCGTCTCCTCTCCAGACCACCACCTCTCTTTCCGCCCGGTCACCATCGCTCGCACCACCCGCGACGATGTCCTCCTCTCCAGCGGCCTCAAACCCGGCGATCTCGTCCTCACCACTTCCCTCGCCGTCATCACCGAAGGCATGGCCGTCAACCCAGTCACTCCCCAGGCCCCTCCAGCCGCCCCGGCCCCTCAAGCCAAACCCTGACCTCCCATGCGATCCCTCATCAACTGGTGGTCCAAAAACCACATCGCCGCCAACTTCCTCATGTGGGGCCTCATCGCCCTCGGCCTCCTCTCATGGTTCGGCCAACGCAAGGAAATCTTCCCGGAAGTCACCACCAACATCATCACGGTCTCGGTCCCCTATCCGAACGCCGCCCCCGAGGAAGTCGAAAAAGGGGTCTGCATCCCCGTCGAAGAAGCCGTCCAGGGGCTCGATGGCATCAAACGGCTCACCAGCCGCTCTAACGAATCCGTCGGGGTCGTCATCATCGAGGTCAAAGAGGAATTCGACGAACAGGAAGTCGCCAACCGCGTCAAAGCCCGCGTCGATGGCATCCGCAATTTCGCCGAAAGCGCCGAAAAACCAGTCATCGAGGTCATCCCCATCAAGTCCCAGATCATGTCGGTCACCGTCAGCGCGGCCGGCACCGACGACAAAAACCTCCGCGCCGTCGCCGAACAGGTCCGCGACGCCATCGAAGCCCTCCCCGATGTCACTCAGGTCGAACTCTCCGGCATCAAACGCCACGAGGTCTCCATCGAGGTCTCCGAAGACACGCTCCGTCGTCACGGCCTGACTTTCGACCAGGTCGCCGCCGCCGTCCGCTCGTCGTCCCTCGACCTCCCCGGCGGCTCGCTCCGCACCAAAGCCGGCGAAATCCTCATCCGCACTCAGGCCCGCAAATACTCCGCCGCGGAATTCGAGGAAATCACCGTCCTCACCAGACCAGACGGCAGTCGTCTCCTCATCAAGGACATCGCCTCCGTCATCGACGGCTTCCAGGAAGTCGACCTCTTCACCCGCTTCGACGGCCGCCCCGCCATCGTCGTCAATATCTACCGCACCGGCGACGAAGACACGCTCAAGGTCGCCGCCGCCGTCAAAAAATGGCTCGAAACCGCCCCGCAGCAGTTCCCCGAAGGGGTCCGCCTCGAGGTCTGGAACGATGTCAGTCTCCTCCTCGAAGGCCGTCTCAATCTCATGCTCCAGGACGCGTGGCAGGGCTTCTGCCTCGTCTACCTCATGCTGTCCCTCTTCCTCAGGCCAGCCCTAGCCTTCCACGTCGCCCTCGGCATCCCCATCGCCTTCGCCGGCGGTCTCATCTTCCTCCCGCTCGTCGACATCAGCGTGAACATGATCTCCCTGTTCGCCTTCATCGTCGTCCTCGGCATCGTCACCGACGACGCCATCGTCGTCGGCGAAAATGTCCACGCCCGCATGTCCACCGGCGAACCCTCCAAACTCGCCGCACCCCGCGGCGCCTACGAGGTCATGGTCGTCGCCATCTTCGGGGTCTTCACAGTCGTCGTCGCCTTCATGCCCATGCTCTTCGTTAGCGGCGTCGGCGGCAAAATCTGGCGCAACATCCCGTGGGTCGTCATCCCCACGCTCCTCGTCTCCCTCATCGAGACAAACCTCATCCTCCCAGCTCACCTCTCCCACCTCAAACCGGAGAAACCGCTCGACCAGATCAACCCCTTCGTCCGCTTCATCGTCCGCGTTCAGCGCGCCATGAGCCGCCACGTCGAATCCTTCATCCAGAACCGCTACCGTCCGTTCATCAATCTCGCCCTCCGCTGGCGCTACGCCACCGTCACCGCCTTCATCGCCGTCTTCCTCGGCGTCATCGGCCTCATCATGGGCAGCTGGATCCCCTTCGAATTCTTCCCCCGCGTCGAAGCCGAAATCATCTCCGCCAAGCTCACGCTCCCCGCAGGCGTCGCCGTCGAAACCACGCAGCAGGCCATCGACCGCATCGAGGCCGCCGCCAATCGCCTCAACGATCACTTCAAAGGCCTCGACGGCGAACCCGTCGTCAAACACATGCTCAGCGCCGTCGGCGCTCAACCATTCAAGGTCGGCATGACCCCCGGCGGAGCTTCCGATTCCTCTAACATCGGCGAGGTCACCGTCGAACTCATCGCCGCCTCCGCACGCAGCATCAAATCCCAGGACATCGTCGCCAAATGGCGCGAACTCACCGGCCCCATCCCCGGCACCGTCGAACTCTCCTTCCTCGAAAATACCTCACGCACCGGAGCCGCCATCGAACTCCTCCTCCACGGCCGCGATCTCGACCGCCTCAATCAGGCCACCGCCCTCGTCAAAGAAAACCTCGCCGCCATCCGCGGGGTCACCGACATCACCGACACCAACCGCGACGGGAAACGCGAACTCAAACTCAATATCCTTCCGGAAGCCGAAAACCTCGGCATCCGCCTAGCCGATGTCGCCCGTCAAACCAGACAGGCCTTCTACGGCGAGGAAGTCCAGCGTCTCCAGCGCGGCCGCGACGAGGTCAAGGTCATGGTCCGCTACCCACGCGACGAACGCCGCTCGCTCGAAGACATCGCCAGTCTCCGCATCCGCACCCCTCAAGGCGCAGAACTCCCCTTCTCCTCCGTCGCCGCCCCAGTCGAAGGCCGCGGCTTTTCCTCCATCTACCGCTCCGATCGCGAACGCGGGGTCATCATCTCCGCCGAACTCGACAAAAATGTCCCCGACGTCGACGCTAACATGGTCGTCGCCGCACTCGTCAGACCAGACACCGGCGACGGCGGCGGGATCCTCACAAGGCTCCAGCGCGACTTCCCAGACGTCCGCTGGTCCTTCGAAGGCGAACAGAAGAATCAGCGCGATAACCTCAAGGACATCGCCATCGGCGGGCTCCTCGCCCTCTTCGGCATCTACGTCCTCCTCGCCATCCCCCTCCGCAGCTACGTCCAGCCTTTCATCGTCATGAGCGTCATCCCCTTCGGCATGACCGGTGCCGTCATCGGCCACCTCGTCATGGGCGTCGAACTCAGCATCATGAGCATGATCGGCATCGTCGCCCTCAGCGGGGTCGTCGTAAACGAAAGCCTCGTCCTCGTCGAATACGTCAACCGCCACCGCCGCGGCGGCGAAAGCATCACCGGCGCCGCCCGCGAAGGCGGCGCCGCCCGCTTCCAGGCCATCATGCTCACCAGCATCACTAGCTTCATCGGCGTCATGCCCATCGTCGCCGAATCCAGCATCCAGGCCAAGTTCCTCATCCCCTGCGCCATCTCCCTCGCCTTCGGCTGTCTCAGCAATCTCCTCAATACCCTCATCCTCGTCCCCTGCGTCTACGCCATCCTCGAAGACATCAAACGTCTCCTCTTCACCCGCGAACAACGCCTCCACTGGGAAGAAACCGAACGCGAAGAAGCCCGCGAGCGCGGCCTCGAATGGATGGACGGCGGCAACCCCGCCCCCGCCTCCCCCCCACAGTAGCAAGGCCGTCCCGGCCTTGTCTCCGACCAAGCCACCCACCTCTAACACGCTTTCCCACCCCCGCCTCTCGCCTTTCTACCCAGGCCCCTCCCTACGCGAAAACGTCCCCCACCCTCCCCCCGCACACGCCCATGCTCACCGCATGACGCGTCTCCTCACCCTCTGCGCCACCCTCGCGCTCTCCCTCCTCCCAGCCGCCGCCAAACCTAACTTCCTCTTCCTCCTCGCCGACGACCAGCGCCCCGACACCATCGCCGCCCTCGGCTCCCCCGTCGCCCAAACCCCTGTCCTCGACGCCCTCGTCCGCCGCGGCACCACCTTCTCCAAAGCCTACTGCATGGGTGCCAATCAAGGCGCCGTCTGCGTCCCCTCCCGCGCCATGCTCCTCAGCGGCCGCCCGCTCCCCGAAGCCGACGAAACCCTCAAGGACAAAACATGGCCCGAACTCTTCGCCGATCACGGCTACCGCACGTTCATCACCGGCAAATGGCACAACGGGGCCCCCTCTCTCCGCCGCGCCTTCAACTCCGGCCGCTCCATCTTCCTCGGCGGCATGACCGATCCAGACACCGCCAAGGTCGTCGACTTCCTCCCCGACGGCAAACTCTCCCCTCCTCACAAGGTCTCCCAGCACTGCGTCGCCCAGTTCGCCTCGGAAGCCGCCGACTTCCTCAAGTCCTCCGACGCATCCTCCCCATGGCTCTGCTACGTCGCCTTCAACGCCCCGCACGACCCACGCAAAGCCCCACCCGAATGGCACGCGAAATTCCAGCCATCCTCCATCCCGGTCCCTGACAACTTCCTCCCGGAACACCCCTTCGATAACGGCGAACTCAAAATCCGCGACGAACTCCTCGCCCCCCACCCGCGCACCCCCGCCGACGTCCAGCGCCACCTCGCCGACTACCACGCCGCCATCGCCTTCATGGACCACCAGATCGGCCGCATCCTCGACGCCATCCCCGAAAACCAACGCGACTCCACCTTCATCGTCTTCACCGCCGACTCCGGCCTCGCCATCGGCAGCCACGGACTCTTCGGAAAACAGAACCTCTACGAGCACTCCATGCGCGTCCCCCTCATCATCGCCGGCCCAGGCATCACCGCCAACCGCACCACCCCAGCCCTCATCTACCTCTATGATCTCTTCCCCACCCTCGCCTCCCTAGCCTCTCTACCCTCCCTCAACCAAAGCCGCGGCCTGAACCTCTCCCCAGTCCTGCTAGAGAACAAAAACGCCGCCCGCCAGCACATCACCACTTCCTACCGCCACCTCCAACGCGCCGTCACCGACGGCCGCTGGAAATGCATCGACTACCCTCTCATCTCCCGCACCCAACTCTTCGACCTCTCCTCCGACCCCTCAGAAATCCACGACCTCTCCACCAACCCCACCCACGCCACCACCCTCACCTCCCTCCGCTCCCTCCTCCCAGACATCTCCTCTCCCGCCCCACGCAAAAAATCCCGCTGACCACCCATTCCCCAGCCCCAGCAAGCAACGTAGAACGGACTTTCCAGTCCGTTCCCCCCAAAACCAAGCCCCCTCTCCACATCCTGCACCGCCGCCACTCCGCCACACCCGCCTGCGCCACCCCCATAACAACGCCCTCCCGGCCTTGCCCTCCCTACCAACACCCCCCCAATCCCAACGGGATTGCGCCCCAAAGCCCAAGCAAAGTGGCACGGGCATCTTGCCTGTGACCTCACCCCACAAACCACCACAACAACACCCTCCCGGCCTTGTCCTCCGCCCCTGCCATCCAACCCTCCCAGCGGCAGCCACTGTAGCAAGGCCGTCCCGGCCTTGTCTCCGCCCAAGCCAGCACCCCACCAATCCCAACGGGATTGCGCCCCAAAGCCCAAGCAAAGTGGCACGGGCATCTTGCCTGTGACCTCACCCCACAAACCACCATAACAACACCCTCCCGGCCCTGTCCTCCCTACCAACACCCCACCAATCCCAACGAGATTGCGCCCCAAAGCCCGAGCAAAGTGGCACGGGCATCTTGCCTGTGACCTCACCCGACAAGCCACCATAACAACGCCCTCCCGGCCCTGTCCTCCCGACCAACACCCCACCAATCCCAACGGGATTGCGCCCCAAAGCCCAAGCAAAGTGGCACGGGCATCTTGCCTGTGACCTCACCCGACAAGCCACCACAACAACACCCTCCCGGCCCAGCCTCTCCCTACCAACTCCCCCCAATCCCAACGGGATTGCGTCCCCTAGCCCAGGGTTGGACTGCGGCACGCAGGCATACCCTGGGTCCCCCCCAAAAAAAATCCCCAACCCCAAGGGCGTTGCGTCCCCACAGACACTGCCCGGACGCTTCACACCGACCGCAAAAACAATCACCTCCCCCTGACACGACTCCGCCCACCATCCGCCCAACTGACACCGCACCAACCGCCAGCCCCACGCACTTCACGCCACTTTAACACCAATCCCGCTAACTTATTCAACGAAATCCCCTCACTCCACCAATCCGCGAACGCGAATCGCCCGCCGCCATGAAACCCACAACGATCGCCATCGGATGCCTACTGGCGGGCGCAGGTCCCCAATTGATGGCCGCATCACTGCTCATGGATGATTTCACCGGGCCTGGATTCACGCTAAGCAGCGACCCTCGGCTTCCAAGTGGAATCCAAAGTAGAAATGATGCCCCGGTGCCAGCGGATCGCGTTGTCCAGAGCTCAGCAGGGCCTACATGGATAGTCACTCAGAGTCCCACCGAAGGAACGCTCACTTTTTCATTCAATAAGTTGAGGGGCCAGCCAAGCTCGTTCGACTCGTTGGGTTTCATGTACAGCTACTCCAACCGCTTGGCCAGCTTCGT
>JAIXPK010000036.1 GCA_027486335.1 Verrucomicrobiaceae bacterium | reverse complement strand
TGACAAGCAGCTTTCCGGCCGGATCCCCGCAGAAAATCTCAGCTTTTCGCAATCGCCGCCGCCAGCAGTTCCCCCACCACCGCCGGATTCGCCTTCCCCTGGCTCAGCTTCATCACCTGCCCCTTCAACGCGTTGATCGCCTTGTCGTTGCCCGCCTTGATCTTCGCCACCGCATCCGCATTCTCCGCCAGCACCCTCCCCACAATCTCATCCAGAAACCCAGTATCGCTCACCTGCTCCAACCCACGCTCCTTCACAATCTCCCCAGGCGCACGCCCCGTCTCCAGCATCGCCCCAAGCACTTCCTTCGCCTGCCCGCCATTGATCTTCCCCCCATCCGCCAGCGCCGCCAGCTCCCTCAATCCACCCGCCGCCACCGGATTCTCCGCCAGGCTCTTCCCCGCCGCCGCCAGATTTCCTAGCAAATCATTAATGATCCAGTTCGCGATCGTCTTCGGCTTCGCCGCCCCCTTCGCCGCCTCCTCGAAATACCCCGCCAGCCCCAGATCACTCGTCAGCACCCCCGCATCATAATCCCCAATCCCATACTCCCTCACAAACCTCGCCCGCTTCTCATGCGGCCGCTCCGGCACCGTCGGCCGAATCTCCGCCACCATCGCCGCCGTATGCAGCGGCACCAGATCCGGACACGGAAAATACCGGTAATCATGCGCGTCCTCCTTCGTCCGCATCACCGTCGTCTCCCCACGGTCATCATCCCAACGCCGCGTACTCTGAATCTGCCGCACGCCGCGGTCCAGCTCGTCCGCCTGCCGCTCAATCTCAAAATGAATCGCCCGCCGCACCGCCGACACGCTGTTCAGATTCTTCAGCTCAATCTTCGCCCCCAAGGCCTCCTGCCCCACCGGCCGCAGCGAAATGTTCACATCACACCGCATCTGCCCCTTCTCCATGTCCGCATCACTCACCCCCGCATAAACCAGAATCTGCCTCAGACTCGTCAGATACGCCACCGCCTCCTCCGCACTCTCAATCTCCGGCTCGCTCACCAGTTCCATCAGCGGCGTCCCCGCTCGATTGAAATCAATCACCGTATGCCCCGCCAAATGCGTGCTCTTCGCCACATCTTCCTCCAGATGAATCCGCGTCAGCCCGATCGCATGCCCAGGCCTCGCAATCCGCTTCTGCCAGTCCTTCGGATACGCATCATCATACAACGGCACCGTTCCACCCAGACACAGCGGCAGATCAAACTGCGACAACTGATAGTCCTTCGGCATGTCAGGATAAAAATAGTTCTTCCGGTCCCACTTCACCAGCGGCGGAGTCTCGCATCCTAGCATCATCCCCGCCAGAATCGTCATCCGGATCGCCCCCTCGTTCAGCACCGGCAGCGCCCCAGGCATCCCCAGACAAACAGGACACGTCAGCGCATTCGGCTGCTCCCCGTATTGCGCCGGACAGGCACAGAACATCTTGCTCGCTGTCTTCAACTGACAGTGAACTTCCAGACCGATGGTAACGAGATAATCCTGAACTGGCATGGCTTAATCCCCACTCCCTGCCCCCGCCCTCGCCTCCGGGCAAGCGCCGCAGCACACGAAAATCTCCCCCTCATTCCCCAGCCACCCGCCACGGCAGCTCCCGCCCAGCCTCCCACGGCACCACGCACGGATCCCCTCCCGGCCCCTCCCACCTCGCCGGCACCACCCACGGCTTCCGCTCCAGCACCACTTCCCGCTCCGGCACCTCCAACCCGTGCACCCGCACCGCATTGTCCGACACAAACGCCTGCAACCGCCCCAGCGCCCCATGCCGCTCAAACAACTCCGCCAATCGCGGCAGCAGCACCGGTGCCGACCACACCCCCGCCGCACACCCGCACGATTCCTTCGCATGCCTCGGATGCGGCGCACTGTCACTCCCCATCATCAGTTTCGGATGCGCCGCCAGCGCCGCCGCCAGCAGCGCATCCCGGTCCTCCGGCCGCTTCGCGATCGGCTTGCAGAACAAATGCGGCTGCAGCAACCCCCCAGCCACATCGTCCAGCGTGATCACCAGATGGTGCGGCGTCACCGTCGCATGCAGGTTCTCATGCCGGTCCAGCATCGCCACCGCCGTCGCCGTCGTGATGTGCTCCATCACAATCCTCAGCCGCGGAAACGTCGTCGCCAGCCACTCATACACCGGCAGAAACTCCACCTCCCGATCCATCACAAACCCTCCCGTCTCCCCATGCACCAGCAGCGGAATCCCCAGCGCCTCCATCCGCCGCAACACCGGCTCCGCCGCCCGCACACTGTGAATTCCACTCTCGCTGTTCGTCGTCACCCCATGCGGATACAACTTCACCGCAAACAAATACGGCCGCGCCGCCTCCAGCTCCGCCTCGCTGTAATCCTTGAAAAACATCGTCATCAACGGCCGGAACCCAGCCCCCCACTTCCCGCACGCCGCCAATATCCTCGCCTCATACGCCCTCAGCATCTCCAGCGTCGTCACCGGCGGCACCAGATTCGGCATAATCACCGCCCCCGCAAACTGCCGCGCACTCTCCACTGCCACCAGCTCTAGCATGTCCCCATCCCGAAGATGTAAGTGCATGTCCAGCGGACGCTTCAATACTAGTCGGTCATCAGTACTCATAATCTCCCTCGCGCTCTCATCCCGCCTCCGCCCCACCGCCAGCGCAACTTCCTCAAGCATCACCCGCACCTGCGGACTCGCCGAATCAACACCGCCGCCCCGCTCATGCTATCATCCCCGCTCCATCTCATGAAATCCTACCTCATCGCCCGCGGCGCCACCCAATCCGGCCCCTTCCCCGAAAACCTCATCCCCGGCATGATCGCCTCCGGCCAACTCCTCCCCGACGACCTCTGCTGGCTCGATGGCTCCCCGGATTGGATCCCGCTCTCAAAGGTCTTTCCCTTCCCCGACCAATCCACCGCCACACCCGCCTCCTCCCCACCCCCGCCGCTCCCTCCCTCGCCCCCATCACCCCCGCCGCCCGTCCCCTCCCTCGGCGACGACGCCGGCATGCGCATCCTCCTCCCCGTCGGCCGCTCCGCATGGGCCATCGCCGCAGGCTACCTCGGCCTCATCAGCATCACCCTCATCCCCGCCCCCCTCGCCCTCATCGCCTCCATCATCGCCATCCGCCGCATCAAAGCCAGTCGCTCCACCCCCAAACCGCTCTACGGCATGGGCCGCGCCATCTTCGGCCTCATCGCCGGCACCCTCGGCACCGCCGCCCTCCTATACATTGCTTACGAATCCACCGCCCGAGCCCGCCCCGAAGCCACCGTGCTTCAAGAGTCACCCCACTGACAAGGCTGCCCCCCCTCAACGCGCCCACGCCCCGGTCCTTGAATGCTTCGCCTCGGCCTCGTCCGTCTCCAGCTGCTTCTGGTACTCCGCCGCACTAACCTTCGGCTCCGGCAAATCCCGCTCGCACGGCACAATCATCGCCAACCCGCTCCGCACCAGCCACGACGAAAGGTTCTGCCACCCACCCTCACCATTGTCCAGATACACAAAACACAGAAACGCATCGTCCCCAGCCTCCTTCTCCCACCGCGTCACGATCCGAAACGGCCGCGCCCGCAGCAGGCTCAACGTGAACTTCGCCGCATCCTTCGCCACTTCCTGCAGCTCGTTCTCATCACGCAGCGCGAAGTGATCAATCACATCCCGCGCACTCCCCGGCTCCCCCGCATTCACCGCCGCCGTCCGCACCCAGTACAGCCGGAACCGATGCGTCCCCTGCGGCGTCGACGCCTTGAACGCATCACCACCATTCCCAGGATCATCCATCAATCGACACCCGCCCGGCGTCAGTATCTGATAGTCACTCAGCGGCCGCCCCTCCGCATCCCGCGGAATCGTCGGATCCGCCGCCGTCGCCGGCACCCCCACCCCCGCCCCAACCGTCTGCTCCACCTTCGGCAACACCGGCTGCCGCTCCGCCGCCCGACGCTTCAAATACCAGGCTAGCACAATCACCACCGCAAGAATCACCAGCGTCACGGTGACTGTTGACGTCGTGCTGTGGTCTTCTCGGGGTTCGTCTGATTCAGCCATGTCGGGATCGCAATTAATCTCCCCGCACTCTCACGCCCTCCGTTCACGCTTTCAAATTCTCTTTTCCGCACGTCAGGCTCCCCCATGACCACCGACTGGCAGGCCCTCTACGAATCCGGCAACACCCCATGGGACCGCGGCAGCCCAGCCCCCGCCCTCCTCTCATGGCTCTCCTCCCACCAACTCCACGGCCGCGTCCTCGCCCCTGGCTGCGGCCCCGGCCACGACCTCACAGCCCTCGCCTCATCCTCAGCCTCGGAAATCGTCGGCATCGACATCGCCCCAGCCGCCATCTCCCTCGCCTCCACCCGCTGCGCCTCTCTCCCCTCAGTCTCCGTCCTCCTCGCCGACCTCTTCACCGAAGCCCATTCCTCCCTCCGCAACTCCTTCGACTGGGTCTTCGAACACACCTGCTACTGCGCCATCCCTCCAGATCGCCGCCCCGATTACGCCGCCGCCGTCCACGCCGCCCTCCGACCCGGCGGCCACCTCCTCGCCATCTTCTACCTCCAGCCATGGGAAGCCCACGAAGACCAGAACCAGGGCCCGCCCTTCGGCACCTCCCGCGATGACCTCGACCGCATGTTCCAAAACCTCTTCACCCTCGTCGACTCATGGCAACCCACCGCCGCCTTCCCCGGCCGCGAAGGCCGTGAAGAAATGCGCCTCCTGAAGCGCGTCGATTAAAAAACATCGACCAATCCTCACCTCCGCTCCACACGCCCCGCACCCGCCGGCTTCACACCCGCCCCACCACCAGGCACCGCCGCCGGCGCTGGTGCTGGCACTGCAGGCGCGGGCGCTGGCGCAGGCTCAACCGCCGGTGCCGGCACCGTCAATTGCCCCGCAGGCCCAGCCTCCTCTTCCTCCACCACCGCAGGCTTCTTCACCACCGTCCCCATCCAGATCTCCGGCGACCGCCGCCCCGGCCCAGTCTCACCACCAGGAATCACCACCTGCCCACCCCAGTTCACCGCCGGATTCGTCAGACAAGGTGCCCCGGGAAATCCCCCAAGGTGATTCCACTCCCCAATCCCCGCATCATACCCCAGCACCGTCCGCGTATACCCCGGAAACTTCTCCATCAGCAACCTGTTATAATCCCGACGCGCATTCTTCTCACGCTCGTCAATGTTCGCCAGATCCCGCGCCTGACCCTCCAGCACCCGCGTCAGGGTCTCATCCGTCCCGCTCACAATCACCAGATGATGCGGCGGCACATGAAACGCCGGTGCCCCCACGATCGCACACGGATGCCCCCGCGGATCCACAATGTCCCCCAGCACACTCCAATCCTTCTTCACCGGATCATACCGATGCAGATCTGTCAGAAAATCCACGTCCCCGCCCGGATTCCTCCCCCCGCAAAGATACACATATTCCGAATTCCCCTCCACACCAGACACCCCCACCGCCAGCATCCGCGCCGGCCCCTCCCACGCCGGCAACGGCTTCCACGCAAATTCCTTCGCCCCACCCTTACGCTTGCTCAAATCCAACGCAAAAAACGCCTTGCTCCCACCCCCGCTCCCCAGCACCCCCGTCCCACCCATCACATACACCATCTGCTTCACCACCGCCGCCGACGACCAAGCCAAGGCCCGCGGCAACTTCGGAAACTCCACCCGCTCCACCTTCCGCTTCTCCCCATTCCACCTCAGCAGAAAACACGTGTCCACCACCTGATCCACCGTCGCTCCCCCAATACACAACAACCCATCCGCCACCGACACACTCGCCCCGCATCCCAGCCCCACCGGCAACTCATACCCAGCCTCCACCCACCGATACTCAGGCGCCGCATTCTCCCCTGTCTTCCGCTCCAGCACATGCACCCCACGGCTGAACACCCGCACCCCTCCCTCCCACGGCATCTTCTCCGGAAACTCAGTCCCACCCGCCAGCAGCAGCACGTCCCCCTGCACCCCCGCAAACATCCCCCCATACCCACCAAGCTTCTCCCCGCCCGGCTCCGCCAAATCCGCAATCTTCTCCCACGTCACCGTCGGCGGCACATGAATCGTATCGCCCTCCGACTCCCCTCCCTCCTGCGCACACACCAACCCGCACCCGCTCACAACGATCACCGCCGCCACCGGTAGGACTTGACTGAAGACTCTGGAGAACATGGACTCCCAACCTTTCGGGCACGCCCCACCTTGGCAACAGAAAAACCCGAAATCCCCGCTCCCTCTCTCCTCCCCTCCCAGATTGCCGGTTGCATTCCCACGCCTCCGCTCGTCCGATCAATTTTCCGCCCCGCCGCCATGCTCGATCAGCCGCCCGCCCTGCTCATCAAATTCCCCGGAACCAACTGCGACGCAGAAACCTCCCGCGCCCTCGAAATCGCAGGCTTCGCTCCCAAAGTCGTTCCCATCTCAACAGTCACCAAGGACGACCTCAAGGCCGCCAGGCTCCTCGTCATGAGCGGCGGCTTCTCCTACGGCGACTACGTCATGGCCGGCCGCATCGCCCAGCTCGTCACCGAACGCCGTCTCGGCCACTCCATCGAATCCTTCATCTCCAACGGCGGCTACGTCCTCGGCATCTGCAACGGCTTCCAGATCCTCACCAAAATCGGCGTTCTCCCCGAAGGCTCGCTCATCGACAACGCCAGCGGTCGCTTCCAGTGCCGTTGGGTCAAACTCAAGGTCACCGCCCCCAATAACCCTTTCCTCTCCGAAGTCGCCCCGGACCTCGAACTCCCCATCGCTCACGCCGAAGGCCGCTTCGTCGCCCCGGAAGGCAAAGCCGAAGAATATCTCGCCAAGGGCCTCGTCACGCTCCAGTACGCCGACGACGTCAACGGTTCCTCCCTGCGCATCGCCGGCCTCCAGGACCCCACCGGCCGGGTCTTCGGCCTCATGCCCCACCCGGAACGCTTCCTCTTCCGCTCCCACCACTACGACCCCGATTGGTCCAACGGCACCAACTACGGCGAAGGCTATTCCTTCTTCCGCGGCATCTGGCGCGAACTCACCGGCGGCCGCCGTCTCATCGCCGCCAACGCCTGACACCCCCACCTCCTAACTCTTTCCCCGCGCCCCATGTCGTCCACCAAACTCACCTACCAGCAAGCCGGAGTCGACACCAAAGAAGCCGCCGCGCTTGTCGGAGACATCGGCAAGCTCCGCTCCTCCACCGAAGCCAAGCGCAAGCTCTACGGTGCCTTCGGTCTCTTCGCCGCCGCCTACGACCTCAGCAGCTACAAACAACCAGTCATCGTCACCGGCTGCGACGGCGTCGGCACCAAGCTCGAACTCCTCCTCCACCACGATCTCCTCGAAACCGCGGGCAAGGACCTCGTCGCCATGAACGTCAATGACGTCCTCACCACCGGCGGCGACCCTATCATGTTCCTCGATTACCTCGGCATCCCGAAAATCGATAAGGTCCAGATCTCCCGTCTCATCGCCGGCATGACCGAATGGCTCGCCGCCTGCGACTGCATCCTCGCCGGCGGCGAAACCGCCGAAATGCCAGGCATCGTCCCCGAAGGCTTCGTCGAAATGAGCGGCTTCGCCATCGGCGCGGTCGAAAAACCCGACCTCATCCAGCCAGAACGCGTCCAACCCGGCGACGCCGTCATCGGCTTCCCCAGCGACGGCTTCCACGCCAACGGCTGGAGTCTCGTCCGCCGCGTTCTCCGCGAACACGCCGACGACTTCTCCACCGAGGAAATTGTCGCGATGCTCGCCCCCACACGCCTCTACCACGAAGAGGTCCGCGCCCTCCGCGCCGCCTCCGTCGATGTCCGCGCCATGGCCCACATCACCGGCGGCGGTCTCACCGAAAACCTCGAACGCTTCCTCGGCCACAAAGGCGCTGACCTCTCCATCCCCGCATGGAACCTCGGCGCCATCCCCAAGGTCCTCCAGCACTGCGACCCCGCCGACCAGATCAACACCTTCAACATGGGCTGGGGCTGGGTCGTCATCGTCCCTCAGGCCGACAAAGCCAAAGCCCTCGCCGCCGGCCCCGGCGGCCGCGAACTCGGCGTCATCACCGACTCCGAAGGGGTCCGCGTCTCCATCCTCCCCTGATCCCTAACTCCCCCCGCCGCCATGATCGTCTCCCCCAAAATCCGCGGGTTCATCTGCACCACCGCCCACCCGGACGGCTGCGCCGCTCACATCGCCGAACAGATCGCCGTCGTCAGAAACCGCGGCCCCATCCCTAACGGCCCCAAAAAGGTCCTCGTCATCGGCGCTTCCACCGGCTACGGCCTCGCCTCCCGCATCGCCGCCGCCTTCGGCTCCAACGCCGCCACCATCGGGGTCTTCTTCGAAAAACCAGGCGAACCAGACCGCTGCGGCTCCGCAGGCTGGTACAACTCCGCCGCCTTCGAAAAAGAAGCCGCCAAAGCCGGTCTCTACGCCCGCTCCTTCAACGGCGACGCCTTCTCCGACACCATCAAAGCCGAGGTCATCGCCGCCCTCAAAGCCGATCTCGGCCAGGTCGACACCGTCATCTACAGTCTCGCCTCCCCACGCCGCACTCACCCCAAAACCGGCGAGGTCTTCAAATCCGTCCTCAAACCAGTCGGCGAACCATTCTCCAGCAAAAACCTCAACACCGGCACCGGCGCCGTCCACGAAATCACCATCGAACCCGCCGCCGGCGATGACATCGACCAGACCATCGCCGTCATGGGCGGCGACGACTGGCAACTCTGGATCGACGCCCTCCTCGCCGCCGACGCCCTCGCCCCTAACGCCCAGACCATCGCCTATTCCTACATCGGCCCCGTCGAAACATGGCCGATCTACAAAAACGGCACCATCGGCCGCGCCAAGGAAGACCTCGAACGCGTCCAGCGCGCCCTCGACCTCTCCCTCGCCCCCCTCGGCGGCAAAGCATGGGTCTCCGTCAACAAAGCCCTCGTCACCCAGGCCAGCTCCGCCATCCCCGTCGTCCCACTCTACATCTCCCTCCTCTACAAGGTCATGAAAGAGGAAGGCACCCACGAGGACTGCATCGAACAAATGGACCGGCTCTTCCGCGAACGTCTCGCCAACGGCACCCCCCAGCCCGACGACGCCGGCCGCATCCGCATCGACGACTGGGAAATGACCCCGCACGTCCAGGCCCTCGTCGCCGAACGCTGGAAAATCGTCTCCACCGAAAACCTCGCCGAACTCGGCGACTTCGCCGGCTACCAGTCCAGCTTCCTCCGCCTCTTCGGCTTCGGCCTCAACGGGATCGACTACTCCGCAGAAACCGACACCAGCGTCGCCGTCCCCTCCCTCGCCTAGCAATCCCCAGGACGGGCCGCCCTAACCTGACGCGCCCTCCCATGCCGGATCCCGCCGATCGTCTCCCCGTCGGCCCCCCGGCCATGCCCTCATTCCGCACCGCCCTCAAATGGTGGTTCCGGCTCGGCTGCCTCAGCTTCGGCGGCCCAGCCGGACAGATCGCCCTCATGCACCGCGAACTCGTCGAACGCCGACGCTGGATCTCCGACGACCACTTCCTCCACGCCCTCAACTTCTGCATGCTCCTCCCCGGCCCGGAGGCCCAGCAGCTCGCCACCTACCTCGGCTGGCGTCTCCACGGCGCAAAAGGCGGCATCGCCGCCGGTGCCCTCTTCATCCTCCCCTCCGCCCTCCTCCTCTTCCTCCTCAGCTGGCTCTACATGGCCGGACAGAACCTCTGGTGGATCGCCGCCGCCTTCGCCGGCCTCGCCCCCGCCGTCGTCGCCCTCATCCTCGCCGCCACTCTCCGCATCGGCCGCAAAGCCCTCCACTCCACACCCCTCTGGCTCATCGCCATCGCCTCGTTCGCCCTCATCCGCTTCTCCCACGTCTCCTTCATCCTCATCCTCGCCGCCGCCGCTCTCCTCGGTTCCTTCGGCCACCGCTACCGACCCGACCTCTTCCCCGCCTCTCCCGCCCCATCCTCCCGGCCCTCCTCCGCACCCTCCCTAACCCTCCCGCCCTGCCCCCGTCCCTCCCTCCGACGCACCCTCACCATCACCGGCACCACCCTCACCATCTGGTGGCTCCCCGTCCTCGCCGCCACCGTCGCCTTCGGCCCACGCTCTCTCTTCACAAACCTCGGCCTCTTCTTCAGCAAAGCCGCCCTCATCACCTTCGGCGGCGCTTACGCCGTCCTACCCTACGTCTCCCAGCAGGCCGTCGACCACCACCACTGGCTCTCCCACCACCAGATGATGACCGGCCTCGCCCTCGCCGAATCCACCCCAGGCCCACTCATCATGGTCCTCCAATTCGCAGGCTTCGCCGCCGGATGGAACCACCCACACCCACTCCCCCAACTCGCCGCCGCCTCCCTCGCCGCCGCCATCACCTCATGGTGCACCTTCCTCCCCAGCTTCCTCATGGTCTTCCTCGGCGCTCCCCACATCGAATCCCTCCACCATCACCCCCGGCTCTCCGCCGCCCTCCACGCCATCACCGCCGCCGTCGTCGGCGTCATCCTCAACCTAGCCATCTCCTTCGCCTCCACCTCCCTCCTCCCCAACCACCACCCAGACTGGACCGCCGCCGCCCTCACCATCGCCGCCTTCCTCGCCCTCGAAAAAGCCAAACTCCCCATCCTCCCCATCATCATCACCTCCGCCCTCATCGGCCTCCTCCGCGCCTCCCTCACCTGACACCCACCTTCTCCCAACCAGCAGCCGCAGGCTCTGGACTGCTGTCAGCATTACAGCTCTCCCCGCGCACGGAGTGCGCCTGCCAGCCCTCCCAACAAGCCCGGGACCGCGAGGCTCCGTACTCGCGCCTCTCCCCACGAGCCCTCTCAGTACAAGCGCGCCGCAGGCTCTGGACTGCTGGGAGAATCACAGCTCTCCCCGCGCACGAAGTGCGCCTTCCAGCCCTCTCCCCACCAGCCCTTCGCGCCCTCGCGTGAGCCCCGCTCTCCCAACAAGCCCGCTCCCCTCGCATCCCTTGGGGATGCCGGCTTGTAGATGGCATGAAGGACGTCAAGCAGCGCGCATTTCGCGTGCTTACTTGACGCCCTATGGCCTTCAAACCACAGAAAAAGATAGCCGCTGACTCCATCGAGCCAAGCGGGAAAACCG